>CAYZZX010000005.1:0-55693 GCA_964483085.1 uncultured Synergistaceae bacterium
CGGGAACTTGCGGCTATGGTCGAAAACGGCTGCGGTGCCTGTGTCATGGAGGCTTCTTCTCACGGGCTGATTCTGGATAGACTTGAAGGGTGCCGGTTCGATGGGGCAGTCTTTACAAACCTGAGTGAAGAGCATCTTGATTATCACGGTACTCTAGAGGAGTATTTTCAGGCAAAAACCAGGCTTTTTTCATCTTTAATGAAACCCCGCTGGCAGGGTGCAGCAAATGGAGACGACCTCTGGGGTAGAAGAATCCAGTCCCTGTATACCGAAAATATCCTGTCTTTCGGCCTCGATGCCGACACCCTGGATATCCGGGGAGAAGGGGTTGCCCTTTCAATTGCAGGGAGTGAGTTTTCCCTCGTCACCTCCCCGAAGGAGGGGAAAGTACCTCTTTTTCTGCCTCTTCCAGGCCGTTTTAACGTGTATAATGCTCTGGGTGCACTGACCCTGCTTGGCTTTTTCTTCCCTGACCAAAAAAAGGAATTGGCCGATGCCATGAAATTTATGGTGCAGGTTCCAGGCAGGCTCGAAAAATATTTTTTTTCCAATGGAGTGACCGTCATCATCGATTTCGCCCATACCCCCACAGCACTCAAAAACGTGCTTGGAGAGCTTCAGACAATGTGTTCGGGAACGCTGGTTTCCCTCTTCGGCCACGGAGGGGAGCGTTTCGAACCGAACCGCCCTGCCCTGGGGCGCATTGCCGCCTCTCTGGCGCAGAAGGTGATCATTACCTCGGATAATCCGAGGCGGGAAGATCCCCGAAAAATAGCCGAACAGATTCTTGAAGGAGTTCTGTCAGAGAGTAGGCCCGTGGATGTACGGGTGATCCTCGACAGAAAAACTGCGGTACGAACAGCCCTCGATGAGGCTCAGAGTGGTGACGTGGTTGTACTTTCAGGGAAAGGGCCTGAAAAGTATATCGTTATCGGAGGAGAAAGAATTCCCTACTCCGACAGAGGGGAAGTTCTCTCCTGGGCAGAGGATTCAGGGGTGACCGAGATATGAAAAACCTTTCTTCCCTCGCCGCCCTCGCAGAGAAAACACTAAACGGTCCTGACGGACCTATTCCAGGGGCTTTTGTTGCCGACAGCAGACTTGTTTCTCCGGGAGATGCTTTTGTGGCCTTTCGAGGAGAAAATCAGGACGGGCATGTTTTTATTCCCCGGGCGGTAGAGCAGGGCGCCTCACTCATACTCTGTGAGGACGACTGCAATGTCCCCGAGGGTGTCTCCTCCATCCTCCTTGCCGACTGCTACAGAGAGGTGCCCCTTCTTGCCTCCAGGAGACTTGCTCTGGAAAAAGATATAGACTTCATCGCCCTCACGGGAAGCGTTGGAAAAACGACAACCCGCGAATTTCTCCGCCGGTGCCTTCAGACGTCCTTTTCTGTTCACTCGGCGGGGCACAGCTATAACACCCTCGTTGGCTGCGGCCTTTCGATCCTCTCCCTTCCTGAAAAAACAGATATTCTTCTTCTTGAGATGGGGACCAACCACCCGGGCGAAATTGAAGAGATGGTCACATACTTCCCTCCTTCTCTCGCTGTGATTACCGAGGTCGCACCCGCGCATCTGGAGGGACTCATCTCCTTTGAAGGCGTTCTTGAGGCAAAGTTTGAGATCACCCGCTCACGTCGCCTCGAGGTCCTTTTCTATAACGGTGACAATAATGCCCTTACACAAAGAGCAGCAGCCCTTCCGTCCGAAATTCGAACGTTCAGCGTTGGTTTCGACAGAGGTGACTTTTCCGTCGCATCACCGGAGTTTCAATTCTCCCGGGGAGAACCGCGCCTGACCTTTGATTTCTCCTATCCCGGAGGCAGCCTCTACGCGTCCACCCGTCTTTTCGGCCGCCACTCCGCATACCCCCTGGGATTTGCCCTTGCCGTCAGCTTTTACTGCGGCGCCTCCCGTGAAAAGATTTTGAATGAAATCGAGGCGATTGAACCTCTGAGAGGAAGAGGGCGGATGATCACCCTCGATTCCGGAGCGCTTCTTATCGACGATGCCTATAATGCGAACCCCTCATCCCTGACCGCAGCTCTTACTGAAACCGCGGAAATTCCTGCACGGCGGCGACTCGCAGTGGTCGGTGAGATGCGCGAACTTGGTCCTCAGGGACCGGAGTATCATCGACGGCTACTGCCCCTGTTCGACTCCTTCGATCATGTATGGTTGACGGGCGATCTGTGGAAAGACATGTTCGCTGAAGGGGGATTTCCTTCATCCCTTGAATATACTTCCTCTATCCCAGACCTTGTGAAGCAACTTTCCGAAGATCTTCGAGAAGGAGACGTTCTTCTTGTGAAGGGATCTCACGGAAACCGTCTTGACCGCATCGTGGACGCCCTCACCGGGGAGGAAGAATCATCATGAAGTTTGTTTTCATTCTGGTCGTCATCGCCACTCTCGAAATATGGCTGCAGGAGAAATGGATCGTACGGCTGAAAATCTGGCGCGTTACTCAGATTCAGAAGGTTTACGGCCCCCGGAGCCATATCGAGACAAAATCCGCCACTCCCTCCATGGGAGGAGTGGTGTTTCTTCCAGTGGCTCTTCTCTCCATTCCACTGACGGCGGGGCTATCCGGAGGGGACTGGATGGAGCTCGCGGGACTCTGGTTTTTTCCCATAGGAGCGGCATGCATTGGTTTTATCGACGACTGGATCAAGTTTCGTATGAAATCCAGTGAGGGATTTGCCAGCATCTACAAGCTGGCGGCCCAGATCCTCATGGTTGTTCCGTGGGCGTATTGGACAGCCGTTTATAGAGGCATCAGTCTCTGGCCAGGAATTGAAATGCCGGCCTGGTTTTCGGTCCCCTTCATGGTCTTCGTCACTATTGGCATGCTGAACGCGGTAAACGTCACAGACGGCCTTGACGGCCTCGCTGCCGGAGCCTGTTCCCTCTCCCTTCTCGGAGCCCTCATCTGGCTTCCCCTTGAAGATCCGGTCTATTACGCCGCCCTGACAGGGCTCGTCCTCTGCGCTTCTTTTCTATGGCATAATGCCCACCCTGCCAAGGTGTTTATGGGAGATGTGGGGTCTCATTTCCTTGCGGGGATGCTCATCAGTCTCTGTGTGTACGGCGACTGCCTCCTCGCCCTTATCCCCCTGGGTTTTCTCTTTGGCCTTGAAATTCTTTCCGTTGCGGCACAGCTTGTCGCTATCTATGGATATAAAAGAAAGCTTTTTCTCATGAGCCCGATCCACCATCATTTTGAGCTGCTCGGATGGAGTGAAACCCAGATCGTTATTCGCTTCTGGCTGGTTCACGCCGCAGGTATGACTATTATCGCGATTTTTATTGCCCGTCTTTTTTCAGAATAGGGCGAAGGAAAGGGTCAGGAGGGACAAGGGATGTTCAATCCTCTTTTCTGCGAAGGGAAACGGATCACCGTCATCGGAGCGGGCGTGAGCGGACTCAGCCTGGCTGCCTTCGCGTCCTCTCTCGGGGCCCGAGTTTTCATTTCGGCCGATAGGCCCGTCGCGGATACTTCCATCCCGGAGAAACTCAAGGCCCTGAATATCCCCTGGGAGGAGGAGCATACTGCCCGAGCCTATGAGAGTGAATGTATGCTTCTCAGTTCAGGTATTCCTCCTTCGTCACCCGCAGTGAAGGAAGCCCGCAGCCGGGAAATAACCGTCATGGGTGAGCTTGATTTTCTCGCCCCCCATCTCTCCGGAAAGATCCTCGGTGTCACCGGGAGCAACGGAAAGAGCACCACAACCTCCCTGCTCGGCCATATGCTCAAAAAACGAGGATTCCGTACTGCCGTGGCCGGAAATATCGGCATTCCCCTCGCCGAGGCCGCAGGAAAGCCGTGGGATTACATCGTCGTAGAACTCAGCAGCTTTCAGCTTTTCTGGAACACCTCTCTGGCCTGCGATCTTTCGATTGTGACGAATCTTGCACCCGATCATATCGACTGGCACGGAAGCTACGGAGAATATGTCCGGGCGAAAAAGAAAATTTTAACAACTCGACAAAAAGGAAGCCCTGTCATCCTTCAGGAGAGGGACAGGGCAGCTCTTGAGGTAGATGATGCCAAAGAGGGAAGGATTACCCTCTTTTATTGGCAGGGGATGAGCGACCCTTCAGCCTTCTCATCCATTACTGCGGATAAAGACCGTAATGCGGCTTTTCTGCGGCAAGATGGAGATGAAAACCTTCTCTTCTCCTTTCCTGACCTTCCCCTCCTGGGAAGCCATAATATCGAGAATGCCGCCATGGCAGCCGGAGCTCTTCATCTTCTGGGTGTCCGGGGTGATCTTGGGGCCCTTTTTGAGGGGTTCCGCGGCCTGGAACACCGCTGCGAATTTGTTGCGAAAAAGGGCGGCAGAATATATATTGACGATTCCAAGGGGACCAATGTGGCCTCCAGCTCCACTGCTCTGACCTCCATAGAGGGAACCAAGGTGGTTATTCTCGGAGGAAAGGGCAAGGGGGAGGATTATGCTCCCCTTGCCGAGACGGTGAAAAAAGAGGCCCTCGCCGCTGTCGTCCTCGGAGAAGAGCGGGAAAACATCACCGCGGCACTCGCCCATGTCGGTTTCGAGGCGATTCTCCAGGCTGAGGATATGGAAGACGCCGTGCGTCAGGCAGCTCATTTTCCGGGTGCAGAAGTGGTTCTTCTGTCTCCGGCCTGCACAAGTTGGGATATGTATCCGAACTATCAAAAAAGAGGAGAACATTTTAAGGCGATCGTCAGCGGGCTGAAGGAGGATGAGAATGGCTGACCAGAGAGTCCTCGGAGCAGGGGCACTTCAAACGAGCGACCTTCGCGCGGCCGGAAGGACTGATCCCTTTCTCTGGATCATCCCCCTTGTACTCACTGTCTTTGGCATTATGATGATCTTCTCCCTCACATCCCAGACATCCCTTGAAGAGTACGGTACACCCTTTGCCGTAGGCTTCCGCCAGGTGCAGTGGTTTCTCTTCGGCATGGGAGGAATGATCATCTCCTACATGCTTCCGCCCATTTTCTGGCAGAAGTCCAGTGGTGTTCTGTGGCTCTTTACCTTAGTTCTGTTATGGCTGACCCTCATACCGGGTATCGGTATCGAGGCTGGAGGTGCCCGCCGATGGCTTGGATACGGAGCGCTCAGATTCCAGCCTCTCGAGCTTTTATCCCTTGTCGTTGCGATTCATCTCTCAAAGGTGCTTGTCAATTCGGAGAAAACAGGATTGAAAGCCTTCTTTTCCGTCACAGGAATAGTTCTCACAATGTCTACCATTCCTCTTCTCTTTCAGCCGAATATGGGCGGCACGATTCTCATCTTTGCCCTCGCAATGGCGATTCACGTTCACAACCGGGGGTGGGGGTGGCCTCTTCTGATCGGTGGTGCGGGATTTGCCGTATTTTTCTTTTATATTTTGAAGGCGGGATATCGGCTGCGGAGATATCTTGCCTTTGTCGATCCCTGGAGCCAGCCGATGGACAGCGGTTTCCAGGTCATCCAGGGGCTTGTCGCCTTCTCAAACGGCGGTCTCTTCGGAACCGGAATAGGGAAAGGATTGCAAAAGCTGAACTTCCTTCCCGCAGCTCATACGGACTACATTTTCGCAACCATAGGAGAGGAATTCGGGTTTATCGGGACCTTCGGAGTGATCCTTCTCTTCTTTTTATGGACAATCCGGGTCTGCTGGACCTGCAGGGCTATTACCGACCCCTTTCTCTCCTCTATGGTGTGGGGTATCTCCATCTCCATACTTCTGCCTCTCTTCATCAATCTCGGAGGCGTTCTCAAGCTGATGCCCCTTACCGGCATACCCCTTCCCTTCATCAGCTACGGGGGAAGCTCTCTGCTTCTTATGTGGATCAAGATAGGCATTCTTCTGAGAGCCAGCAGGGAGGTGACATCAGGGTGACTAGGATCTGTCTCGTAGCAGGAGGAACAGGAGGGCATATTTTTCCCGCAGTTTCCTTCGGTGAATGGATCGCGTCGCGGAGGAAGGATGTCTCTATATCTTACGTCTGTGGTTCGCGACCCTTGGAAAGGGAGATTTACTCCTCCCGGGGGATCGAGCCTTTTCTTCTTCCGCTTTCGGGTTCACCCTTCGGAGTGAAAGGTCTTCTGCCCAGAGCACGACGATGGAGACAGCTCCTTGCAGCGTTCTTCTCCTTTCACAAGTTTATGAAAGAGTCAAGTATCGATTGCTGCGTCCTTTTCGGCGGATACATTTCGTTTATCCCTCTTCTTGTCAGCCGAATGACGAGAACACCTGCGGTTATCCACGAACAGAACTGTGCTGCAGGAAAAGTAACTCGCCTCGCCTCTCAATTGGGACTTCCCGTCGCCTCGGGGTGGAGCATCTGCGACCCCCTTGCAAAAGATCAGTTTACAGTTACAGGCATTCCGATTCGCCCTCTTCGGCGAAAAAATCCCCGGGAAGCCTGGGAAAACATTATTAATGGTGTGCCATTTCCAGAAAAAAAGATAATCGGCATTCTCGGAGGTTCACTTATGAGCCAACGACTGATACAATTACTAAGTTGTATTATCGGGGAGAAAGAATTCGACCAGTTCATTTTCCTTACACTCGGTGCATATGAAGAAGAAATGTACGCTGCGATACCCCGGGAGAGAAGAAGTTCTTTTCTCGCTGCCGGGAAGCAGTGGGATATGACGGATTTTTATTCTCTGCTCTCCGGAGCCGTGACGCGAGGGGGTGCTTCCACCCTTTACGAACTCATGGCCGGAGGTATTCCTTCCGTAGTCATACCATGGAAGGAGGCTGCAGACAATCACCAGGAAAAAAATGCCCGTTGTTTTGCAGAACGAACCGGAGGAGAAGTCTGGAAAGAGGACGATTCACTGGAATTATTACAGGGGAAGATACTGAGCATCCTTCGAGAAAAAGACATATGTCGGGAGTATTTTTCGGAGGGAGATGAGTCCGAAGCGCTTTGGAGACTGATCTCGTCCAGTATTGGAAGGGAGATTAACTAATCGTGAAAACCTCAATACCACACTTAGAGGGTATATGCAGGATTCATCTCATGGGAATTGGCGGTGCCGGAATGAGCGGTCTTGCTCTCCTTCTGGCAGAACTTGGATACGAAGTGAGCGGCTGTGATATGAGCCACACATCTTATATTGATAAAGTACTCCATGAGGAAATCGCTGTCGTGCTCGGCCACGGCCGGGCCCATATGGATAAATTTCTTCCTGACCTCCTCGTCTACAGCAGCGCGATCCCCGAGGACAACGAGGAGATCGCCGCAGCCAGAAGCCGCGGTGTTGCCGTGGCGAAAAGGGGAGAAGTCCTGAGCTGGCTCTTCGATTCCCGCTTCGGCATCGGCGTGGCGGGAACCCATGGAAAGACGACGACTTCCTCGATGATTTCCCTTATTCTCGAGCAGGCAGGGCATCGTCCGACCCTTGCAATAGGCGGTGAGCTGTGCGATATCGGAGTGAACGCAAAGCTCGGTAACGGCCCCTGTATGGTGGCTGAGCTCGACGAAAGCGATGGTTCCTTTGAAATGTTCCACCCCGACATCGCCGTGGTGACCAATGCCGACTGGGATCATGTCAATTATTATCCGACCTTCAACAGCGTTCTTGCTGCCTTTACCCGCTTCCTCGGCAATCCCAAGAAGGGCGGAATCCGGGTGCTCTGCGGAGAAGATGCTGGAATTCAAAAAATCCTCTCTTCGGGGCAATTCTCTGCTGACAGCTATATCACCTATGGATGGGGCCTCGGATGGACCTGGGGGGCATATAATGTCCGTCATCTCGCCGGAGGAGGATCAACCTTCTCCCTCGCCTACGAAGGAAAACCCATCGATGATCTGGAGCTCTCGGTTTCAGGGGAGCATAATATTCTGAACGCCATGGCCGCCTATGCCGTCGCCCATCGCCTGGGTATCCCCTCCGCCATGATCCGCAGAACGCTCAAGGATTTTAAGGGAGCGAAAAGGCGCCTGCAGCACCTCGGACAGGTGAACGGCATCGAAGTCTATGATGATTACGGCCATCATCCGAGAGAAATCGGAGCAACCCTTTTGGCCCTTGATGGAATGTTTCCAGGAAGGCCGATCCGGGTAGTCTTTCAGCCCCACCGTTTCACCCGGACAAAAGCCCTTTTTCGAGATTTCGCCTCAGTTCTTTCGTCGGCGGATACGGTACTGCTCCTTCCCATCTTTGAGGCCGATGAAGAACCTCTTGAGGGTATCACCTCTGAACTCATCGGAAACCTTCTCGCGGGCGTGCCCGGCCTTGAGTGCATCCTGTGCGATTCCCATGAGCAGGGGGCTATGGAGATCGGAAACCGACTCATTGAAGGAGACATTCTGCTGACTATCGGAGCGGGAGATGTCTCAACCGTAGGGGAGCTCTTTCTGGAAAGGGCGAAGGCAGAGGCCGTTTCAGTTACGATGTGAAGCGGAGCTTGACGCTCTCCGTGCCCGGCGATTATTTTCAGCCCTCGGGCGGATGGTGAGTGATCGGCATTATGAAGCGTTGGACAGTCTTTCTTCTCCTTACCGCTCTTATTGCTGGAGCGTTCGCCTCCTGGGAGGATTTTACCCAGTCTTTTTCTCTTGAAAAGCTGCAGATACGCGCGGACGACCCTGTGGCGGAGGCCCTTTTCTGGCAGAATCTCGAACCCGATATGGTGCGTTTCTGGCCTCTCTTCCATCTCCGCCGGGAGGATCTTCGGCAAAGGCTTGAAATGGAAGCGCCCCTTTCAGTGACCATCGAGAGGGAGACCCTTCTTTCCTATACAGTCGAGATTAAGCCTCTTCTGCCGTGGCTGCTTTTTCGATGGCAGGAAAGAGATTTTTATCTCTCCCGAGAAGGATCGATCTGGAAAAAGGACCACCCGCTGAATGCCAGGCTCGCGGAAATAAAGCCTCCTTCCTCTCCTCCGGTGGTTCTTGCGGATACCTTTCCGTCTCCCGAAGGAAATCTAAAGGAAGGACAAGTGGTGAGCAAGTCCGTCTTTCCCGTAGAGACCCTTGCCGGATGGATCGACAGCCTCTCCGCCACGGAATGGTTTTCTCAAATGGAGAAGTTGGTTGTTTCGAGAAGAGAAGGGCAGTTCTTGTTGGAGGTTTTCTGGCAGCTTAAGAAAAAAACCGTCCGCCTGCTGTTTACCGGTGACAGGAAACGATGGAGCGAGATTTTTTCCGCTCTGTCGCAGATCCTTCAACAGTTACAATTTTCAGGTGAAGACATTATAATAGATACAACCTATTCGGACAGAATTATTGTCAGGAGTGTGCAGGGCCGCGGTAAGGAAGGGAGCGGGAAATAAGTGTACAAAGAGCCGGAAATACTTGTTGGACTGGATCTCGGTACAAGCAAAATAGCGGTGATTGTCGCAGAGCGTGACTCCCGTTTCCAGGAGGCGCAGATCATCGGTGTAGGCTTCGCTCCGTCTCAGGGAATCCGCAAGGGACTCATCATAAATCTTGAGCAGGCTGTCCGGTCTGTACGACAGGCGGTGAAGGACGCCCAGAACATGGTCGGCTTCGAGATCACCGAAGCTACGATCTCTTTCAGCGGACTGGATGTGTCCTCCGTCACATCGAAAGGAATGGTCTCTCTCGGAAGAACCCCGCGCCAGGTCTCCATTGCCGATGTGGAGCGGGTTATTGAAGCGGCTCAAAGCGAGCTCTCCATTCCCACCAACCGCCTTACCCTTCATACCATCCCCGTGAAATATTCGATTGACGGAAACTCAGGAATTGACGATCCCCTTGGCATGACGGGGATTCGCCTTGAAATGGAACTTCAGTCCGTTATCATTCCCACCACTGTCGTGCAGAATATCATCAACTGCGTGGAGAGCGCGGGAGTCGAAGTGAACGGACTTGTCATTAAATCCCTTGCAAGCGCTCTCGGAGCCTTGACAGACGAGGAGACCAGAGCCGGAGTCATCTCCCTGTGCATCGGCGGAGGAACGACGGGACTAGCGCTCTATACGGACGGCCGTCCTGTCAAACTTGCCGTTATCCCCATAGGGGGCGACCATATCACCAACGATCTGGCCTATATCATGAAGATACCGATCAGCAAGGCGGAAGAGATCAAGAAGATGGTCTCTCTGAGCGACGAGGAAAATGAGGAGCAGGAGCTTGATGTGGATGTTCGCGGTCGGACGAAGACCTTCAATATACGGGAGGCCTCGGAGGTGGTGACGTGCAGGCTTGAAGAACTTTTCACCGAATATGTCTCGCATCAGATCACTGATTACAGCCTCCACATGTTCCCCGCGGGAATTGTCCTGTCCGGAGGAGTGGCAAAAACACCGGGTATCGAGTCCTATACGTCGGAAATGCTGAATCTTCCTGTACGGGTTGCCGAACCTCTCGATATGTACCAGATGCCTCCGGGAAGAAACGACTGCGAGTATACGACCGCGGCCGGTATCATCCGGTACATGACAAGCAAGGAGAGAAATCCCTATCGCTTTATCGAGACACCGGTATCCCACCTCCGTTCCGGGTCAGCCCTCCTCTCTCTGCAGAATGCGGCTAAAAGTGAACGGAAGTCAGCCGGCAGAGGTGAAAGTATGGGCTTTCGCGCCTTTATGGATTATCTGAAAAAATCGCTCAAGGAACTCTTTTGAGTGTTGCATTCCGCATCTTTGGGAGGAAAGAAAAATGGAGCATGTATTCCAGGTACCTGATTCTCCGAGGCCTCATAGAGAGGAAATAAAAGTCATCGGAGTGGGCGGCGGGGGAGGAAATGCCCTGAATCATATTATCCGCAGCGGGGTGGATGGAGTCCATTTCATCGCGGCGAACACCGATATCGGAGCCCTGCAGCTTTCTCAAGCCTCCACGAAAATCGCCCTCGGAGAGAAGCTGACAAAGGGTCTCGGTGCGGGTTCAGACCCCTCAATCGGATCGAACAGCGCCAAAGAATCCGTGGACAAAATCCGGGAGGCCGTAGCAGGAGCCGACATGGTCT
Organism: uncultured Synergistaceae bacterium; assembly: GCA_964483085.1. Lineage (GTDB taxonomy): Bacteria > Synergistota > Synergistia > Synergistales > Aminobacteriaceae > JALHFZ01. The sequence continues at coordinate 10,928 of CAYZZX010000005.1, forward strand.
TTCTGACCGCTGGAATGGGGGGCGGCACGGGAACCGGTGCATCTCCCGTCATCGCTGAAGTTGCGAGAGAATCCGGTGCCCTTGTGGTCGCCGTGGTGACCTTTCCCTTCTCCTTCGAAATGAACAGGCGGCGGAAGCAGGCCTCTGAGGGCATAGCGGAGCTGAGAGAAAAGGTGGACGCACTGCTGGTGGTGGAAAACGACCGGCTTCTTGAGCTGACGGATGAAAAAACGAAACACTCAGAGGCCTATCGTCTTGCTGATGAAGTGCTGCGCCAGGCAGTCCAGGGGGTCACAGACCTAATTCTCAAACCCAGTCTCATCAATGTTGACTTCGCCGACGTCCGAACCGTGATGCAGAACGCCGGTTCGGCCATCATGGGGATAGGATCCGGCGAGGGGGAGAATCGGGCTGAAATTGCGGCGAAAACTGCCATTAAATCCCCTCTTATGTCCGTTCCTATGAAGGGAGCGAAGGGCATCCTCTTCAATATCACCGGAGGATCGGATCTGGGAATTCATGAAATACGCAAAGCAGCCCAGATCATCACTGAAACGGCCGATCCGGACGCAATTGTCATATGGGGGCACACCGTCTGCGAGGATATGTCTGATAAAATTCAGATCACGGTGATCGCCACCGGATTTTCAGCCGAGAAGGAAAAAAGGACCATGACCAATTTCGCAAAGACTGCTCCGAAGAGCAAGTCAGCGGGGGTCATACTTGAAGAGACGGAAGTCCTTCCGGGGCAGGACGAGGATATTTTTACCATGAACGGTGTTCCGAAGGCGTCTTACGATATACCGTCCATAATACGGAAAAACCAGAAGAGCGGAAAATAACGTACGCTTGGCCGGTGACTCTGGGCAGGTTCTTGAGAGGAAGCAGCAGTCCTTCTCTTGTCGGATATTTCGTGGCAGGAATCTTCCCGCAAGATTCCTGCTCTTTTATTTTCAGTCGAGTACATAAAGGAGGGAAAAAATATGGCCACGAGAGAAAGCAGAAGATTGAAGGAAAAGCGTTCCGTCGTTCCCTTCGGGGATATCATGCTTCCGGTGATAGGCCTCGTGGCTGTGGGGCTTCTCATAGTCGGGGTCAAGATGTTTTTCCTTTCCGGCGATAAAAGCAGCACCTACAATTCACCCGTAGTCCGGACCCGTCCGGCAGTACCTCAAAAAGCTCCGCCTAAAGGAGTTCTCCCTACTCCTGCCGAACCCTCTCCTCCAACAGAAAGGAAAACGGAAGGGAAAGGGGGAGGTGAAGTCGCCCTTGCAGTTCCGACCGGTTCATCCGGGAAGGCAGCGCCTGCGGCACAGGAGAAATCTCCTATCGCCTCTCCGCCTGAATCGAAGTCCGGAGGGGCGGTAAGAAAACCGCAGCCACAAAAGCCCTCGGTGCCGGTTCAAAAACCAAGAACTCCGTCTATGAAGGATAGCCGGTGGGGAGTTCAAATAGGATCATTTACATCCAGAGATTCAGCAGAGTCCCTTCGGCAGCAGGTATCAAAATCAGGATATTCTACCGCCATCACCGCGGCAGTTGTAGGCGGAAAGACATTCTACAGGGTCACTGTGGCCGCGGGAAAAGAGCGATCGTCAGCCGTTTCGCTGTCGTCTACCCTTAAACAAGCGGGCTACCCGGTGCTCGTGGTGGAGGTCCGCTGACCTTCGGCCCGCCGGAAAGAAAGGACGGAATATATCATGGCGGGATTCGTTGAAGAATTGATGCCCCGGGAGAGGGCCATCGCCTATACAGCCGATACTCTCGCCTTTCCCTGGTCTGTGGATACGGGGAGGATGTCTCTTGCCGGGGGCGGTACGGGACGCCTGCTGAAAACGCTGAAGGCATCGGAGGATTTTCCTCCCCGCTCCCGGTCCACCCGGGACGGATACGCCCTGAGAAGTGCAGATACTTTCGGCGCTGCTCCCGGCGCTCCAGCCTTTCTGCGGATTGTCGGCGAGGTTCCCATGGGATCAGAACCGGATTTCATCGTCACAGCTGGAGAGTGCGCGGTGATTCACACCGGCGGCATTCTTCCCGGGGAGGCGGATGCTGTGTTGATGGCTGAGGACGCTGACTCCGCCGGAGACTGGATAGAAGCCAGAACGTCCGTTCAGAGAGGAGAAAATCTCCTCCGGGCGGGGGAAGAGTTTTCTGAAGGAAGCGTCCTCCTTCCAAGAGGAGCAAAGATCGACTGGCGGACCGCCGGACTTCTGGCCATGGCGGGAGAAGTTATGCCGGAGGTACCCTGCCTCAAGATTATCATACTCAGTACGGGTGACGAGATTGTTTCTTCGGAAGAGAAAGACCTTCCGCCGGGAAAGTTTCGGGATGTGAACTCCCATATACTTTCCTCTCTGCTTCAGAAAGAAGGATATGAAAGCACTTTCTCAGGCATCATCCCAGATACTCCAGAAGCCCTGAAAACAGCTCTTTCCGCTGCTCTCTCAGAAGGGGACGTGGTCATCCTCAGCGGCGGATCGTCTGTGAGCGTCCGGGATTACTGCTCCTCTCTGCTTTCATCCCTTCCCTCTCCGGGTCTGCTCGTCAGGGGCATCCTCATGTCTCCGGGAAAGCCGACTCTCATTGCCGGAATGAAGGAAGAACGAAAACTCGTGCTCGGCCTGCCGGGACACCCCTTTTCCTGTTTCGTCACCGCCTGGACGGTCCTTCTTCCTCTTCTTTCAGCTCTGATCTGGGGGGAGGTTTTAGAGCCGTGGAGAAAGTTGCTTCTTCCTCTCGGAGCGCCCCTTTTCGGCCACACAGGCATGGAAGAGTTCGTCCCCTGTACCTTTTTAGAAGGGAAAGCCCTTCCCTCACCGATCCAATCATCCTTTTCGAAAGCCCTCTATAGGGCGGACGGTCTTTTTCACCTTCCTCCGTCCTGTGAAACCCTTCGTGCAGGAGAGGAGGCCGAAGTATGGCTCTGGTAAAAGACGCCCTTCATATTCCCCTGAGCCGGGCATGGAAAATTCTTCAAGAATCCATCCGCCCCCTTCCGTCAGTTCGTTGTTCGATAACGAGGTGTTTGAACAGAACACTCGCCGCAGATGTGATCGCTCTGCGGAATGTCCCCCATTACAACGCCTCAGCCATGGACGGATACGCCCTCTGTTCCGACGCTACATCGGGAGCCCTGCCGTCGTCTCCCGTCCGATTCGAAAAGGAGCGGTTCGTCTGGGTGAATACTGGAGGAGAGGTTCCTCCGCCCTTTGACGGAGTTATTATGATGGAGGACGCGTATCTTACTGAAGAGAAGGAGCTTTCCATCGTCAAGTCCGTCGTCTCGGGGGAGAACATCCGTCCCCTCGGTGAGGATGTCCTTTCCGGCTCCGTAATCGCCAGAAAAGGAGATAGAGTGACTCCCGTCCTTTCCGCTCTGCTTGCCGCTGCAGGAGTCGGGGAGGTTGAGGTGCTCCCTCTGCCGCGAACGCTGTATATCCCCACGGGCAACGAGATTGCAGAGCTTGATGAGTGGCTTACCATGGATCCTGCTCCCGGAATAGTTGGCGAGACGAACTCCCTTCTCGTGAAGGGGTATTTTGATCAATGGGGATTTCCCGTGGACGTCGCACCCTGTCTGCCTGATGATCCGGAGAAGATTGGAGCTTTTTTAGAAGAGCAGGCACCCCAGTACGATATGCTCCTCGTGAGCGCAGGGTCGGCGAAGGGGGAGCGGGACTACACCTTCACGGTCTTCGAGGAAAGAGGAACGCCTCTCTTCCGCTGGCTGCTCATGAAGCCGGGAAGACCGGCCGCAGCGGCCCTGCTGCACGGAAAGCCCCTCATCAACCTGCCGGGATTTCCCATGTCCACCGCCGTGATTCTTTGGTCCGTCGTTTTTCCGGCCCTTCAGCTTCTCTTCAGAGGGTCTTTTGACCTCGACAAAGTGCTCTCCGAGGCCGCCCTCGCTCGAGGAAGCACGGAGATCTCGCTTCTCCAACCCTATTCATCCTCCCGGGGAAAGGAAGAGTGGGTCCGCTTCAAATGCGCGGAAATTGACGAAAGAAAGAGGGGATACGCCCTCCCTTCCGCTGCAGGCTCCCTTCTTCCCCTTGCCGAAGCTGACGGACTTGCACTGTTTCCTCTGGAAAGCGCGGAGAAACCGAAGGAGAGCCTTATCCCCCTCATGCTCCTCCGGGATGTTCCGTGGAAGGAGCGCATCCTTTTTTCCGGGTCTAACGATCCGGCCTTCGAGCGGATCGTCACCCACGCCAGAAAAAGGGGCGGGGATATTGTTCTACGCTCCGTAGGCAGCATGGGAGGTCTGGCCTCCCTCTTTCGGAGAGAGTGCCATGTAGCGGCCTGCCATCTTCTGGACGGAACAAGCGGAGAATACAACACCCCCTTCCTCGAGCAGCTTTTCGGAACAGATTTACCGGGAATCTGTCGCAGACTTCTCTTTTACCGTCTGCAGGGAATGATCCTTAAAAAGGGAAATCCGAAGAATATTCTCTCTGTGGAGGACCTCGCTAGAGTAGATGTCTCAATCATCAACCGTCAGCCCGGAGCGGGCACCCGCGTTCTTCTCGACTATTTTCTTTCTCAGAAGGGGATTGCTCCCGAGAGAATCCGGGGATATGATGCCCAGTGCGCTACGCATTTCGACGCCGCCAACCGTGTCGCCCTCGATTTCGCCGACGTAGCTTTCGGAATAAAGTCTGCGGCTGACGCTCTCGGCCTTGAGTTTCTTCCCCTGGCGGAGGAGCCCTATGAACTTATCTATCGGACCGAGTACGAGGAGCATCCGGGAATAATCGCCCTCCACGAAGCCCTCGAAGATCGGGAGTGGCGCGACGAAGTGGACCGCATGGGAGGGTACCGATGGCCTGCAGAATGAAGGACCCCTTTGGCAGAGTTTTAAGCTACGTCCGTATTTCCGTGACGGATCGATGCAACTTGCGCTGTGTCTATTGCATGCCCCCCGGCGGCGTTCCCTGGATTCCTCATGAAGAGATCATGTCCTACGAGAGTATCCTCTTTCTCTGCGGCGTTCTTGTAGAACTGGGAGTCGAAAAAATTCGATTTACCGGAGGAGAGCCCTTTGTCCGGAAGGGATTCGTTCACTTTCTAGATGATGTCAGAAAGAGCTTCCCCTCATTGAAAATAGCTCTGACGACCAACGGTACCTCCCTCGAAAAGTGGGCGAAGCAGCTCTCCGGCCTGCGCCTTGAATCGGTGAATATAAGCCTTGACACCCTCGATCCCGGAAAATTTCGTTCCGTGACGCGGGGAGGAGATCTGCAGGATGTGCTTCGGGGAATAGACGCCCTCAGGGAGACGGGACAGGTACCCATGAAAATGAATATGGTGGTCATGAGGGATTATAACCTTGAAGAAGTTCCTTCCCTTACTGAATTTGCCCGAGAAAAGGGGGGTCTCCTGAGGTTCATCGAGTTTATGCCCCTCGACAGCGATGTGTGGGCGCCTCCCTCCTTTGTGCCGGCGGAAGAAATCCTCTCTCTTCTTCCGGCACCGGAGAGCTGGACCCCCCTCCCCGCAGATCAGGGCACAGAGAATGTCTGCGGCCCCGCCAGGAAGTATCGGTCGCAGAGTAGAGGACAAGCCATCGGCATTATCTCGGCGGTATCCGATCACTTTTGCGCCAGGTGCAACCGTCTCCGGATCACCTCCCGGGGAATGGTCAGACCGTGCCTCTTTTCCGAATCCGGTGTCTCTATTCTGGAAGGACTGCGGAAAAAAGACAGGGACCAGGTCACCCGGGGAATTCTGGCCGCAGCAGAGGCAAAGCCGGACAGGGGGAGAACTGAAATTCCGCCCCTCGATAGAAAACAAAAAAATGAAACGGGACAGTCCTCCAGAATGTCCCGGATCGGAGGATAAACTCTATGGCTGATATTCAGCATGACTCTTCCGCCGGATTGACCCACCTCGATGATGAAGGACGTCCTCGAATGGTGGACGTGAGCGGCAAAGAGACGACTTTCCGCACCGCCTCCGCCGAGGGACGGGTCCGTTTGAACAGAGCGATCACCGAAGCCCTGGGTGAGGGTGAACTTACAGGAAAGGGTAATGTCCTCCGGATCGCCGAGACGGCAGGGATCATGGGGGTTAAAAAGACGGCAGAACTCATTCCCCTCTGCCACGGCATTCGAATTGACAGCGTCACCCTCTTCTGCGACCTTCACGGAGCAGAGCAGCGGGTGGATATCCGGTGCTCCGTAGCGGGGCGAGACGTAACGGGAGTGGAGATGGAGGCCCTCACGGGGGTCTCTGTGGCTGCCCTCACAATTTACGATATGTGCAAGGCACTGTCGAAGGATATGGTTATCGAGGGAATTCGGCTGACGAAAAAAACCGGAGGAAAGAGCGGGGATTATGAGGCAAAAGAGGGGGCAGCGGATGCGGATTCTTGAAATTCTTGAAAATGACGAAGGCAGCATCTCTTCGTCCTCTCTGTGCTATCTCAGCCTCTCCGCCTCGGGAGAGCTGTCCTTCAACGGACGAAAACGCTCTCTCCTCCTCTTAAACCCCGGACAAAGAGGGGAACTCCAGCCCGGAGATGCGGGCCTCGTCCTTCCTTGTGGAAATAGTCCCGACAGAGGATCCCTCTCAGCGGGGGAGGTATTTCTCTCCATCATCTCTTCACCGGACAGGCCCTTTCCACTTCTTGTGCCGCAAGAAGGAGGCTTTCTCGCCGTTTCTCAGAGGATGGAGCTTCTCAGACCCTTTCGGGCGGCGATACTGACCGTGAGCGACAAGGGGAGCCGGGGTGAGCGGGAGGACACGTCAGGGCCCGCTCTGGCCCGTATGGTTCGTCTCCTCGGAGCTGAAGAGATTTTAAGAGAGACCGTGCCGGATGAAATCGACAGAGTGGCCTCGGTCCTTCTCCGATGGAGCGACACGGAGGATGTGCATCTCATCCTCACGACGGGCGGAACCGGGTTTTCTCAAAGAGATATAACCCCCGAAGCCCTTGAAAGGGTGGGGGAGCGCTCTGTACCGGGAATAGGCGAAACCATGCGCAGCGCCTCCCTGAAGATAACTCCGAGGGCCATTCTCAGCCGGAGCAACGCTGTGTTACGGAAAAAATCCCTGATTATCTCTCTGCCCGGAAGCGAGAAGGCAGCTGTAGAATGTTTCAGCGCCGTAGCTCCCGCCCTTCTTCACGGACTGGAGATCCTCTGCGGCTGGAGCGGTGAATGTGCAGACCCAACTCATTGATTGGAGGAGTCAGAACTGATGGAGAATGAAAACGGGGGAGTGAAACGATGCGTCATCATCACCGGAATGTCCGGAGCGGGAAAGACCACGGCGCTCAAGATCCTGGAGGACCAGGGCATGTTCGCCATCGACAATATTCCGCCGGCTCTCCTCTCGCAGCTTCTCGTCCTCCTCGAAAAGCACAGGGCCGCCGTACAGTGCGGTGTTGCAGCAGTGATGGACGTTCGGGGCGACTCCCTTCTTGATGATTTTCCCTCGGCCATGGATGCCCTGAAGAAGGAGTGTTCCCAAACATCCATCCTCTACCTTGATTCCTCGAACGAAGTGCTCCTCCGGCGATACGAGGAAACCCGGCGGCGCCACCCCCTCTCCCGGGGCGGATCCTTCATGGACGGTATCGAAAGAGAAAGAGCGAGGCTCAAGCCCCTTCTCGATATGGCTGATACGGTCTTTGACACGTCGTCCCTCTCCATGGCGGACATCCGCAAGAGGCTTCTTTCGGAATTCGGGGATCCCACCATCGGCGTCTCTCTCATATTCAGCTCCTTCGGCTTCAAATACGGCCCCCCGTTGGACTGTGACTTCGTATTTGATGTCCGGTTTCTCACCAACCCCTTTTATATTCCAGTCCTTCAGCATCTCTCTGGAAAGGATAAGGCGGTTCGAGAGTATATCTGGCAATCTCAGGGGGCGGAGGGTTTCTGGGAAAAACTTCTCTCCTTTCTCGAGAATATCGTTCCCCTCTATCTCGCCACGGGAAAGACTCATCTCCATATCGGCATCGGCTGTACGGGGGGGCGGCATCGATCCGTTGCGGTGGCTGAGCGCCTCTTTCAGCATTTCCGGAGTATACCGGGAGAGGCTACCCTCCGTCATCGAGATATATCTCGGGACCAAAGATGGTAAATATGGAGGTTTTTCTCAGCTACGGACTGGGGCTCTTCACTGCTCTGATCCTCTTTCTCTTCTTCCGGCTCCGGGAGCGGGGGGACTTTTCTCGAAAGACGAGACAGTCCCGTGGGGGAAAGGCCGCCATGAAGCGTGCAATAGACTATCGTCTATCCATGGGACCCTTTGTGGTCGCCCTCGGAGGCGGAACAGGACTTTCCTCTCTCCTCAGAGGGTTGAAGGGCTTCACCCGTAATATCGTCGCTGTTGTGACGGTTACAGATGAAGGGGGCAGTTCGGGGCGCCTTCGGGAAGAGTGGGGAGTGCTTCCTCCAGGAGATGTGAGGAACTGTATTGTCGCCCTGGCGGAGAATGACAACGCCCTCAAGAAGCTTCTCGACTTCCGGTTTGATCGGGGAGGGCTCGCGGGACACAACCTTGGAAATCTCATGCTTCTGGCTATATCGGAGCAGTTCGGTGATTTTCGCCTCGCAGTGGAGGAGATGAACCATCTCCTTGCTATTCGGGGGAGAGTGCTTCCCGTGACGACGGAATCGGTCGTCCTCGCTGCGGAGACAAAAAACGGAGACAAGATCCGTGGAGAACTTGCCATTTCGGAGCGGGGAAAGGATATTGAAAAAATATGGCTTGAACCGGGGGATGCTAAACCTCTTCCGGATGTCCTCCGGTCCATTGACGGTGCGGATGTCATCGTCCTCGGTCCAGGCAGCCTTTTTACAAGCATTCTTCCGAACCTTCTCATCTCCTCAGTGGCGGAACGGCTGCGCCGGTGTCCCATCCCGAAGGTCTACATCGCGAATTTGATGACCCAGCCCGGCGAGACTGAGAGCTTCTCTATTTATGACCATGTACGGTGGATTGCCTCCGCCATGGGATCCTTTCCCGATTATGTTGTAGTGAATGACGGGGATATACCATCCCATCTATTGGAAAAATATCATCAGGAGGGTGCTGAACCGCTCTTTCTCAAAAAAGCTGACAGGGAGAGGATCGAAAATATGGGGTGCATCCTGCTGAAAGGGAATTTTGTACGGATTATCGATGATTCCGTCGTCCGGCACGACGGGCACGCTCTATCTGAAGTTTTAATACGTCTCTGCCGGGAACTGAAGGAGGACTGAAGGAAGTGGCACGTAACTCTGCGGGTCAGTCCTTCTCCTCCCTTCTTCGGGATGAATGGGTTGCCTCCCCCCTTCCTGCAACAGGAAGTCTGAAGAGTGAAATCCTGGGAATTCTCGACGGACTCTTGTGGAAGAGTGACTCCGCCGGAGGAAGGATGTATTCAAGCGGAAGATTATGGATCTTCCGCCGGTTGAGTAAACTCTGGGAGGCCTCGGGAATCAACAATGAGATTACCTTCGGTTCCTTGCTCACAATCCCTCCGTCCTTCCGCGGGAAAGTTATTTTCCGCCTTCCAAAAACCATACTCCCCTTATTTTTCAACAAGGGAGCTGGCGGAAAGGAAGGAAGGGGGGAGGAGCGGGAATGGCTCAAGGGGCTCTGGGGTAGCTCAGGCTCTCTCTATCTGCCGAAAACGGGATATTATATGAATTTCCGTCTTCCCGACCGGATAATCGAGTCCAGAGCGGTTGCCGTCCTCAAAAAAGAGGGAGTCGTCTGCGGGCAGAGGTTCGTCTCAGGCCGCTATGAGCTTACCCTGAGGAATCAGGAGCAAATAGTTACTCTTCTCAGCCGGTTCGGTCTCGTCAAAACCCCCCTATCTCTTGAGCAAAAGGCGATAGTTCGCTCCATGAGGGACTGGGCAAATAAAATCGTAAACTGTGATTCGTCGAACATACGGAAAAGCCTCGAAGCCGCAGCGCGGCAGATGGAGATAGCACGGACCGTGCTCGCCCTGCCCCGGAACGAAGGGCTGCCTGACGTTCTGAAGGCGCTTATAGCCTGCCGGATCGAAAATCCGAGCGCGACCCTCGAGGAGCTGGGGAATATGCAGTCCCCTCCGGTCAGCAAGAGCACGATCAAGTACCGCTGGAAAAAACTCGAGGAAATGGTCTCCCCCCTGGCAGAGGGAAGGGGTGCTCCGCAGAAAAGGCGAACACTCTCTGGAGAAGCCGGAGCTGAGAAAAAAGGACATTTGGAAAGGAGAGGAATTGTATGAAACTGAAGGGTTTTACAGAAACGGATGTCAAAGGAAAGAAGGTTCTGCTACGGGTTGATTTCAACCTCCCCAGAAAGAATGGAGAGGTCTCCGATACGACTCGAATTGAAGCTCATGAAAAGACTATAAACAGGCTTCTGAAGGCCGGAGCGACGGTGGTTCTCACCTCCCATCTGGGGCGCCCCAAGGGAAAGCGCAATGAAGAGTTCTCCCTTCGAGATATTGCCCCGAAAGTGAAGGAGGTCCTGTCGGTCCCCACAGCTTTCTGCGGAGACTGCGTCGGGCCGAAAGTGACGGAGTCTCTCGCTGCTCTGAAGGAGGGAGAAGTGCTCCTTCTTGAAAATCTACGTTTCCATGCAGAGGAGCAGGAGAACGACCGATCCTTCGCCCGGGACCTCGCGGCACCTTTCGACGTCTTCGTCATGGACGCCTTCAGCGCATCCCATCGGGCTGATGCCTCCACAAGCGCCGTCATGGAATTCCTTCCCTCCTTTGCGGGGGATCTTCTGCAGAAAGAGGTGGACATGCTCGGCGCCGCATGCCGGAACCCCGAATCTCCCTTCATTCTCATCCTTGGAGGGGCCAAGGTTTCGGACAAAATAGGTGTCATTGAGAATCTCCTCGATCGGGTGAATACCATTCTCGTCGGCGGAGGAATGGCCTTTACCTTTCTGAAGGCTGAAGGGGGCAGCGTAGGTAAATCCCTCTGTGAAGAGGAGCTGGTGGATTTTGCCGCGGAGATGCTCTCTCGCGCCAAGTCGGCGGGAGTGGAAATTCTTCTTCCAGTGGACGTGAAAGCCGGCTCATCCCTCGATGCGTTGGGGGGAGTCCAGACTGTTCCTGCCTGGGAAGTTCCGGACGACCTTATGGGTCTTGATATCGGTCCCGAAACGGCCCGTCTCTTCGCCCGTAAAGCCGCGGAAGCGCGGACGATCCTCTGGAACGGCCCTATGGGAGTCTTTGAAAATACTCTCTTCGCCTCCGGAACACTGGAGGTTGCAAAGGGAGTGGCTGAATGCACACGAAAGGGTGGGACCACCGTCGTCGGAGGAGGGGATACCGCCTCCGCCGCGAAGGGGCTCGGCTTTGACGGGGATGTCTCTCATGTCTCCACCGGAGGAGGAGCGAGCCTTGAATTCTGTGAGGGAAAGGATCTTCCCGGAATAGCGCCCCTTATCCAGAAAGAATAGGAAAGGGAGAGAAAATCATGAAGAAAATATGGCTCTACGGCAACTGGAAGATGAATATAATCCCCTCTGAGGCGGGGGAGTACTGCGAAAGACTTCTTGATACCCTGAATAAGGACCTCCATAACCTCTATTCAAGGGAAAACCTTGAGATCTGTCTCTTTCCACCTATGATCTCCCTACCGGCGGTCCTTGAGAACATCACGCAGAAAAACATGGTAAGTGCGGGAGTGCAGGATGGCTACTTTGAGGATTTCGGTGCGTTCACCGGAGAGGTCTCTTTGAAGATGGCAGCATCAGCAGGCGCAACTTCTGCACTCATAGGGCATAGTGAAAGAAGACACATGTTTGGTGAGAGTAATTCGATAGTGGCTAAAAAACTGCACAAATCTCTGCATGTCGGCCTTACAGGGGTTTTGTGCTTCGGAGAGACTCTCGATCAAAGGGAGGCGGGAGAGACCATGGCTGTTGTGGATGAACAGCTACGGTCCGCCTTTGAGGACCTCGGAGAAAAGGACGGAAAGAACCTCATTTTAGCGTACGAACCAGTCTGGGCCATAGGAACTGGAAAAAACGCCCGGCCGTCAGATGCTCAGGAGGTCTGTGCCCATGCCCGGATGCTCGCAGAGAGGAAATTCGGTTCATCCGTTTATATCCCCGTGCTGTACGGAGGCAGTGTCAAAGCGTCAAACGCATACGAACTACTGCGTCAAAAGGATATCGACGGCGCCCTTGTGGGTGGAGCTTCCTTAAAAGTCGACTCCTTTCTGGCCATATACAAAGCCTTTCGGGAGAGTCTGAAAGCGCAATAATGTAACATAAGATACATTATAAGACAGGCAAAAGAGGAAAAACGAACGGACCCTATCCCCCGTCGGGACGATCCGCTCGTTTTTCTTGCTTTCATTCCATTCAGGTTAGTTTTATTTTAGAGGAAGGATCAATCCTTACGGGTCAGTCCTTATAGGTGTAATGATAGGTAGGTGCATCTCCCCAGATTTTTTCGAGTTTGTAGTGCTCCCTCCCTGACTTGCTCAGGATATGCACTAGAAGATCTCCCGCATCTACAAGACACCATTGGACGCTGTCATGCCCTTCGACTGCTGTCCGTATTCCCCGGTTTTTCAGCGATTCGATGGCCGCATCTCTGAGGGTGGCCATATGTACATCGGAGTTCGCCGTCACAAGGACAAACACATCCGCCACGGATGATAACTCCTCCAGGTAAATACCAGTTATGTCGAGGCCTCTTTTATCCGAGAGAGCTTCATAAAGAAATTCATATTCCTTCAGAGGGTTTCCCTGTTTGCTCAATCCTTCACTTCCTTCTATTGAATATATTTAACATTTCGCACTATATCTTATCGCTCAATATTCTATTTATTTTCAGCGAGTTTCCCCAGCCGTTTCAGCACTTCTTCCCGGTCTTTTCCCACGATGAGTGTGACATGAGGTACGGCGGAGCTTCTCGTGATGAGCCGACTGTTCACGCCGACGATTTTCCCGAGGGCGGAGGCCGTTCCGCTGACATCATCATTCCCCTTCTCAGGATACTGGATCGTTGTCGTTCTGTAATCATAGTGTTTCGCGTTGCCGATGTGGTTCACGTCCACTCCGATTTTCTGAAGCGCCGTGGCGGAGTCTTTTCCCAGCCCGGAGACGCCTGCGCCGTTCAGAACTGCCACGGGAGTTTTCATCTCCGACAGAATGGCCTTGAGGTCAAGGGAGGGTGTCAAGTCATTGTCCCCCTTATCCCCCGACACTACTTCTTCCAGGGGCTCTTGATCTCCCGACACCGTGGAAGGAGTTTCACCAGACCCCGAAAGAAGGGTTGACGCTGCTGTAATATCTCCGATCCAGTAGCTGAGGTTAGCGATGTAGGCAGCCTTTCCTGGAAGGGTGAAGAAATTGAGATTTTCAGGAGGAAGATCGCTCAGATATGATCCCAGCTGCAGTGCCTGGGCCGGCGTCATGTCGGAGTTCACCAGGTCGATGGTCTTTTTGGCAAGCTCGGGAATTTTCGTAATCATGGCGGGGGTCTGGATTTTCTTGAGAACCGACTTGATAAAATCCTGCTGCCTTTTGACTCTCCCGATGTCCCCGAGGGCATCATGACGGAACCTGACATAATGAAGGGCCGTTTTACCTGTAAGTACTTGGGGCCCCTTCGGAATGTTGATGAAAAGTTTGCCCGCATAGTCGTTATAGACCATCCTCCGCTCGACGTCGATTTCGACGCCTCCGATGAGGTCGACGATGGAGGGGAAAGAATCGTAGTTCACAAGGAGGTAATAGTTGATGGGAAGACCGAGGTAATTGACTATAGTCTCACGGAGAAGGGGGATGCCGCCGTAGGCGTACGCGTGAGCGGCCTTTTCCCACCCCCTGCCGGGAATCTGGACCCTGGTATCCCTGGGTATGGACATGACCCGTACGATCTTCCGGTCGATATCAACTACGACGAAGGCGATGGCGTCAGCCCGTCTGCCCCCCTGAACGTCGTCTATTCCCGTGAGAAGAATATTAATCGTCCCTGAAGCCTCGGTGAAGGAGAGAGTCTCCTTGATAGTCTGGGGTTTCGGCTCAACGAAATTTTTCACCCTGAGCGCTGCCCCCGCGAAGGCTGCGGAGATGACGAGTACGACGACCACAGCTGCTTTTAAGAATTTCATAGGGTAGTATCCTCCAGCTTTTTGCGGTAAAGTTTTTTCTTGCGGATATACTGCTCCACCGTTTCGGGAAGGAGATATTTCACGCTCCTGCCGTTGTGGATCCGCTGCCGGATTTCCGTGCTCGATATGGAAAGAAGTGGAATGGACAGGGATATGATGGCCTGCTGGATATTTTCAGGAAGATTGCCGAGTTCTTGAGAGGGATATCCGGGCCTGCTGACGGCAACGATCCGGCACAGTTCCGGTAGGGCTTCGTATTCCTTCCATGTTGTGATGCCGAGCACTGCGTCCAGGCCTGTAATGAAATAGAAAAGTACTTTTTCAGGGGCATACCAGTGGCGCATCTCCCGGAGTGTGTCCACAGTGTGGCTTGGTTCCTTTCGGTCGATCTCAATCCTTGACGGAGTGAAATTTCTGTTTCCGAGGGTGGTGAGAAGGGTCATGATGTACCGGTCCTCGGGAGAGGCGACTCTCCTCTGGCGTTTATGGGCAGGATCTCCCGCCGGAATGAAGATGACCTCGTCGAGGTCGAGGGCGGAACGGCTCTCCTCGGCGGCAAGGAGGTGGCCAAAGTGAATGGGGTCGAAGGTCCCCCCCATGACGCCGATTTTTCGAAGCTCAGTCCTGTTGTTACCGGAGGGAATGAAAGTCATATCCTGAAAACCTTTATTCCATCACACGGTCGGGCTCGAAATCGAATTCAAGCTCACCGATGTAGACCTTGTCTCCCTTGACCGCTCCGCTCTCCTCGAGTTTTTCTTCGATGCGGAATTTCTTTACGAGCCGGGCGAATTTCAGCAGGGCGTCCTCATGATCGAAGTCATAGCGCTTCAGCGTTTTTTCCAGATTGGGATGAAGCACCCGGTAGCCTGAGTTGTCCTGGAGTTTAACGATGGTCACGGGTTCGAGTTTTCTACGGAAAGAGCGCACCTCTTGTGCGGCGGGGACCACAAGGCGAGTGGAACTCTCACCCCGTACATTGGCGCGCACGAGCTCTGCCACAACAGCGATGAATTCGTCTATGCCTTCTCCGGTCAGGGCACTTGTGGAATAGTAGGGAATTCCCTGTTCCTCCATGAACGCCCGAACGACCTTGTCGTTTTCTCGTGCTCCGGGAAGGTCGATCTTGTTTCCGAGGACCACATACGGCCGGTCGAGGAGGTCTTCCCGCTCTACTCCGCCGGGAAGGGTCTCGACGACGGCGTCGTTGTAGGCCTGAAATTCATCCCTGACGATCCTCCACTGCCGGATGACCTCTTCAGGGGATTCTTCGCCGAGATCAAGGATATGAGCAAGGAAGCGTGTCCGTTCCACGTGGCGGAGAAAATAGATCCCGAGCCCCTTGTTTGCGTGGGCGCCTTCGATGAGTCCCGGCACGTCGGCGAGAATAATCTTCTGATCGTCCACAGAGAGAACGCCAAGGTTCGGAGACAGAGTCGTGAAGGGGTACCCTGCGATCTTTGGTCGCGCATTCGAGATGGCGGCAAGGATGCTCGACTTTCCAGCATTAGGCACACCAACGAGCCCCACGTCAGCGATGAGCTTCAGCTCGAGAAGCAGGTTCCGATGCTCACCTTCATCCCCTTTTTCTGCGAAGCGGGGTGACTTCCGTACGGAATTTGCGAAATGGGCATTTCCTCTTCCGGGGCGCCCTCCCTTCGCAGCGATCACTCGTTCTCCGGGGTCGACGAGGTCTGCGATGATTTCGCCGGTGTCGCTGTCGTAGACTATAGTGCCGCAGGGGACGGAGATGACGAGATCCTTTCCGGCGAAACCTGATTTAAGACTGCCTTTTCCGGGACCGCCGTTCTCTGCCTGGAATTTCTTCTGGTATTCGAAGTCAGCAAGGGTGAGAGCACCGGGCGCTGCTTGGAGTACGACGTCTCCGCCCCGCCCCCCATTGGCACCATCAGGCCCACCCTTGGGAACAAATTTTTCCCGACGGAAGCTGAGGCATCCGTTTCCGCCTCTGCCTCCCAGGACCTCTATGGAAATAAAATCAACAAACTTCATGGGATCACCCGTTTCTGTCCCGTCTTCCGGAAAAAAGGAAAAAATCAGGGGCCATATGAATCCCCCGAATGAAAGACATTCCGCAGTACGCGTTCTGCCGTTCTTTCCGGGTGACGAAAAGGCCCCTGGAATATACAAAGCTCCCGTTCGAAAAATATGTCTGATTTGTCGCTATTCGGACTGCTCCATCACCACCGAAACAATCTTTCGGGGACCCTTCGTCTGGTAGCTCACTACTCCGGAGCTAGTGGCAAAGAGAGTATCGTCCTTGCCGATATCTACGTTCTTGCCGGGATGAATTCTCGTTCCACGCTGACGGACGAGGATGTTTCCCGCCTTCACAGTCTGCCCCGCGTACATCTTGATTCCAAGCCTGCGGCCGATACTGTCTCTTCCGTTTGTGGTGCTTCCCTGCCCCTTCTTGTGAGCAAAGAACTGCAGATCAAAAGTCCATTTCATTTATGGGCACCTCCAGAATGCGAACGTTATCCGGATAAATCCGGGCTATTTCTCTGAGAGATCCGATCACTGTCCGGACAAGGACGTCTTTTTCACTGCCGGGAACGTTTCTCCAGTCCAGAGAGATCCTTGCTTTCGAATCATCTTGAGACCATTTTACTTCTTCCGCCCCGAGAACGGAATCAAAACCGAAAAGGAGTGACTGCACAAGGGCGGAAACAGCTGCACATACTACGTCTTTGCCCCTTGGAGCGAACCCCGTGTGCCCCTGAACGGTCAGGCCGAGAGCAATTCCACCGGACAGGCCGACGGAAATTTCAGTCAAAATCAGACTCCGGCGGTGATTGAATCGATGTGTATTTCCGTGAAGTTCTGACGATGGCCTCTGAGTCTCCGGTAGTTTTTCTTGCTTTTAAACTTAAAGACGAGGATTTTGGCCCCTCTGCCGTTCGTGACGACTGAAGCGGATACCGAAGCTCCGGAAACATAAGGAGTGCCGACGGACACACCATTGTCGTTTGCCACTAAAAGCACCTTGTCAAGAAGAACGGTCTCCCCCTCTTCGACACCGAGGGATTCGACGGTGATGGTGTCGCCCTCCTGCACACGATACTGTTTTCCGCAGGTTTCTACGATTGCGTACATGCTTTTCCTCCTTCCGCCGGGAGCTAAGGTACCTCATCAAGTGAGATTTCAACCCGTCCCGTGCGATATATACATTGAACCGTAGCATTATACGAAGTATAGATAGGAAAGTCAAATTCCATCAGCCGGAATGTGGAGGTCAGTGGGCTTTAGCGATGCTCGCTACCGGATGAAGTGATCGGTTATACGAATCAATCCGCTTAAAGCTGTGAATCAAGGATCAAATTCATCATAAATTCAAGAGACTTTTGGCATGCTCTCTGGCTTCAGGAAGGGATGGATCTCCTGAAAGCATTCTGGCGATTTCGCCCACCCGCTCCTCCGGGGTGAGGAGGCAGATTGAGACCCCTTCTTCCGATTTGCGGACCTGAAAGTGATGGTCGGCAAGGGCTGCAATCGTGGCCTCATGAGTGACGAGGAGGATCTGGCATTTTTTTGAAAGCTCAACGAGTTTATACCCCGCAAGGACTGCAGCCTTTCCACCGAGCCCTGCTTCCACTTCGTCGAAGGCGAGGGTTGCCGGTATGGTGTCCTCCGGCAAAGAAAGCTGCAGGGCCAGGAGAATTCTGCTCAACTCCCCTCCTGAAGCGCTTTTGTTCACCGGGATCTCCTCCCGTCCGCTTCCGCTGAGGGTGAAAACGATCTCGTCAGCTCCGTTGCTCCGGATCTTTCCGAGATCCCTGACGCGTACGGAGAAGTGAATCTCCTCCATGGCGAGGTCCGCAAGATGCCGATTAACCCGTTCCTCAAGGGCCGACCCGGAGGCGAGGCGGAGGGTTCGCAGCTCCCTGGCAATGCGGCTCGCCTCTTTCCTGAGGTCTTTTGCTTTCGCCGCAAGGAGGGATGATCTTCCTGCCTCCCGGCGCAGCCAGTCAGTGGCCTCTTTGGCTTCTCCGGCCCACTGGAGAAATTCCTCCGCCGTTGCCGTTCCCGAAGACCGTTTAAGTTTTCTGAGGAGCCCCATCCGCTTTTCAAGGGCCTCGGTGTCTCGTTCCATTTCGTTCAGGGAGTGTTCGCTGTTTTGTTCTTCTATCATGCGGATAAACTGTTGAAGGGACGAAAGACCGTCGTTAAACAACTCCTCCATTTCAGAGCTCTTTTCAGGCATTTCCTGGAGAAGCTGGAGCCCAGCGTTTTCTATTGTATCAAGAGCTCCTGATCCAGAGGCCCCTCCGGTGATCCTCAGAAGCATATCCTTGATCCTCCGCCCTTTTTCGATTCTACGGGACAGCTCTTCCCATTCTTTTTCCCATTGAAGGTCGCAGCCCGGGGTAATACGGAGGGAAGAAGCTGCGGCAAGGATGGATTCGGCATCCTGAAAACGCTTTTTCAGGTCCATTTCCTTTGTTTTTCCGGCCCGAAGATCCCGGTCGCACTCAAGAGCTTCGGAGAAGGTCCTCGAAAGTTCAGCCCGAAGCCGCTCTCCGGCCGTGCCGCCACAAAAGTCGACAATCTCGAGCTGTCGGGCCGGGTCAAGGAGCTCAATCTGGGCGAACTGGCTCTGGATGCGCATAGATTCGTTCATAACCGAGGAGAAGAGAGAGAGAGGAACCTGTCTCCCCTGGAAGGCTGTGCGGTTTCTTCCGCTCCGGGAGAGAATTCGCCTGGCGAAGAGGGCGTCTTCCTCTTCTTCATCGGAGAGGAGGGAGGGTTTTTTCCCCTTTTCAAAGGTGAAAAATGCCTCAACGGACCCTTCGTCCTGACCTGCCCGAAGAAAGGCTGCCTGTCCTCGCTTTCCGGCGAGAAGTTCAAGGGATCGGACGACGCTGCTCTTTCCCGATCCGCTCTCCCCTGTGAGGACGGAGAGCCCTCTCTCAAGGCGGAGAGCGGTTGACGCGATCCCTCCGATGTTCCGGATGGTGAGTTCCTCGATCATGAAAAGGTCACTCCTCCTTCCCGAATCGGACGATTCCCCTGCCCCACTGAAGTTTCTCCTGAAGAAGATCATAATAGTTTCGGGTCGGAAGGGTGATGACCTGGACATCCACATCTGCGCTCATACAGACTTCAATGCGGTCTCCAGGCATGATCTCGTAGCCGAGCTGGCCGTCCTGAGTGACCAGGAGGTCACGGTGATTGCCCCGGGGCACGAGGGTGATGGTGTCATGCTCTCCGGAGAGTACCGGGCGGCTGTAGAGGGTATGGGCGCAGATTGGGGCGAGAACCATGCAGGGAATGTGGGGAGGAACGATGGGACCTCCCGCTGAAAGGGCATAGGCCGTGGAGCCTGTCGGAGTGGAGATGATGATGCCGTCGGCGGGCAGCACGTTCAGGAGTTTCTTTCCGATATGGACTTCAATGTGCATGACCCGGGCGAGAGCTCCTTTTGCCAGTACAATATCGTTGAGGGCAAAGAAGGAATGGATCGTCCGGTCGTCCCGGAAGATCCGCCCTTCAAGAACCCTGTGGCGGGTGAGAGTATATTCCCCTCCGAGAATGGCTGTTATGTCCCTTTCAGCCTCTTCGGGTTTTCCCGAGGCGAGAAATCCAAGGTGTCCGAGGTTGATGCCGTACAGAGGAATAGGAGATCCGAGGACGTAGCGGGCCGCCCGAAGGAAAGTGCCGTCTCCGCCTATGACCAGGGAGAAATCCACCTCTTTTTTCCAGATTTCGTCCTCGAGACCCTGAAGGCCCAGAACGGAGGCTTCATGAGGAGGGAACAAAAATTCCACTGAAGATTTTCTCCCCCACTCCTGGAGCAACCGGGCCATATTGAGGGCGCCGGGTTTAGTGGTATTGACAAGCATTCCGATTTTTGAGGTTTTCATAGTTCTGTCAGTCCTTCCGGAAAAAAAGATGGGCTTCCTCTACGATCTGTCCCGGAACTGGAATGAAGCCCCCTTGAGGCGAGCGGGAAAGATAGAGAAGGAATTCGATGTTTCCTGTCTGTCCCGTCACTGGTGAAAAACTCAACCCCGCAGGATAGAGATCAGTGTCAGTGGCACAGAAAGAGATTATATCCTCAAGTACCGAGAGGTGCACATCCTTCGACCGGACGATTCCACCCTTGCCTACCTTTCCTCTTCCCGCCTCGAATTGGGGCTTGATCAATAAAATTGCCTCTCCTTCGGAGGAGAGAATTCTTTGAAGAGGAGGCAGAAGAAGCTTCAGAGAGATGAACGAAGCGTCCGCCACTGCGAGGTCGATGGATTCGGCAAAGTGGTCTCTTTCAAGAGTACGGGCGTTTGTCCGCTCCATGACAGCCACTCTGTCGTCCTGACGCAGAGACCAAGCCAGCTGACCATATCCGACATCTATGGCGTACACTTTTCTGGCTCCCCGAGTGAGGAGCACGTGGGTGAACCCTCCCGTGGACGCGCCGATATCAACGCAGATTTTATTTTCCGGTGAGACTGAGAAGAGATCGAGTGCTTTCAGAAGCTTGAAGGCTCCCCTGCTGACCCATCGCTCTCCCTCATCCTCTCGCACCTCTAGAAAGGCTCCGCTTTCGATGAGGGAGGCGGCCTTTTCAACAGGAAATCCATTCGCGATGACCCTCCCCTCGGATATCAGAGTCTGGGCTCTCGTGCGGGATTCAGCGAGCCCTCTGTCGACTAGCAGGGAGTCGATTCTCTTTTTTTTTGAACTCGCCATAGACGCTCACCACCCTGCCTGGAGTAAGACCGCAATATTCATCCTGCTGGGCGGTCGTTCCCTGTGGAACGAAAAGATCTGGAACACCAAGGCGGACCACTACAGGAGCTTCCTTCGCTGGAAGAGTTTTCGCTGCCGAGGCGATAGCCTCTCCCACTCCTCCATCGAGGTATCCGTCCTCGGCGCTGATCACGAGGGAGTGGGTACGAAGAATATCGAGGACGCCGGGAAGATAGAGCGGCTTTATGCACTTCAGATCCACCACCGTTGGAGGTGGAAGAGACAGTTCTTCCGCTGCGGCTCGTGTCTCCAACATGAGCTGAACAGTCCTTCCATACCCCAAAAGAGCCCATTCGAAACCCTCTTCAAGAACCTCGGGACGGAGAAATTTCGAGGGGTCTTTTTCTTTTTTCTCGTCACCATCTGAAAGATTCAGAGGCGCCGTTCCTCGTGGAAAGCGGATGAGGAAGGGACCTGTGGAGTGAAGTGCACAGGAGAAAAGACCCTCGAGTTCACGAACGTCCCGGGGAGCAGTTACGGTGAGATTGGGTATGGCCCGTCCCCAGGAGATGTCGAAGAGGCCGTGATGGGTCTCTCCGTCCTCTCCGACGAGGCCTGCCCGGTCCACGGCGAAGATTACCGGAAGGTTTTGCATGGCCACATCATGAACGAGCTGGTCCATCCCTCGTTGAAGGAATGTGGAGTAGATGAAGACCACGGGAAGAAGGCCTCCTGCAGCCATCCCCGCCGCCATAGTGATCATGTGTCCTTCGGCGATCCCCACATCAAAAAAGCGGTCGGGAAAGCGGTCGGCGAACTCGTCCAATCGACTTCCACTTTTCATCGCCGCGGTGAGACACACGATCCGTTCATCAGTCTCCGCGAGACGGAGCACCGCCGCGGAGGCCGCTTCGCTCCAGCTTATGACAGGAGGAGGAGATGACGGTACCGCCGGTGGAGGAGAAACACCGTGGTACTTTGTCGGATTTTCTTCAGCCTTCTCAAACCCCTTCCCCTTGAGAGTCACCACATGGAGAAGCACGGGTTTGTCGTATTTTTTCGCCAGGTCGAAGACATCTTCCATTTCCTCTACGTTGTGTCCGTCGAAGGGGCCCCAGTAGTTGATATCCATCTCATCGAAGAGATTTGCCGGCTTCACCATGGACTTTATGTGATCTTTCATCCGTCCGAGGACGTTTTCCAGAGCCTGGCCCCGGGGCAGGGAGGCGCAGGAGTCCTTGATGGCCTTTTTGAGCCAATTATATCCAGTGCTGGAGCTGAGACGGGCGAGATGGGTCGCCAGCCCTCCCACCCGGGGGTTGATGGACATGGTGTTGTCGTTCAGAACATAGATCACCTTTGTTCCCGCTTCTCTGGTGTAATTCAGAGCCTCGAAGGCCAGCCCGTTCAAAAGGGACGCATCGCCGATGACGGCGACCACGTGGCGTTTTTCTCTGCGGATGTCCCGGGCCTTGGCGTACCCGAGGGCTGCTGAGAGTGAGGTGCTGCAGTGCCCCACGTCAAAATGGTCACAGGGGCTCTCTCCCCGTTTCGGAAATCCGCTGATCCCGTTCCATTGCCGGAGGGTAGGAAAACGGTCCTTCCGTCCCGTCAGTATTTTATAGGCATAGGCCTGATGGCCTACGTCGAAGATGATCCTGTCCTGAAGGGGATCGAAGGACCGGAGAAGGGCCAGGATGAGTTCCACCGTGCCGAGGGACGACGCCAGATGTCCTCCTTTCTCGAGAACCACGGAGATAATTAACTCCCGGATCTCGGAGGCAAGGAGTTCAAGGCTTTCCGGCGTCAGATTCTTCAGGGATCGGTAGTCCTGGATTTTATCCAAAAGAGTCATATCAGAAGGTCCGTTCTGTAAGATAGTCCGCCAGGCCGGAAAGAAAAGCCGTGTCTCCGGGCAGGTTTTCAAGGGCCGTGACTGCAAGAGCGGTCTGCTCCGCGGCGAGGGAGAGAGCCTTTTCCATTCCATAAGCGGCGACGAAGGTTTTTTTATTCTGGGCCGCGTCTTTTCCGGGCGTTTTGCCGAGTTCCTCCGCAGTGGAGGTGACGTCGAGAATATCGTCCATGATCTGGAAGGCCGTTCCAAGATAATTTCCATAGGCGCGCAGCGAGGCCTGAGCCTGCTCCTCCGCTCCACCGAGAATGGCACCCGCCGTCACCGAGGCCGAGAGGAGAACAGCCGTCTTCTGCCGGGCGATTCTCCAGGGTGTCTCATCGGAATGAAGCTCTCCATCCATGTCGAGGACCTGTCCTCCGCAAATTCCCGACGGCCCGAGGGCGGAGGCCAGAAGAGAGAGCGCACTGCAGATCCGCTGGGCGTCGATTCCATTTTCTGGGAGTTTACAGAGGGGGTATTCGAAGGCAAGGGCCATGAGGGCGTCCCCGGCGAGTATGGCCGTGGCCTCGCCGAAGAGGACGTGGTTCGTCGCCTTTCCCCTCCGGAGGACATCGTCATCCATGGCGGGGAGGTCGTCATGGATGAGAGACGCTGTGTGGATCATTTCGTAGGAGAGAGCGAGAGGAAGAGCTCGCTCCCGTGCGATTCCGAAGAGTTCAGCTCCCTTGAGACACAGAGCTGGGCGGAGACGCTTCCCTCCTGCGAGCAGAGAGTAGACCATGGAATCCCTGAGCCGGGAAGGCACCAGGGGAGAGGGTTGTGCACAGAAGATCTCAATCCCTTCGTCGATGAAGGTGCGTATCTCGGCAAACTGACGGGCAAAGCTTTCAGATGTGGTCATATCAGAAGGACTCACTTGCCCTTCTCTCTTCCGGCAAGGGTGCTTCACTTCCGTCCAGAGAGAGGAGGGTCACCCTCTGCTTGGCCTCCGTCAAAAACTTCTGGCATTCGCCAATGAGTCCGATCCCTTTTTCGAAGAGAGCAAGAGCATCCTCGAGCGGCAGGGATTCTTTCTCAAGGCGCGCGACGATTCCTTCGATTTCATCCATTTTGCTGCTGAATTTCATGATTTTAAATCCTCCTGAAAATTTATTTTAGCAAATTATTTGCTCCCTGAACCCCTGTGTGATAAAATTCATCCGTTTGAAGGATAATCATCGCAACGAGGGGGCGAAATCATGGCTAAAGTGTGCGAATGCTGCGGACGGGGGCCTGCTACAGGAAACTCCGTCAGCCATTCCAATCGCCACACCCGCAGGCGTTGGCTTGTAAATCTTCGTAGTGTGAAGGCTGATGTCGGCGGCGGCGAATCTCTCAGAATGAGGATCTGTGCACGGTGTCTCAGATCCGGCAAAGTGAAGCGGGCGGTAGTCTAAAGGCCTGAGATTTTTCATTTCAGCCGCAGTATACTCCCAGGGTCCCTGTTTTCAGGGAAATCCTGGGAGTTTTGCCTTTCAGAATTCTGTTGCTCACCGCAAAAGGCCTTCCCTGAAGAAGTTCCGCATCTTCAAGTTCCCATTGTACACCCCGAATAGTCACTCCGAAACAGTCTCCTCCAAGGGGGAGGAGGGAGAGGTTCTTCCCCTCCGTCTCTTCGATGTTCAAATCCACCGCTTCATCGCCCTCAAGAAGAAAAAGAACCTCCCGTTCATCCGCAAAGGCGAGAATCCTCAGTCCTTTTTCCCGGGCCCAGAAGTAGGAGTAGATCCCTGACCAGAGATGGTCGAACCTCCCTCCCCAACATCCCGTCACGACGGCATTGTTTCGAATTTTCTCTTCCCCCGCCCTGAGAAAGGCGAGCTGAATATCCGTCTGGTCCTTGTCCCGGGGAAATTGTTCTATCCGCACGCCCTCCCGGGAGGCCTTTTCCCAGATCTCGGGAGGCGTACTGTCTCCGTCGCCGATAAGCCTGGACGGAAGAAACCCCGCTTCAAGACAGGGGATGAGCCCTGAGTCGACACACCAGAGCTCTTTTCCGGGAAAGAATGCTTTCATCCACGAGAGAGCGGGAGGACGGCCTCCCGATACGAAAATGAGGGGGTTTTCCGTGCCGCCGAAGGAAAATTTCGCACAGATCCCCGGAAGAAGGAGGGCTCCCATGTCAGTCGTCCCTGGCTCCGCCGCAGGCCCGCTGCAGAATCCCTCTGGCGCTCTCGTCATCTACGAGTATCTCTCTGGGTTTTGATCCTTCCGGAGGGCCCACTATGCCGAGCTGCTCCATGGTGTCGATGAGCCGTGCGGCTCTGGTGAAGCCGACTCTCAACTGACGCTGAAGGCGGCTCGCCGAGGCGATGCCCGTGGCAAAGACGATATCCGCCGCCTCTTCGAGAAGGGGGTCGTCTGCGAATGATGTATCCCCTCCTGCCGGAGTATCGCCGCCCTGGTCCTCTATGTCTACATATTCGGGGTCGCCGAAGACGTTCCTCAGGTAGGCGATGATCTCGCTGCTCTTTCCGTCATCAATGAAGGGAGACTGCATCCGCAGAGGCCTCGGATACCGCGGACTTACGAAGAGCATGTCCCCCTTGCCGAGAAGCCGCTCCGCTCCCGAGACATCGATGATCGTCCGAGAGTCCGTCTGGGAGGGAAGGGTGAAGGCCACCCTGGCTGGCACGTTGGCCTTGATGAGCCCGGTGATGACGTTGACCGAGGGCCTCTGGGTCGCCAGAATGAGATGGATCCCCGTGGCCCTGGCCATCTGGGCCAGTCGGCAGATGTAGTCCTCAACATCCTTCTGAGCGGTGAACATAAGGTCTGCGAGTTCGTCCACCACGATGACGATGGACGGGAGTTGTGCCTTGGGAAGGACGCACTGATTGTATGATTTGAGATTCCGTACCCTCGCGCGGGCGAAGATTTCGTACCGGTGTTCCATCTCCCTGACCGCCCAGGCAAGGGCCTGGACCGCCTTTTTCGGCGACACCACGGGCTTTGCGAGAACATGGGGAAGGTGCTCATAGATGCTGAGCTCCACGCGCTTCGGGTCGATGAGGATGAACCGGAGTTCCTCGGGGGTCCGGGAGGTACACAGGCCGGTGATGCAGCTCGTGACGAAGACGCTCTTTCCCGATCCCGTCGTCCCCGCTACAAGGAGGTGGGGAAGATCTTCGAGGCCGATCACAAGAGGGCGGGAATCCACCCGGACGCCCATGGCGAGGGGGAGGTCGTATTCATTGTCTTGAAAGGCGGTGGATTCGACTATGGTGCGAAGGGAGATTCCCCGACGTTTCGGATTGGGGATTTCCACTCCCACGTAGGGTTTTCCAGGGATTGGTGCCTCCACCCTCAAGGATGGTACGGTGAGGGCAACGGCAAGATCGTTGCTGAGCCCCGCAACCTTGCTCACCTTGATCCCCGGTGCTAGCTGCATCTGAAACTGAATGACCGTGGGGCCGATGACGATGTCGGCCATTTCGGCGGTCACTCCAAAATCCGCAAGGGTGGTGATGATGGACTCCGACTGCTCCTTGACGGCATTCGTATCCTCAGTGGAATCCGCCTGCTGGCGGGGTCCGAAGATATCAAGGGGGGGAGGAAAGGCTCCTCCTCTTACTTTCTTTTCGGACCCGTCTATTTCATTAAACTCGATCTCCGGAAGGGCATGAGGATCCCCTTCAGGGGCATCGTGAGGTTCTTCGAGTTTTTCCTTCAGAAGGGGGGGGAAATCTACGACCGCCTGATCATTCTCCAGAGAAAAATCATCTTCCTTTTGTTCTTCGTCGTCCTCCAGAGAAAAAACATGCTCCTCTTGCTCCTCATTCTCCTGCACCACTTCCGTGACCGAATGTTTCTCCGGCTCTTCCGGTCGTGGTACGTTTTCGGAAGGTTCCGGATAGGGCATACGTTTCCATCCGTCGCTTCCGACGGCCTGAAGAAAACGGCTGACCTTTCCTATTATCGCCGCAGGTTGAATGAAGCCGAAGAGTGTCGCCGAGAGCACAAGGAGGGCTGTGGTAAGCAGAATAGAGCCGAAGTCCCCTATATTCCGGGAAGCCAATACGGCGAGCCCTTCACCGAGATATCCGGGTGCCAGGAGACTGAGGCCTGAGAAGAGCCTGGCACGGTGAAAGAGACCGAGGAGAAGGGATGCGGCGAGAAAGAGGAGGAAGGTGCCGAGCATCTGGGCGATGAGCCCCCCCTTGCCTACTTTTAGAAAAAAGAGCACACAAAGATATAACCCGAGGAGAAGAGGGATCAGGATGGCTCCTCCCCAGTTTTGAAGAAGAGAAAACCGGATCTGCGCACCCCAGGCTCCTGTACGCAGGGAGAAAAGAGAGGCTGCTGTATAGACGAGAAAGGCCAGAATGAGAAAGATGAAAACTTCAAACCAGAGGGAGAGTACGGACCCCGTTGGCTTTTTTGCCTTTTTCCGTTTTTTTACTGGTTGTTTCTCCGGAACTGGCTTTTTTTTTCGAAATAAACCCATATTATGCTCCCGATCCTCCTACTACGATATTTCGAAGAAGAAGAGAGGGTTGTCCGTCGGTGACCGGAACGTTCTGCCCTCCTTTTCCACACATCCCTGGAAGGAAATGGAGATCGGAGCCCACCGCTTCTATGGAGAGAAGGGCTTCCGGCCCGTTTCCGGTGAGAACAGCTCCGCGGACGGGGGAGGCGATTTTACCGCCCTCAACGAGATACCCTTCCGTGACCTGAAAGACGAAGTCGCCGGAGGTCGGATTCACCTCTCCTCCTCCCATTTTTTTCACAAGGAGCCCTCTGTCCATGGAATGGATCATAGCTTCGAGGGAGGATGTTCCCGGTTCGATGAAGGTGTTCGTCATCCTTGGCTGAGGAACAGTCCGGTAGGAGCTTCTGCGACCGTTCCCCGTCAGCGGCAGATCTCCCCGTCTGGCGGAGGTGATATCGGTGAGATACCCTCTCAGGATGCCCTTGTCGATGAGCACTGTGCGGCGGCAGGGAGTTCCCTCGTCGTCACAGGCTGAACTTCCGAGAAAGCCCGGAAGAGATCCGTCGTCCACCAGCGTCACCAGGGGGCTCGCCACCCGGCAGCCGATCCGGTTTCTGTAGACGGAGTAATCTTTCTGGATAATATCGGCCTCGAGTCCGTGGCCGCAGGCTTCATGGACCATAGTTCCTCCGGCTTCTCCGCTGAGCAGGACGGGCATGGACCCTGCAGGGCATGGGGGAGCATCAAGCATCAGCAGCGCCCGAGAAAGGGCCCTCTCCGCCGTTTTATGAGGGGAGAAGGAGGCGAATGCCTCCGCACTTGCAAGGGCGTAGGCCTCAGACTCGTACCCTGTCTGGATGACTCCATCCTTCTCCACCACCACTTCCACTGAGAAGTAGGTGTATTTTCTTCTGTCCCCCGCAATTCCGCCGTCGCTGGTAAAAACAGTGAAGCTTTTTTCGAGGGTGCTGAGATTCATGGAGACCTGCTTCACCCACATGGAACCGTTCCGTATCCGGCGGTCAAGGGGAGCAAAAAAAGAAAAATCAGGCGAGGAAAGGGCAGCTTCCCGATCCATGACACGGACAGGACCTCCTCCGCCTGCTGGCAGAATACTTCCAAGCTCTCCAGATGCCTTCCGAAGACAGTCGAAGGCCGTCGAAAGAAGGACACCCGGAGCGTGGGCGATGGCTGTCCCGTCATTTCGGAGGACGCGGGCTCCGATGCCCTCTGAATTTGAGGAGGAGATCTCCTCGAAGGCACCGTCGTCAAAAGAATAGCTGTGGGACGATGCGATTTCAAAATACATATCGGCAAAATCCGCTCCCGCACCCTTGAGGGCGGCGAGG
Organism: uncultured Synergistaceae bacterium; assembly: GCA_964483085.1. Lineage (GTDB taxonomy): Bacteria > Synergistota > Synergistia > Synergistales > Aminobacteriaceae > JALHFZ01. The sequence continues at coordinate 39,386 of CAYZZX010000005.1, forward strand.
GCGGACTGCAGTTTTGAGTTGATGCTCATGGCCAGTCTATGTCCTCCGGTTCATTTATTTACTCCCGGAGATCTCCGGGAAAATCCTCCCCGCGCTCTTCGGAGTGAAGGGCAAAGGCCATTCCTTCCGACTTCAGGGTCGATAGTAATTCTAACACGTCTTCCCGCCTGCCTCGGGGAAAGAAGAGAAAGACCGCACCTTCTTTTCCCCATTCTCCGGGGCAGTCTTCCGGAAGGGAGGTGCTCGTTACGAAGCCGAGGCCGTCGTACTCCGAGACAATCCAGCTGAGCAGGACGATTCTGTTCCGGGGGAGAAGAAGAAGGAACCAATCCATCCGCTCACTTCGCCCGCACTGTGCGGATATTCCGGAGATGTCCGGAATAGGTTTTTGAGAAAAGGTGGTGTCCGTCCGGTCCCGCCACGTAGTAGAGATACTCGGTTTCCTTCGGAGCGAAGGCCGCTCGCCATGATTCCTCCGAGGGAACGCAGATGGGTTCAGGCGGAAGACCGCCGATGATATAGGTATTATAGGGGGATTCGATCTCGAGGTCCTTGTTCAGAACCCGGGTCAGCGTCCTTCCCTGAAGTTTCCATGCGTAGACGACCGTGGCGTCCACCTGAAGGAGCATTTTTTTTCTGAGCCGGTTTTCAATGACTCCGGCCACAAGAGGCCGCTCATCGTCCCAGAGGGCCTCTCTTTCCACGAGGGAGGCCACGATGGACAGGTTCTTCAGGCGACTTTTCTCATCCTCTTCTCCGGAGAGAAGGGGGGCGAATTTTTTCCACCAGAGATCTGCAGCTGCTGCAACGGTCTCTTTTCCGCTCTTTTCGGGGAGATGGAAGGTCTCGGGAAGGAGGAAGGCGATCCGTCCCTCGGCCGTGCCGGGAAGAAGAGAGCGCATTTCCTTCGGAAAAAGGTCATCGCTCAGCAGGAGCTCGTCCATGGCTTTATCCGTCAGAGGGGGGGCCGAGAGCATCTCTCCGAGGGAAAATTTGTCGGCACCGGGAAGGATCGTCGCCGTGGCGAAGACGGGTTCTGCAGTTTCGAGCTGACGGGCGATCTCCCAGGGGGTTCCCTTTTTCACCGAATAGACTCCCGGGCGAAGCCTCCGGTCGATGGAGAAACGGCTCAACCACCGGGCCAGCTCTCCTCCCCTTCCCTGTTCCAGGACCCCTGCGGCAACGAACTCCTCAGCGGCCTGCCGGGCATTTATCCCTGACGGTATCCTGACGGCTGCGGGAGTTCCCGTGCCAAGGGAAAAGCGCAGGTCCCACCACTGGGAAGGCAGAGAGATAATCCACAGGAAAAAGCCGACACTTCCGAGAAAAAGAATAAAATTAAGGAAGCTTCTCTTCATAAAAGAAACGCCTTCACGATTCTCAAAGCACAAACGGGGAAGGCGTGCCGCAGCGGAGGCATTTTCCCGAAGAGTCAACGAAGGGACCGACGATGCGGTAGTCCTTCCGTTCAATAAGTGAGGCTGCGCAGGAGGAACATTGTGTCCCGCTCGAGCTGCCAGTGTTCCCCTCGTAGACGTACTGAAGATCTTCCCGGGCGATTTCTACGAACTCTCTCAGAAGAGGGAGAGAAGGAGCGGGCTCTGTCCATTGATGGCTGGGGAAATACCGGGAAATATGAAGGACCAGCTCCGGTGAGACGGAGCGCATCCACCGGGTCATTCTGCGAAAATCCTCTTTCGAGTCATTGATTCCCGGAACGAGAAGGAATGTGATCTCCAGGTGAACTCCTCCTTCAAAAAACCTTTCGATAGTCCTCTTCACGGGCTCAAGAAATCCTCCCATGAAGCGATAGGCTTCATCCGTGAAGGCCTTGAGGTCGATGTTCGCCGCACAGAGCAGGGAGAGAAGTTCGTCCCGGGGGCCGGGGGCGATCAGACCATTGCTCACAAGAATAACGGATATATCCTCTTCTCTGAGAATACGGGCCGACTCCGTCAGAAACTCAAACCAGACGATGGGCTCGTTGTAGGTGAACGCCACGGAGGAGAGCCCCTCCTTTCGAGCGATTTCAAGGGGTGTGGTGAGGTCGGCGGTTGTAAGGGAACGGCCGACCTCGCACCGGGCAATCTGCCAGTTCTGGCAGAAGGGGCAGTGCATAGTGCACCCGATTGAGCCGAAGGAGAGGATTGAGGTGCCGGGTTTCCAGTGATAGAGGGGTTTCTTCTCCACCGGATCGACGGCCGCTGCGGAGACAAGGCCGTAGTTCATGGAGACGAGCCCCCTCCCCGGCTCATGCTTCCGGACGCCGCACACCCCTGTGTCTTCCGGAGGGAGAAGACAGGCGTGGGGGCAGAGAAGACAGCGGACGTCATTTGCTTCCTGCTGCCACCAGGATGCAAGAGGGCGGGAAGTTATCATGCCAGGGAAACCTCCTTTACCCTCGTCACGGTGAACCGGGAGAGGGATGCCCCCTCGAGGTTGGATATCCCAGCCTTTCCGGCAGCGATGGAGACCTGCTCCTCTGCCGTATCGACCCCCTCGAGATCGGGAAGCAGCACTCCCCGCTGCCCTCCTTTTTCCACAATGACCCCGTACTGTTTCGGATCGAGCGAAGAGAGAGTGTCGATTTTTTCAGGATCTGAAAGAATGTCAACGGAGATGGAAAGCTCTTTGAGCTCCTTCTCCGTAACCGGCGGAAAGCGGGGGTCCTCAAGGGCCGCAGCCATGGCGTTAACGGTGACTTCATTCCGGAGGGTCTCCCGCCGGGGAAGGAGAGTGCCTATGCACCCCCGAAGGGCTCCTCTCTTTTTGAGGGTGACGAAGCATGCCGCCTTTCGCCGCAGTTCCGGAAAATCAGGGAAGTGAATGGCGGCTTCCTCCCCTGCCCTTCGTCCTGCAGACAGAGCTGTCTCCAGAACGTTCCGTGCGAGGTCCGGGAAGGCGTTGAGAGAAGTAAAAGCAGTGGCATACCCCACGCCGAAGGGTGCCTCGTAGGAGAAGAGAGCCGTCTTCCTCCCCGCTCCCAGTCCCAGAAAGACCAGGGCGGAGCGGAGTCCGCACTCTCCCGCCTCGTCAATCTCCCCTTCATCAAGGGAGAGAAGTATGGATGGATCGTTCTCCCGGAGGGCCTCTGCAATCTTCTGATCGAAAGGAGCGCCCAGAGGAGAGTATCCGGCGGGGGCATCGGGGGTGACCCGGTGAGAGAGGTCTCCACTTGCAATAAGCCCCCAGCGAGACGGATCTTCGTATTCTGCGAGGAACTGTCCGAGGTCAAAGGCCTCTTGTAACGTGAGGCCGATGGGGTTGGCCAGGATGAGCCGGGGAGGTTCACCCTCCCAGGGGGCCAGATAGCTGAGGGGGACGAGGCTTCCGTGGTCAAGGACGGCCGACTTTCCCGAACGGGCTGTGACTTGGAAGGAGCCGGCGAGGTCTTTCGCGAGGGCACCCCCCTGCTGATCAGCACCCTTGTAGGAATAGGTGGGAGAGGGAGCGCCGAAAGAGGAGAAGTCTCCGGCGTACTTTTCCGCTAGAGTGAAGGTCAATCCGCCCGAAAAAGGGGCATGGGGTGAGAGAAGGAGGAGTATCTCGGGAGGATTCCGCTGCGCGAGGGCATGGAGTTTTTTCATTCCATCCACCGTCGCCTGAGCCTCATTTTCCCGGCCCCGTCCAACTGCAGGGACGATAATGGGAGGGTGAGGGGTGAAGCATTCCCAGGTCCACATGGCGATCATCCTTTCTGCTCTAGATAATGAGCATGGCATCTCCGAAGGAGAAAAACCGATAATTCAGCGATACTGCCTCCTGATAGGCCCTCATGGTCCGCTCATACCCCGCGAAGGCGGCGACGAGCATGAGGAGAGAGCTTTTCGGGAGATGAAAGTTTGTTATAAGGCCATCTATAATTTTATAACGATATCCGGGATAAATAAACAGCTTCGTTGAGCGGCTGCCGGTCTCGAGGGAGCCGTCCTCCCCTGCCATGGACTCCAGAGTCCTCGCTACGGTCGTTCCCGCGGCGATAATTCTTCCTCCCCGTCTTTTCGTCTCGTCAACGAGCTCCTTTGTACGGAGCGGAAGGCTGCAGTACTCCTCATGGATATGGTGATCCCGGATATCCTCCGCCTTCACCGGCCGGAATGTGCCGAGCCCCACATGAAGGGTAAGCCAGGCCACAGTCACTCCCTTCTCTCGCTGAAGATCCTCCAGGAGCTTTTCAGTGAAGTGGAGGCTGGCAGTGGGAGCGGCTGCCGAGCCGTCCTCTCTGGCGAAGATCGTCTGGTAGGCCGAAGCAGGCGCCGTGGAGCGGGTGATGTAGGGAGGAAGGGGGGTTGAACCGATTCGCTCCAGAAGAGGAAGGACCTCCGTGCCGGAAGGAAATCTGACGGTCCGCACTCCTTCTTCACGGTGCTCACCCGCCGTAAGGACGGTTCCGTCGGAGAGAAGAAGCTCCGCTCCGGGGCGTACTTTCCGTCCCGGACGGAGCAGGGCCTCCCATTCCGACCATTGGGGGTCGAGAGACCGGAGGAGAAGGACCTCCACCTCCCGCTCCGTGCTCTTCAGACGGGCGAAGAGCCGGGCGGGGATGACCCTTGTATCATTGAGGACGAGAAGGTCTCCTGAGGAAAAATACTCTCCGATCTGCCGAAATCGGGTGGAAATCGTCCGGTCGGAATACCGCGGCACCACGAGAAGTCGGGAGGAATCCCGGGGAACAGCCGGGTTCTGGGCGATCTTCTCTTCCGGAAGATAGTAATCATAGGCGGCAGTGCTGAAAAGATCCGGTTCAGTCATACAGCCCTTCCTAGCGGTTCCCCAGAGTTGTTCCCGGAAAGTAGAAGGCGAGGATTTTCCGGGAGTTCCACCCCTGCTCCGCAAGAGCCTTCGTACCCCACTGGGACAGGCCGACTCCGTGCCCCCATCCCTTTCCCCGGAAGACGTAGTCTCCTGTGCCGGAAGAACTGGATGGCTGGGGAGCGGAGGGAGCAGCGGGGCGTGTGGTTCTCAGGGCACGGACGAGATACCCCTTTCTCTTTTCAGGGTGAAGGAGCATATCCATCAACTCTTCTCCGTTGAAGACGCTCTGCTGAGTGAGAGCTGTGAGCTGGGCCTCCTCCGCCGCAGACATGGGAGTGTTCGAGGTTGGGACGTCGGAAGGGGTCGTACGAGACTGAGGAGAAGGAGGTGCCTTTGCCGCAGGAATGGAGACGGCCGGAAGTATTCCTCCCTTTGGCGGAAGGATGGAGAACGCGGTGCTCCGGATCACCTTGCTGCCGGCGGCCATCCGGAAGGAGTGGCTTTTCAGAGTTCGGCTTCCCCGGCTTCCCACGGCGATGAGGGTATTCACCCGCCCGAAGGGATCGCTCTCGCAGATCCTCAGCTCATGCAGGGTTCCTACATCGGCGTCAGCATCCCGAAGGGCTGCCTCAACTGCTGCGGAAGAAAGGCGGACTTCCCAGCTGCTGTTGGGGGACGCGGAGGGAACGGTTTCGCGGACCCCCTTCAGATAGGGAAGAGAACTCCCCCATACCGTTGAGACGTCGGCGGTGGCACCTCCGCTGTCGGAGTGGAAAGGGGTAAAGGCAAGAGCTCCTCCTGCGAGGACCACTATTCCCTTCGTGGAGGAAATGGCCTTGTCGGTCCGCTTGTCCTCCGAATTTATCCCCCGGTAGACCTGGGAGAGGTACGAATCTCCGAGGTCATATCCTCCCTTGCCCTTGTTGAGTGAAATACTTCTGAGGGCGTAGGTACGGGAGACGATCGCCTGGGCTTTCAGGGCCTCCAACGGCCATGCGGGGCTGACCTCATTTTTGAGCACGCCCCGGAGGTAGTCCTCAAGTTCGAGAACGTTCACAAGGGTGACTCCCGACCCTGTAGAAAGAAGACGGAAGGACCCCCGGTACCGTCTGCCGTTAAAAGCAAGGGGGTTTTTTGCGGATAGGGTGACGGGAAGACGCAGCACGCTCGACCCGACTTTCACACTCCCCTTCCCCGAGGCACGAAAGACAGGGGAGGTTCCGAGTGAGTGGCGGCGTCCTCCTGCATCAGTGGCGGTCACTGCAGAAGAGGAGGATATGGAAAGGGACGATGAGTTTTTCGATAGTGCCACTGAGATCGCCCGGGCATCAGCTGACGCAGTAAGAAGGAAAAGAAATACAAAAGCGGCGATCAGGCGAAGAGGAGAAAAGCGAAGTAAACGGGTCATGGAAAAACCTCCAGTTCGAATTTTTTCATCCATCGGATGAACAGGGTGAGCAGGGACGGGCTTTCGGACGGACAACATGAAAATCATTCATCCTCAGGAAAGCGAAGCTGCCAGACCTCCGGTTTTTCCGGAGGAGGGGTTTTTCCGAGGTAATGCCAGGCATTCCGGGTGGCTTTTCTGCCCCGGGGTGTCCGTTCGATGAGCCCCTGCTGGATGAGATAGGGTTCGTAGATGTCCTCTATGGTCTGCACCTCTTCATTGAGAGCCGCGCCAAGGGTTGAGAGGCCAACGGGGCCTCCGCCGAAAAGATCTATTATTATCCTCAAGATCCGGCGGTCTCCTTCATCGAGGCCGAGCTCGTCGAGACCGAGCATATCGAGAGCGAAGGATGATACTGGACCGTCGATGGATGCTTTTGCCTGGACCTCCGCCACGTCCCGTACTCTTCGAAGGAGCCGGAGGGCGATTCGAGGGGTACCCCGGGATCTGCTGGCAACTTCACTGGCCGCATCGTCCGTGATACCGATCCCCAGGACACGGGCTCCGCGGATCACGATGCTGCGGAGTTCCTCCGGTGTATAGAGAGCAAGCTGTTCCACGATGCCGAAGCGGGCACGAAGGGGGGATGTGAGCAGGCCGAGCCTTGTAGTGGCTCCCACCAGGGTGAAGGGGGGAAGGTTCAGGCAGATGTTGTTGGCGAGAGGCCCCTTTCCGACGATGATGTGAAGGGAATAATCCTCCATGCCGGGGTAGAGGATCTCCTCCACGTTGGAGGGAAGGCGGTGGATCTCATCGATGAAGAGAACGTCCTGGGGCTCGAGATTCGAGAGAATCGCCGCCAGGTCCCCCGTTTTCTCCAGGGCCGGACCTGTAGTGACCCGAAGCTGCCCTCCCATCTCACGGGCAATGATGCCTGCGAGAGTGGTCTTGCCAAGCCCGGGCGGGCCGTAAAAGAGGCAGTGATCGAGGGCTTCCCCTCTCTGCCGGGCAGCGCGGACATAAATCGATAGTTTTTCCTTCAGTTTTTCCTGGCCAATGAATTCTCCGAGGGAGAGAGGGCGAAGGGAGATTTCGTCCTCCTCCCGTCCTCCGGCGGGGTCAAGAAAGCGATGAAATTCCTCAGCCATGAGCAGTCACCTCAGTTTCTCTTCAGTTCTTTCAGGGCAGTCCGCAGAAGCCCTTCCTCGTTGACGGATTCATCGTCGAGGATTCCCTCCGCTTTCAGTTTACGAAAGACCGCCCCTACATCCCCCTGAGTAAATCCGAGGGAGCGGAGCGCTTCCATGACCGCGTCCGCCATTCTTCCCCGGGGCGAATATCCGTCAAGGGGCACTTCCGCATTCTCTCCGGTGAGGGAGGCCCTCATTTCGAAGCAGAGACGCTCCGCGGTCTTACGCCCGACTCCCGGGATCTTCATCAGGGCACTGATGTCGGCGGAAAGAATCCATGCCGCAAGGTGATCTGTTCCGGCGGCTCTGAGGATGTTCATGGCCATCTTCCCCCCTACTCCCTTCACTGTGGTGAGCTTCAGGAAGAATGACCGCTCCCGCTCCGATTCGAATCCGAAGAGCATGGGGCCCGCTTCGGATATCTGAAGCTGGGTAACGAGAGAAGCCTCTTCACCTTCCCGGCAGAGACGACCTGCTCTGCCGGTGACGAGAACTTCGAAACCGAGGCCGTGGACGTCGAGAAGAACTGAAGTTTCCGTGACAGAGAGTACTTTACCTGTGAGAGAACGGAGCATGGGATCCTCCTGACTGAGAGAGGGCAATTTTCCTTTCCCGCATGAAGAGGGAAAACCCCGTCACGGCGGCGGCGATGGCATCGGCTGCATCGTCGGGGCGGGGAATTTCTGAAAGTCCGAGAAGCCTCTGCACCATCCGCTGAACCTGCTCTTTCGGTGCGGTTCCGCTGCCGCATACGGCCAGCTTTATCTGAGAGGGTTTCGGCTCCACTACCGGCAGCCCGAACTGATTCGCAAGGAGAAGGACCACTCCCCTGGCCTGCCAGACAGATTCTGCCGTCGTCGTGTTTCTTCCGAAGAAGAGTTTTTCAACGGAGAGAAAATCAGGAGACGTGTTTTCGATCTGCTCCCGAAGGCTGTCGTAAATGATGTTCAGGCGCTGCGGGAGGGGCGTCTTCGGCCGAGTCTCAATGCATCCGAAGCCCAGGGGCCGCAGAAGATGCCCCTCCTGAAGAAGGGTGGCGTACCCCACTCGTGCCAGTCCAGGGTCGATGCCGAGGCATTTCAGCAAGAGAACGATCTATCCTTCAAGGCTTTCCATAATTTCATCGGGGATGTCGAAGTTCGCGTAGACCTTCTGGGCATCGTCGTGGTCTTCGAGGAGGTCCATGAGTCGAAGCATCTTCATGGCTTTTTCCTTTCCCGCAATCGGAACGGTATTCGTGGGTATCATATCCGACTCTGCCCGTTCTATTTGGTATCCGGCATTTTCAAGGGCTTCCCTTACTTCGGGAAGGGAGCTCGGATCGCAGTAGACCAGATATCCTTCGTCGGTTTTTTCGAGATCGTCCGCTCCTCCTTCGAGGGCCGCGGTCATGAGATTTTCCTCGTCGAGGTCCATTCCTGAGACTTCGACCAGTCCCTTTCTCTCGAACATCCACGATACGCTGCCCGCCTCACCAAGGGAGCCGCCGTTCCGGGTGAGAAGAGCTCGCATATCCGATGCAGTTCTGTTCCGGTTGTCCGTCATAACATCAATGAGAATTGCAACCCCTCCCGGTCCATAGGCTTCGTAGACGATCTCTTCGTACTGTGCTCCCTCGATTTCTCCCGTACCCCTCTTGATTCCCCGGGTTATATTTTCGTTCGGTACGCTGGCCGCTTTGGCCCGGTCGATGGCCGCCTTGAGGCGCATGTTCATGGAGGGGTCTCCTCCACCCTCCTTGGCGGCGATGATTATGGCCTTCACCAGTTTCTGAAAAAGGTTTCCTCTTTTTGCGTCCTGCGACGCCTTACGGTGTTTAATATTCGCCCATTTCGAATGTCCGGCCAAAAAAATTCCTCCTCAAAAAATATAATCATTTCAATGACGGAATAGGCATACAGGGGGCAATACCCTTTTATGAGCAGTCAGAGTGTGCATTCTCTCAATTCGTTCTGTGATGGTGTCATCTCCTTTGCCTTCGGCGAGATAGCGGTCGATGACATCATAGCTCATCCCCATCTCCTCTTCATCCGTCTGCCCCGTCCACAGCCCAGCCGAGGGAGCTTTCTTTATTAAGGGTTCGGGGATGCCAAGATATCGGGAGACGGAACATACCTCGGTTTTCAGCAGGTCCCCGAGGGGAAGGAGGTCCGCTCCTCCATCACCGTACTTCGTAAAATAGCCGAGATATCTTTCCGGCCGGTTTCCAGTGCCGCAGACGAGAAGGTTTTCGCTCTGCCCCAGCGCGTAGAGGGCTGTCATCCGAAGTCGCGGCTTGATGTTTGCCGCCGCGATGGCGGTGACATCCTCTGTTCCGAGGGAGGAGAGGAAACTGTCATAAAGGGGAGAAAGGTCAACCTCTCGAAAGGGGAGATCAAAGGTGTTGACCATGAGAAGGGCGTCTTCTCTGTCCTGTTCAATGCTGTGCACGGGAAGATAAACGGTAAGCATATTATCGCCGGAGATTTTCTTCAGCAATACTGCAACGAGGGCCGAATCAATTCCGCCGCTGAGTCCGACAATTCCTCCCCGGGCGCCAGCATTGGCAATTTCTTTTCGAAGCCAGTTTTCTATTGTTTCCGCAAGCATGGCCGGATCTCTTTCTTTCAGTACAGCCATAGCCTGTCACCTCGTCTTTCTCCGGAGATAGCAGTTCAGAGGACATTGTAGCACAGACCTCCAGGTATCACAGGGTAGTGAGGCCATGATAGAGCTCCTGGCGTCTCAAGCCCCTGAGGGAACGGTTTTTTTCAGCCCGCTGAAGTATCTTCTTTTCGAGGGCTATCCATCCTCCGCCTGGAGAATTCTGCGGAGAAAGAGACTCGCCTCCGGGGCCAAAAAAGAGAGGCTGGTCAGAAAAGGAACGCACAAGGGCAGTGAAAATCTGATTTTCCGCAGCCCGTACCCGGGCGAAATCTTCCAGAAGGGACTGGTCTTTGGAGGGAGATGGGATAAGAATGACAAGCTCCGCTCCTCCGAGGGCAAGGAGCCTGGCGTGTTCGGGAAGAAAGATGTCATTTTTGAATGAAAGGGCACACAGCAGACCACCCGGAAAAAAGAGCGGAAAATTCTCTTCTGAACTCTCCTCTCCCTCATGAAGTCCGCTGTAACGGAGGAGGACCATACCGCCGTCGTCAATGACGGTCAGCGAATTCCCTTCGCCGCAGCAGAGAACATGGCACCCCTCAGAGAGAGCGGTTTTTTTTCCCTGATCCTCCGAGAGGGAGGGAAGGAGGGCTAAAAATCCACCAGCTTCTGAAAAGTCAGGAGAGCGAGGAGAGCTGCCGGAGCGGTCTGAAGGGGGAAAAGTGACAATTAAAGGGGCATCCACGGGAATACTCCTTCCATATGGGCAGTTTGCGTTTATTATACTCTATGAAGAAGATGCACACAGGAGGGGTTTGCCATGGATTCATTGGTCCGTTTCGGCGTTGCCATACCGGAAGGGCTTCTTGACGAGTTCGATCAGTTTGTTCGGAGAAAGGGGTTGTCGAACCGGTCAAAAGCCCTTCGCCAGCTCATTCGGGAGCGCCTTTCCCGGGAGATGTGGGCGAAGGGGGCCGGAACGGTCTTCGGTACGGTGACCATCGTCTACGATCATGCCGCCTCCGCTGCAAGCGGAGCGCTCACAGCCCTGCAGCACGACCACGGAGAGTCGATCATCTGCACGACCCACGTGCACGTGGACCATCACCATTGCATGGAGTGCATAGTGCTGAAAGGAGACGCCGGAGATATACGGCTCTTTGTGGATGCCCTTGGAGGAGTTCGGGGAGTACAGAGCATTGATCTCTCCATTACGTCCATCGTGTAACGGATAAGGGGCAGCGAACCGCTGCCCCGTTTCTCAAATACCTCAGGTAGAACAGGAAGAGGCGGAACATCCAGCACACTTCCTGTTCGCGATGCTCTCCCCCTCCAGAAGAATGAGGGTCTTTCCCCGGCAGTCCGGACAACGGAAGGTCCTCTCACTTTCGGGGAGGCGGAACTCCAGTCCGCAGGAAGCGCAGCGGAACAAACGGTCTTTCGCCATCACTGTCACCTCGTTTCAGAAAAAAGATTCCTCTACTGGTTGCCGATAGTCGCCACCATGACGGCCTTGATGGTATGCATCCGGTTTTCAGCCTCGTCAAAGACCTTGGAGAAGGGTGCTTCAAAAACATCCTCTGTGACCTCCCACCCCTTTATGGCTGGAAGGCAGTGAAGGAATATGGCTTCGGGATTTCCCGCAGCATTCATGAGGTCCATGTTCACCTGGTAGGGGCGGAGAAGACCCTCCCGTTCCTTCTTTTTCTCCTCCTCACCCATGGAAACCCAGACGTCGGTATAAACGGCGTCGGCCCCCTTTACAGCCTCCCGGGGGTCCTCGAAAAGGGTGACGGATCCGCCGCTTTTTTCGGCGATCCCTCTGCAGGTGTCCAGCAGTTCGGAAGAGGGAAAGAGGGACGCAGGGGAAGCGATCTTGTAGTTGAGCCCAAGCTTCGCACTTCCGATCATGAGGGCGTTCGACATATTGTTCCGGCCGTCGCCGCAATAGAGAAGGTTCAGCCCCCGAAGGTTCTTTCCGAAATTCTCCTGGAGGGTCAGAAAGTCCGCGAGGATCTGGGTGGGGTGATCTTCGTCCGTAAGGCCGTTCCATACAGGAACCCCCGCGTACCGTGCAAGATCTTCCACAAGGGACTGTTGAAAGCCGCGATACTGAATGCCGTCGAACATCCTTCCCAGCACTCTGGCCGTATCCCGAACATCCTCCTTACCGCCGAGATGGATATCGTTCTTGCCGAGAAATTCGGCATGCCCCCCTTCATCGACGCAGGCCACGGTGAAGGCGCAGCGAGTGCGGGTGGAGGCTTTTTCAAAAATAAGGGCTACGTTCTTCCCCTCAAGAGCGCTTCCCCGAACTCCTGTTCGTTTTTTTGCCTTCAAATCCGATGAAAAGTCAAGAAGAAACGAAATCTCCTCCTTCGAAAAGTCCATTAACGTCAGAAAGCTTCTTCCCTTAAGATTCACAGCCATAATATCCCTCGTCTCCCCTCATGAATTGCCTGTCTGAATATCCTTTTTTGAGCTGAATTCGCGCCCGAGCTCGGCGAAAACGGCGGGGAGGTCCTCCAGGGTGATCTCCCGAAGAACCTTTCCCCGGCTGAATATGACGGCCCCTCCGGCAGAACCGGCGACGCCCATATCGGCATCCCGGGCCTCCTGCGGGCCATTGACCTCACACCCCATGACCGCCACGGTCATCCCGTCGGGCAGTTCTTTCAGCACGGGGGCAAGGCGCAGAAGGAGAGCCTTCACGTCGATTCTCTTCCTTCCGCAGGTGGGACAGGAGATGATCGTCGCTCCCCTTGTGCGCAATTCGAGTGCCCGAAGAAGGGCATAGCCCGTGCGGACTTCCTCTTCAGGAGGTTCTGTAAGGCTGACCCTCAGGCTGTTCCCTATCCCCTGAGAAAGAAGAAGAGCCAGGCCTGCAGCGCTCTTCACTATACCGTCAAGGCCAAACCCGGCCTCCGTAATACCGATGTGGAAGGGGAATTCAGGATGTCGTGCGGCGAGGAGAGCGTTTGCCCGCACGGTTTCGGAGAGGGAGGTCGACTTGGCCGAGAGGATGATCCTCTCAAATCCCTCATCGAGAAGGAGGCGGAGCTGCTCCTCCACCGCCAGGACCAGGGCGTCGGAACGGACACCTCCGGCCTCGGCGAGCTGGCGGGAGCTCAGGGATCCTCCGTTCGCACCGATTCTTATAACTGCTCCCCTCTCGCCGGCGGACCGGACAACCTCTCTGAGCTTTAAGAGAGGCATGTTGCCGGGGTTGATCCGCAAGGAGGGCAGCCCCGCCTCGAGAGCCTCGAGGGCGAGCATCGGGTCGAAATGGATGTCCGCCATGAGCGGAACGGGAGAACGGCTCTTCAGCCACTCAAGGTCACTCCTCAGCTCCGATGAGGGGTAGGCGGCGCGGATCAACTCACACCCCTCCTGATGGAGGGAGATGCACTGAGCCAGGCACTCCTCCCTGCGGAAAAGGGGGATTTTGAGCATGGATTCCACCCGGACAGGGGATGTACCGCCGAGGGTCAAAGGGCCAATAGTCAGCTTTTTCGTCATGACGGCCTCAAAAAATCCTGAGCAGGTCCTGCCACGTCACGTAGATGATAAGTGCAATCAGCAGGATGAATCCGGACGTATGGATATAGTTTTCAATCTTCGGAGGAAGACGACGCCCCAGGAGCATCTCTCCCGCCGTAAAGAAAAGTCTTCCGCCATCGAGGGCTGGAAAGGGGAGCAGGTTTATGAGCCCGAGGTTCAAATTGATGAGAGCGAGAAAGGAAAGAAAGGTCCATATCCCTTTTCGTGCCGCATCTCCAGCCAGCGTGGCGATTCCGAGGGGCCCTGCCACGTCCGCCTTCTCCGTTCCGCTGATCCACCGGACAATTCCTCTGAGCATCTCGACGCTCATGTTCACTGTATGTGAAAAGGCGGAGGTTATGGCCGTCAGAGGGGTATAACGCCTCGTTCCCGGCCGTATGCCCAGGAGGCGCACTCCCTCTGCGGAAAGAGGAATCGGTACTGCCAGAGAGAGGGTTTTCTCCCCCCTGCGGACAGTGAAGTCTACAGGTCCTTTAAGAGCCTCTTCCCGGATCTTCTCCGACATGATCCTCCAGTTATCTACAGGAGTTTTATTGACCGTGAGGATGGCGTCGCCGGGCAGGATGCCTGCCGTCTGGGCCGGGTACCCCTCCATAATCTCCCCTACAACGGTGCGTTCGAGATCCATCACTCCGTGGCCTGAAAGAAAAACCGCCGTGAGCAGGAGGGCAAGGATCAGGTTCGACACCGCTCCGTTGACGAGAATGAGAAAACGTTTCCAGGCGGCCTTGTCGTAGAAGGCTTTTCCGGGCTGAACAAGCTCCCCTTCAGCCTCCTCATCCATTCCGGCAAGCCGGACGAAGCCTCCGATGGGGAAGGCCCGGAGGGACCAGAGGGTTCCTTTTTTCTCCTGCTGAAAGAGCACGGGGCCCATGCCGAAGGCGAATTCATGAACCTGCACATCGAAAAAACGTGCTGTGAGAAAGTGCCCGAATTCATGGACAATTACGCAGATCCCGATGACCACGAGGAATGCTAACAGACTTGCCATTTCAGATCGATCTCCTTGTTGCGGAGCGGGCTTCAAGTCGTACTCCGAGCTGCAGAGCCAGGCGGCGCCCCTCCTCCATGATTGACAGGGCGTCGTCGAGGCTGGCGGGATGTCCCCCCGAATACTCCTCAAGAACGCCCGCGATTATCCGCGGAATATCGGGAAAACTGTTTTTTTCGTTGAGGAAACGGTCCACCGCAACCTCGTCGGCTCCTACGAGAAGGGCCGGATAGGCGCCTCCTCTCCGGGCCGCCTCCCGGGCGAGGGAAAGGCAGGGAAAACGGAGTTCATCCGGCTGCTCGAAAGCAAAGGAAAGGCGGAACAGCTCGGGGGCGGGAAGAAGTTCGATTGGGCATCTTTCGGGATGAAAGAGTGCGGATGCGCAGGGGAGGCGCATATCCGCAGCAGCCGCAGCGAGAAGAAATGTTCCGTCGCGAAACTGGACGATGCCGTGAATGAAGGCCTCAGGGGAGATGACCGCCCGGACCGCCTCGGAGGGAAAGGAGAAGAGGGCCATGGCCTCCATGATCTCTATTCCCTTGTTCATCAGCGTCGCGCTGTCCACGCTGATCTTCGCCCCCATGGGCCAGACGGGATGAGCTGCCGCCATGGCGGGCGTCACCCCTTCAAGCTCTTCGGAGGAGAAATTGCGGAAGGGCCCTC
The DNA here is from genome assembly GCA_964483085.1 of uncultured Synergistaceae bacterium. GTDB lineage: Bacteria > Synergistota > Synergistia > Synergistales > Aminobacteriaceae > JALHFZ01. The sequence goes on from CAYZZX010000005.1 coordinate 54,519, forward strand.
CTGACGCGGTAAGCCACAGAGCGGCTACATCTGCCCGGTTTCTTCCCTGAAGGCACTGCCAGAGGGCGTTGTGTTCACTATCCAGAGGGCGGAGCTGATCGGGCCTCTGAATGAGAGGGAGGACCCACGGCCCGGCCACAACGATGCTCTCCTTGTTTGCAAGGGAGACATCCTTTCCCGCCCTGAGGGCAGCCATGAGGGCGGGAATGGCCGCGGTTCCCGAGGAGGCCACAACAAGGTGGTCCACGTCATTCCGGAGGGCTGCTTCTTCGAGGGCCTTATCTCCTGAGAGGACGGTGAAGGATCCGTGGAATTCATTCCGCAGTTTTTCCGCCGCCTCCGGGTCGGTGAGAATGACCGTCGGAACGGAAAACTCCGTGGCGAGTTTCGCCATGGCGGAAGCGGAGCTTCGGGCGGCGAGCACCGCTATCTCGAATCGGTCGGGAAAGGTGCGGCATACGGAAAGAACCGAGCTGCCAACGCTGCCAGTGCATCCCAGGAGAAAGAGTCGGGTTTTTTTCATCGGAGGATCACTCCGAAAAGAACGTAGACGAGAAGGCCGTTTATCAGGACGCTGTCAAAACGGTCGAGAATGCCTCCATGGCCGGGGATGATCTTTCCGCTGTCCTTGACGCCCGTCTCCCGTTTAATCAGCGATTCCGCAAGATCACCGAGCTGCCCTGCAACCCCGCAGATGAAGCCGATGGAGAGAAAGGGAAGGGGAGGAGTTTCAAGAATATAGGCCACTGCCGCGGAGGCAAGGAGTGCCCCGGCGATGCCTCCGAGAAAACCCTCCCAGGTCTTTTTCGGGCTGACGTTTTCGCAAAGAGGCGTTCTCCCCCAGAGGGACCCGATGAGATAGGCCGCCACGTCGCAGAACCAGGTGGAGAGGAACATGACGAAGAGGAGAATAGTTCCCGTGGGAAGGCGCCGGAGGAGGATCATGAAGGTCCATGGAAAGACGATATAGAGAATTCCCGCGAGGGTTCCGCCCATATTCCAGATGGCGTAACTTTCATTTTGAATCTGTCTGCGCATTACTTCAATGAAGAGGATAACGAAGGCTGTAATACTGAGGGTCAGCACCAGAGAGACCGGGTTGATCCCCTCGGCGGCGGTGAAGATGATGAGAAGAGCTGCAAGAAAACCTATTCCCCGGGAGACTTTAAACCTCC
>CAYZZX010000006.1:0-15220 GCA_964483085.1 uncultured Synergistaceae bacterium
AGAAGGTCCCGCTCCCCCGTGCCGAGCTGATTATTCGGGAAGAGGGAGACCTCCACTTCGCCTCCGGTCTCCTTCTCCACTATCTCCTTGAATCGCTGGGCCCCCATATGGTACGGGTGCTGATCGCTGACGGCATGCCCGAGCTTCAGGGAAACCTTCGCATCGGCAATGCCCGAAATCCCCAGGGCAGCAAGAAATACAAGCGCAAAGACAAGGGCCATTCTCCTCTGTTTCATCTTCTCTTCTCCTCCTTTTTTATTCGAGTTCGCCATAGGTTTTCTGGCGCACTTTCACGAGATTCGTCAGAACACGATTCACCGGAGCGGGAATTCCCAGTTTCGCCCCTTCTTCCGCGATCGCTCCGTTGATCACATCAATCTCCGTCTGTCGACGGGCAGTAACGTCCTGCAGCATGGAAGAGCGGTTCTGTGCTGTACGGCGGGCGATCTCCCGGCAGTGTTCCACCGGGTCTTCCACTTCCAGGCGGATCCCCTTTTTCTCAGCCACGGCGACCGCTTCACGAACAGCCAGCCGAAGCAGCTCCTCCGTCTCGGGGTAGTCGAGAAGCTTTCCGTTCCGGAGACCTGTCAGAGCCGTGAGGGCGTTGATTCCCACGTTAGCCAGAAGCTTGGTCCAGATCAACCCCGAGACGTTTTCAGATATCTTTGCTGAAAACCCGCTCCCTTTCAGGACTGAGGTGATCTTTTTCAGTCGTTCCGTGATTTTACCGCTCAGTTCTCCGAGTACTGTATCCCCCTGTCCGGCGTGGCGGATCCGCCCGGGACCGAGAAGGGTGCATCCCTCTCCGGTGATTCCCGCGAGAATCCGCTCCCCGCCGATCACCTCCGCCAGCTTCTCCCCGTTCCCGAGACCGTTCTGCAGCGTCAGGACCACCGTATCAGGACCGAGAAGGCTGCGCGCCCCCTCCATGGCCGTCCTCGTCGCTGTCGCCTTGACGAAGACGATCACGAGATCGGCCTCCCCGGCTTCCTTCGGATCGGTGACGCCCCGAAGCGACGGGATCACCCGGTCTCCGCTCACGCCTTCAATGGAGAGTCCCGAGGCGTTCACCCTGTCCATGTGCTCCTTCCAGATATCGATGAGAGTGACGTCACACCCTCCTTCTGCGAGCATGCCTCCGAAGAGAGACCCCATTGCTCCGGAGCCGAGTATCGCGACCTTCATTGCCCGACAGCCCATAAGCTTTACTGAAGCCCCTTCAGGTCCTCTGCAGTCAGGCCGCCGAAGGTATGCTTTTCCTCAGGGAAGCTCCCCCGGCGCACGTCCTCCCTGAATGTTCCGAGGGCATCGACGATCTCCGTGCCGATCTGCGCATACTGCTTGACGAATTTCGGAAGAAATTTATCGAACAGCCCCAGCATATCGTGAAAGACGAGCACCTGTCCGTCACAGAGCCTCCCCGCCCCTATGCCGATGGTGGGGATGGAAACCGCCCTCGTGATGGCCCCTCCCAGCTCTTCAGGCACGCATTCGACGACGATGGAAAAGGCCCCGGCCTCTTCAAGACCCTTGGCCTCGTCGATGATCTTCTTCGCTGAGTCAAGGCTCTTCCCCTGCACCTTGAAGCCTCCGAGCAGAGAGGCCGTCTGGGGGGTGAGTCCGATGTGTCCCTGCACGGGAATTCCCGCTTCCACGATGGCTTTCACCACGTCGGGGCGTCCGCCCTCAAGCTTGATGACGTCGCACCCCCCCTCCTTCATGAGGCGGTTCGCGCTGGCCACAGCCTGGGAGATACTCTCGTTGTACGACCCGAAGACCATGTCCCCGACGATCATGGGACTGGGCGCTCCCTTCACCACGGGACGAATGTGATGGATCATCTCGTCGGTGGTCAAATTCACCGTTCCGGGATAGCCGAGCATGGTCATGGAGAGGGAGTCCCCCACCAGGATGATTTCAATACCCGACTTCTCCACGAGCACCGCCTGGGAATAGTCGTATGCCGTCACCATGGAGATTTTTTCGCCCTTCTGTTTCATTTCCTTCAGCTTCTGGATTGTTACCTTCGCCATAAATACAAACCTCCTTTACTGGATAGATATGTACTCTCTACAGCTGCGCGGGAGAGAACCCTGCACAGCACACCCTCAAAAAAATCACTAACGGCTGGTTTCCTTACAGGAGGAACCGTTCTTTAGGTTTTTGTGTCGACCGTGAGAGGAGCTCTCTTTGTCGTCCGGCTGGTGGGCTATTCCATGAGACTTCGACAGGCAATTTCAAGTGGCTCCAGTTTGTTTTGAACAACATCCCATATGATCGGGAGGTTAATACCAAAATATTCATGGATAAGGATATTTCGTAAGCCTTTGATCTTTCGCCATTCGATTTCCGAAGCCGCCTTTTGAAATTGTTCGGGGAGGTTTCCCGCAGCCTCGCCGATGATCTCGAGATTCCGGATGACCGCATCCTGGGTTTTCCGATCCTTGGCAAAGTCGTCTTCGTTGAGACCCGCCGTGTAGATTCGAATCTGATGAATGGCCTCCAGAATATCATCGAGGTAGAGGCGAAAATCTCTAGACATAGGCCACTTCACTTGTAATGATAGGTTTAAGGCGCGGTTTCAAGGAGTCAGCCAAAACGAGGTCAACGGGCCTGCCAAGCCGGTCTTCAAGGAAGAACTTTAGATCCATGTAGTGATCGAAAGTGGGAACAGCCAGCTCTACGAGAATGTCCACGTCGCTCTTTTCACTGGCTGAACCTCGAAGGAAAGAACCGAACAAGCCGATTCGAATCACGGAAAACCTTATTTCAAGGTCTTTTTTGTTTTGCTTGAGAAAATCGAGTATCTGATCCCCTTGCACAACACTCCCCCCTTCCAATTTATTATAGAGTTAATTCGACAAATAGTGCTCTCTGAAAGGGAGCATCTGCCAAATAAAAAGGTTATCTCAAGAAGACTGCAATCACTATGAATCTAGCCCTTTATCTTGCGAGGAATTTTCCCCGTCCGGTTTTGCCGAGAAGGGCTCCTTCGGAATAAATCACTTCTCCTCTGGAAAGAGTCTTCCAGACTTTTCCCGAGACCGGCATCCCCTCGTAAGGGGAAAAATCCGCCTTCGAGTGAAGATCAGCGGCCTTGACTGTCCATTCCACTTCGGGGTCGAAGAGGACGATATCACCGTCGGACCCGGGAAGAAGATTCCCCTTGCGGGGGTAGAGACCGTAGAGTTTTGCCGCCTCTTCCGATGTTATCCGGACGAGATCGCACAGAGAAATTTTTCCCTTCAGCACACCTTCGGAATAAAGAAGGGGCAGCAGGGTCTCCACTCCGGGCAATCCTCCGGGAAGATCTGCGAAGGTTCCCTTCCACTCCTTCTGTTTTCTGGAGAAGGGGCAGTGGTCCGTCGCCGCGAAGTCGATCGCGCCCTCTCGAAGCCCCTGCCAGAGAAGGTCGTTGTTCTGAGTGGATCGCAGGGCCGGAGCGGCGGAGAAGAGGTGCCCTTCGGGGCCCCGATAGGCCTCCGAGGTGAGCAGCAGGTAGTGGGGGCATGTCTCGGCGGAGAGGCGGGCGCCTCTTTTTTTTCCAAGAAGCACCTCCTCGAGGCCGAGGGCCGAGCTGAGATGGACGATATGGCAGCGTACCCCTGTCTTCGCGGCAAGCCAGGCGACGGTATTCACCGCTGAGGCCTCGCACAGGTCAGGGCGAACTTCGCCAAAGGTCGTCATTTTTTCATATTCTTCAGGGGAGAGCATAGCTGTTAAAGCGTTGACTATGCTTTCATCTTCGGCGTGGACAAGCGCCACTGCGTCCTCCTCTGCAAGGGTGCGGAAGGAAAGAAACATCGGGCCGGTCTCCGTCCGTCTTCCCGATTCGCCGTAGGCAGTGAAGAATTTGAAGCTTTTTATTCCGAGAGAAATTGCCTCCCCGATCTCATCGAGTTTTCCGGGATGCCATCCGACCACCTCGCCGTGAAAGGAATAGTCTACAACCGAGGTGCGGGCATCCTCGAAGCGATTTTGAAGATCTTCTGCGATGGTCCTTCCCTCGGCGCCGACGGTGAAGTCAATGACCGTGGTGATGCCGCCGGCGCAGGCCGCCGCACTGCCCGTAGAGAAGTCATCTGCGGAGAACGTTCCCGCCACGGGAAGGGCGAAGTGGACGTGAGGATCGATTCCCCCCGGAAAGATGAGTTTCCCTCCGGCGTCGATCACGTTCCGCCCTTCCAGAGAGCGGCCGAGAGCGGCGATTTTCTCCCCCTGAACAGCAATGTCTGCTTCGAAGACATCCTCCGGGGTGACGATGGTTCCTCCCTTGATCACGAGATCGTACACGGCAACATCCCTCCCGAAAGGAGCTGATCGATTGAACGGAGCCTTATCTCACGGCTTTTCCGGATAGTCGGAGAGAAAGAAGAGCATATCCCTCTTCTTCAGGGCCTCTTCCGCAGCCGTTACTGTTTGCTGAATCTCCGGGGAAATCGTGTCTCCGTAGGCTACCTTGACGATGCCTTCGGCTACCCCCAGTTCATTGACCACAGGCTTGAGAGAACCGTCGAGAAATTTGCTCACAACCCACCGGTAGATTTTTTCAAAGTCGAAGTACACGCTGGCGGCCACAGTGGCCGGGTCAAGAGCATTCTGGTCGGCGGCGAATCCGATGAATTGTACTCCTCTTTCCTTAGCCTCCTGAAGAGCTCCGAGACCCGCCTGATTTGCATAGAAGAAGAGAACATCGGCGCCGGTGTCGATCATGGATGCCGCCATCTGTCCTCCGAGGGCGGCATCGGTCCACGAGTCGGCGTACCCCCTCGCCACCTTGAGGTCGGGCCGGCCGATCCGGGCAGCCCATTCGTAGGTGTTCAGAAGACGGATCATCAAGCTGTCGGGGAATGCTCCCGCAACGCCGATTTTTCCTGTTTTCGTGATCCCGCCGGCGATGATCCCCGCCAGGAAGCTCGCCTCGTACTCCCTGAGAAGGACAGGCGCAAGGTTCGGTTTTACGGCGGTAATCCCATTGATCACCGAGAAAACCGTCTTTTCGTGCTCCTGCGCTGCCGAAGCCGCTGCCCAATCGAACTGGGATCCTGCGGCCAGAACGAGATCATAGCCGCTTTCGGCATATTTATCGAATGCGGTCTCAAACTCGTCAGGCTGAACATTTTCCACGTACTCGATCTTCGTACCGAGTTCCTTGTTTACCTCCCGGATTCCCTTCAAATTCGCGGCGTTCCAGCTTTTGTCGCTGGCCGGTCCGGGAAGAAGGAGTACCATTTTGTACTCTCCCGGCGCCTTTGCGAAGGAAGGACGGGCACTCCACGCCCCAACTGTTCCCATAACCAAGATAAGCAGCACACACTGCAGTTGACGCCTCATTGATTTCCCCCTTTTCCGTTCGAAACGTTCTCCCCGAATGAACCGCCAAAATGATCAAAGACACAAAAGAGATGCTCTTCGTCTGTGTCTTTGAAATAAATCTCTTTCGCCTGCTATTATACTTGAACTTCGCTGATTGGAAATTCAAAAAATATTTTGCACGGGACTGGATTTTCCCACGAAATCAAGGAATTTCTTCATATGAAATTGATGCCAGGGAATGGCTGCGTCAGGTTTATCCGAGCACTGAACGAATGATTCCTCTATAGCCGGAACAGGCCTTTTCAAGCTGTTCAATTTCAATATATTCATCGATTACATGGGCCAGCGACTCGAGGGATCCACCGAAGCCTATTGTGGGAATGCCTGCCTTCCCGGCATAGTAGCTGCCGTTCGTACAGAAGGCATAGTGAGAAATTGCAGGGTTCAGCCCCGAGGACCGGAGCCCCCGGAGTGCGGCTTCCACAAACCAGTTGTCTTCGGGGAAAATCCATCCCGGAGCGAATCGCCTGGCGGTAATAGCCGTGCCTGTATAGCACATATCCTCCGCCTCAGCAAAGGAGACCTGTGCCTGAAGCTTCTGGTTTTTCTTTTTTTCCGACTCGATGATCTGCTGCAGAGGGGCAAGAACATCCTCTTCTTTTTCGTCAATCAGAAGGCGCCGGTCATAGGTCACCCTGCACCCCTCAGGAACGACGCTCGCTCCGGGGTAGGGCTTCGAGATAATATCCGTGAGCTCAAGAATTCCCTTTCCGAGGACGGAATGAGTTTCGGGCTGAAACTTCTCTTCAATGGACTGAAGCAGCGGTATCATCGTCTTCACTGCATTTAATCCAACCTCGGGGTTGGACGAATGAGCGGGTTTTCCAAAAGACTCGAGCACTATTTCAGCGCGCCCCCTTTGCCCCCGCTTCAATGTCAGAGAAGAAGCCTCGCCGATGACGACACAATCGGGCTGCCATCTTTTTCCGATGGCTTCCGACGCGACCCCTTCGAAGAGCTCTTCGAAAACACTTCCAGCCACAATGATCTCACCGTTAAGACCATCGCTCTCTTCTTTCATCATCGCTGCTGCGATCATGGACGCCGCGAGGTTTCCCTTCATATCACTCGTTGCACGGCCGTAGATCCGTCCGTTTACAACTTCAGCTCCAAAGGGGTCATAGCTCCACTTGGAGGGATCCGCAACATCCACATGGTCCATATGCCCCTCGAAGAGGATTTTCTTTCCGCCTTTGCCGAGGACAATTCTTCCGGAAATATTGCCGTAATGGTCCCGTTCCACTGAGTCAAATCCAAGGTCGGCGAAATTCCTCTCGATAAAATCAGCAACATCTTTTTCCTGGCCGGAGAGACTCGGGATCTGCACCATACCCCGGCACAGGGAGATCAGCGCATCTTTCCATTTCTGCATCATAGAATTACTCCTCCCGAATGAGAACTTTATACTGCTTGAACCCCGAAACCTGCTTCTGCGGAACTACTCGCGAAACCGCACAACCCGGCCGCACTTACCGGTCTGAACAGCTCCCCCCTCTATCGCCGTCTTGCCGCCGACGATTACGTGAGGAACTCCCGTGGCAAACTGCTTCGGATTTTCGTAGGTGGCTGTATCGATCACATTTTCCGGATCAAAGATCACAAGGTCTGCAGCATACCCTTCTTTGATCAACCCCCGGTTTTTCATTTTGAAGATCGAAGCGGGGCGGGACGTCATTTTTTGAATAGCGGTCGGCAGGTCGAAAAGACGTCTTTCCCGGACATAATAGCCCAAAATCCGCGGGAAGGTTCCGTAGACTCGGGGATGGGGATGGGCCCCGAGAATACCGTCAGTGCAAGGGTTCTGCAGCGGATGGACCATTATTTTCTCGATATGCTCCTCAAGTCCGAAGAAATCCACGAGACCGGCGGCCATATCCTCTTCGAGAAGAAGGTCGAAGGCCGCGTCCAGGGGATCTTTTCCTCTCATCTCACCGATCTCAAGCATATTTTTGCCCACAAGATCGGCGTTCTTTTCCGTCTTGACGAAGGTGACGCAGATATTTTCCATGCCGGCAAAATCGATGAAGTTGTCCCATCCGGGGATGCCCTTTATGATGTCGCTCTTCATCCGCTCTCGGGCCGAAGAATCGGCCAGCCTCTCCAGTGCCTTGTCGGGACCGCCGTCATGCACCCAGGGGGGGAGGATGACGCTGAAGGTGGTGCTTCCCGCCGTATAGGGGTATTGATCAAAGGAGACGGCGAGCTCTTTCGAAGCCTCGTCCAGTTTTTTCATTACGGGTTCGAAAAGATGGGCATTTTTCTTTCCGGCGACCTTGAAGTGGGAAAAATGAATGGGACAGCCCGATTTTCGGCCGATTCTGAACACTTCATCCATGGAATTCAAAATATCATCCGCTTCGCTTCTCTGGTGAATCACGAAAGGGAGGCCATATTTCGCGAGCACTTTTGTAACCTCGGCGATTTCTTCCTCGGGAGCGTAATTGCAGGGAGGATAGATCAAGCCTGTGGATAATCCCACGGCCCCTTTCCGGATGCCCTCTTCCAGAAGTTCGGTCATCATCGAAATCTCGTTTTTTGTCGCGGAACGATTATCGAGGCCGATGGCGCACATGCGGATATTGCCGTAGGGGACGAGATAGGCCAGATTTGGACCGAGGGGCTGTTTATCCAGGCGTGCAAGGTATTCCTCTGAACTCCCCCAGTTCCAGTCCACGTCATAGCTTCCCTCAAGCCCGGCCATGACCTTTTTCCATGAGCTCACGTACTCCGGCTTCATGGGAGCAAGGGACATCCCGTCCTGGCCGATGATCTCCGTCGTGATCCCCTGGGTGGTCTTGTTCGCGATTTCAGGATGAACGAGAGCGACGAGATCCGAGTGGCTGTGGGTATCTATGAATCCCGGAGCAACAGCGTGATTTTCTGCATCAAGGACCTTTTCGGCCCCCTCTCCGGATAAGGACCCTATCGCCTCTATTTTTCCGTCGAGGATGCCTATATCCGCCCGAAAACCGGGTTTCCCGTCTCCGGAATAGCACATCCCGTTTTTAATGACGATATCGAACATGAAAATCCCCTCCAATCAATATACAGTCAGTATTTCCCTACCATGGCCCGACGACGTTGGCTCCCAAAAGAAGCTGGGGCAGCCAGCAGGACAATGCGGGGATATAGGTCGTAAGCAGCAGCACAGGAAGTGAGACGTAGAAAAGAAAGGGCATCATTGCCTTTGTGAGATCGGCGGGCGAAACATCCGCCAATCGCGAGCCGACAAAAATAGACATGGCAAAGGGCGGTGTCATGACGCCGATACCCACGTTGACCACCATCATCGAGCCGAGGTGGACCAGGTTGACTCCAAGCTCCTGCATCAACGGAAGAACAAGGGGAACGACGAGGATCAGAATGGGGATGCCGTCGAGAAACATTCCGAGAAACAGAAGGAAAACATTCAGCATCAGGAGGATGAGAATTTTACTTTCAAAGAGAGTCAGCATGAACTTTGCGACGTCCTGGGCTACTCCCTGACGGGTAAGATACCGGGTCAGCACAGTTCCGCCTGCGAGGAGGAGTGTTGTCATCCCGAGGGTCCCCAGGGAACTTGACAGAGCTTTGACCAATTTTTCATTCGTCAGCTCCCGATAGACAAACCAGCCGATGAGCAGACAATAGACCGCTGCCATGCCGCCCGCCTCGTTGGGAGTGAATATTCCTCCGTAAATTCCCACCAGAATAAGCACCGGACAACCCAAAGCCGGGATGGCCAGCCGTCCTGTATGGAGAATATCCTTGACCGACGCCTTAAAAGTCGCGGGAAGGACGGGTTTTTCACTGCTTTCGAAGGTGTAGCGGTCGACCCTGATATAGTTGAGCACTCCGTAGCCAAGGGCGAGAAGAAGCCCTGGAAAGACCGTCGCAAGAAAGAGTGCTGCAACGGACTGCCCTGCCAGAAGACAGTAGATCATGGCGGGAACGCTCGGCGGTATGAGATAGCCGAGATAACTGGAAGAACAGAGAAGCGCAGTTGTATATACCCGTTGATAGCCGAATTTTTCGAGTCGGGGAACGAGAAGTGGTATGAGGGCAGCTATGCACGGCACGGAAGAACCTGTCAACGCGCCGAGGAAGAGGGTGGCGATGATTCCGACAGCGGTCAGTCCGCCCTTAAGGCGTCCAACCAGGGAGTAGGAAAAATTCACGATCCGGTCGGCCAGCCCGGCCTCTGCAATGAGTGATCCGGAAAAAACAAAAAAAGCTATCGCCATGACCGTCGTGGAATCAAGGGAGTGAAAAAATGTGTTCGCTATAAAAGTGGCAGGCATGCCCATGACCAAAACGCCGAGGGCTGTTGAACCTATAAAGAGCCATCCGATGGGAAGGCCCAGAACAAGCCCTGCGACGAAACTGATCAGCGTAGTAACTGTTCCGAGGTCAAACATCCTATTTCTCCTCCCCCTGGTTATGAGAAAGCCAGTAGAGCTTCTTCAGTTCAAAAATGCTGCTCGCGGCATGCCATCCGTAGTGGAGTATTACAAGGATGACCATGACTCCCATGGCGTAGGTGAGCCAGTTCATATTGAACCAGCGTACGAGAGTAGCGTATTCAGGATACTTTAAAGCTCTCTGAACAAGCTTCCACGTGGGGCCGGCCATGCCGAGAATCATAACAATGGTGACCGTACTTTTGAAAATCTCAAAAACCGCCTTTCTGGCCTGGTTGTCCCTATAAAAGACATCGGGCAGGACATCAACGGCGATATGGGTCTTTTGGGAGGCTCCGTAGGGTATGGCAACGTAAATGGTAAAGATGAAGATGTAGAGGGCAAAATCACTGATCCACATGATTTCATAATGGAGCCAGTATCGGTTTATTACCTGGCAGAAGGTCAGCAGAACCGTGATGAGCAGCCCGCAGGATGCAAGAAAAAGCTCTGCCTGGCACAATCTCTGGAATATTTTTTTCATATTGAACCTTCCTTTTATGTATGCTCCACGATTTTCGTATACGTTCTGATCGTCTCATGTCATGACCGGTTTTCAGGAAGAAAGGGGCAGCCTTCATCGGACTGCCCCCTGTGCTGCTTCTTATTTTGCCTTTGCAGCTGCGACCTTTTCCCGGTTTGCCTCAAGCTCGGCAAGAATCTTTTGTGTCATATTCTGGCCGGGGTAATGTTTCTCGAGCCAGGGAGTGCACAGCTCTTCCCAGATGCTGAGGGCATTGGCTTTTTCGCGGAACATTGCCCGCTCGGCATCGGTGGGGTAGTAGATTTCGAAATCATCCTGCTTCTTCAGGAAATCCTGGAATTCGGAGGCCATGCGCTCCTGAATTCCATACTGATGAATTTCCGCCTCATCAGCCGCTTTCTGAACGGCGGCCTTCAGATCGTCGGGCAGAGCATCCCAGATTTCCTTGTTGATAACGACCTGGTTCGCGTCCCACATCCAGTCGAGGGAGGTGTAGAACTTCATAACTTCGTAGTGACGCTCTTCCACGAGGGAGGGCCACATGGACCAGCAGCCGTCCACAACTCCTTTGGAGAGGGCGTTGTACAGATCTCCCCAGGGCACAGTCTCGACGGTCATTCCGGTGCCGGAGGCCATATTCTGAAGTCCCCGGACGCTGCCGAGAGAAGAGGATACCCGCATTTTGAGGTTTTTGAAATCCTCAGGGGTTTTGATCGGCCTGACGCTGTTGCCGACGCCGTAGGATCCCTGGGAGACGGTGAAGAGGATATGCATCCCCACTTCCTTCATTGCTGCCTCCATGGGGAAGTACAGAGCGCCGTTGGGACGGGCAAAGGCAAGTTTACACTCTTCCCATGTTTCCACTGTCCAGGGCATCCAGTTGAACATTCCGCCGGGAACGAGGTTGACGTATGGAGCTACGCCGCAGATTTCGACGTCGCCGACCTGTACAGCGTGGAAGATCTCATCCAGGGTGCCGAGCTGATTATCCGGAAAAAACTCGACGTGTATGCGGCCGTCGCTGTATTTGCCGATAAGTTCGCAAAACAGCTTGTACGACTCGCCCTGGGAAGCCCGGACTGAGGTCTGTCCGAATTTCCATTTGTACTCTGCTTCTTTGGCTGAGACAGCGGTGGTCAGGCTCATCAGAAACACCATCAAAACCATGGCAAACAAGCACTTTCCGAGAAATCCGGTCCTGAGACTACGATGCAACATTACAACCCCTCCTTTAGATTAAACTCCCTCACGGAGTTTTAGAGTTCTTCTTTGAACCACGGATACACTTTCCAAAACATCATGCAGCTTTACTGCAGGCCGGTCAGTCTATTGAACTCATTAATCTTTTCGTCGATGGGGCCGGCCATGGCCTCCACTCCGTTCCAGTACTCATCTGCGTCATACCACTGGGCCATCAGCTCTTCTGAGGTCTTTCCCTGCTGCTCCACCCAGGTGTAGTATTTCAGGTTGTGAATCCGTTTTCTGTCATTGTAGGAGAGTTCCAGGAGATTATCGGTCCGCACTCCCAGCACATGTCGGGCATGGTCCGCCACTGCCTGCATTTCGGTATAGGGGCCGGACTCCTCCGCCATCTCCTTCACCCGGGAGCCGTACATCTCCATTGAGTCGGTGAAGACCGTGAGGATAACATCCTTCGAGGTGAGTTCATAGTACTTCGCCATCTTGATGGCCATGATGACATTGGCCGCTCCGGAGATTCCCATGAGAGGAAGCTGCTCGATGAACTCCTCTTTCAAGCCGAGGGAGCGGAGATAGTCGAGCCCCTCCGGCTCGTTGCACATGCGGATGAACTTCATGCTGTCTTCGTCGTCTACTGCGATGACCATGTCCGTGTTCTTCACGTTGTGAATCCAGGGGACGTGCTTGTCGCCGATTCCTTCGAGGCGGTGGGCGCCAAAGCCATTTTCAAGAAGGGTCGGGCACTGAAGGGCCTCTCCCACGGCGATGAGGCTTCCCGGGTACAGCTTCTTGAGGTAGTCCCCCACGGCAGTCGTTCCGGCGGAACCGGATGTGACGGTCACTCCGAAGTACCGCTCTCCTTCTCTGAGCACTTGCTGCAGAACATCGTCCATGGCGCTCCCGGTCACTTCGTAGTGCCAGAGATGGTTCCCCAGCTCGTCGAACTGGTTGAAGATGACGATGTCATCCCGGGTGTTGCGGAGCTCCCAGACCTTGTCGTAAATCTCCTTGACGTTGCTCTCCGTACCCGGAGTCGCGATGATCTCCCCCGCCACGGTCTCGAGCCATTCAAACCGCTCGCGGCTCATCCCCTCAGGAAGTATGGCGATGGAGTCGCATCCCAGGAGCTGGCAGTTGTAGGCTCCGCCCCGGCAGTAGTTCCCCGTGGAGGGCCATACGGCCTTCTTATGGATGGGGTCAAACTGGCCCGTGATAAGCCGCGGAACGAGGCAGCCGAAGCTCGCTCCCACCTTGTGGGCGCCCGTGGGAAACCATTTACCGACGAGGGCCACGATCCGGGCATCCACTCCCGTGAGGGCGGAGGGAAGTTCAACATAGTTCGCCCTGCCGAAGAGGCCGCCGGATTTTACGGGCTCATTCTTCCAGGTGACCCGGAAGAGGTTCACCGGGTCCAAGTCCCACAGGCCGGTGGTCTTGAGCTTTTCCTTCACCGCTGCAGGAGTGTGCTGTGCCGGATCCTTCATCTGGCTGAAGGTGGGGATGACGACATTCTGCTTCTTCGCGAGTTCTACGGCGTGCTTCAGACCTTCGGGATTGACTGTGAGATCGATTCCATACTTCATAGCCATAGTGGACATTCTCCTTTATATTTATTCCAGCCCCGGATACAGGGGGTGATTGGCGCAGGCTTCGAGCACCTCGGCCCGGATTGACGCAAGACTTCTCTCGTTCTCCACGTCCTGGAGCACCATGTCGATCCAGCGGGCCATGAGCTTCATGTCCTTCTCCTTGAATCCTCTGGTCGTCACGGCGGGAGTGCCGAGGCGTATTCCGCTCGTGATGAACGGGCTTTGGGTATCGAAGGGGACTGTGTTCTTGTTCACAGTGATCCCGGCCTTGTCGAGAGCGACTTCCGCGGCCTTTCCCGTCACACCCTTGCTCGAAAGATTCATCAGGATGAGATGGTTGTCCGTTCCGCCGGAGACGAGGTGGTAGTCGAGGGCGAGAAGTTCCTCTGCCAGTGCTTTCGCGTTGACCACAACCTGCTTGGTATACTCCTTGAAGGCGGGCTGGAGGGCTTCCTCGAAGGCCACTGCCTTGGCGGCGATGACGTGCATGAGCGGACCGCCCTGCATTCCGGGGAAGATACTCTTATCCACGGCCTTGGCGTATTCCGCCGTCGTCATAATCATGCCGCCCCGGGGGCCCCGGAGGGTCTTGTGAGTCGTGGTGGTGAGGAAATGACAGTAGGGAACGGGGTCGATATGCTCTCCGGCAGCGATGAGGCCGGCAATATGGGCGATATCGAAGAACAGAAGAGCTCCCACCTTGTCGGCGATGGCCCGGAACTTTTCGGCGTCGATCTCCCTCGGATAGGCGGAGCCGCCGCAGACGATCATCTTCGGCTTGTGCTCCACAGCAAGGCGTTCAACCTCGCCGAAGTCGATCTGCTCCGTCTCCTTGCTGACTCCGTAGGGGATGATGTTGTACAGCTGTCCTGAGAAGTTCACGGGAGATCCGTGAGTAAGGTGTCCTCCGTGGGAGAGGTTCATTGCGAGGATCGTGTCCCCCGGCTTCAGCGCTGCGAAGTAGACGGCCATATTCGCCTGAGAGCCGGAATGAGGCTGCACGTTCACATGATCACAGCCGAAGAGCTTCTTCGCTCTCTCCCGGGCGAGATCCTCCGCCTTATCCACCGCATGACATCCGCCATAGTAACGGGCGCCCGGATATCCTTCGGCGTACTTGTTTGTGAGCACTGATCCCACGACGGAGAGTACGGCCCGGGAGACGAAGTTCTCCGAAGCGATGAGTTCAATACCCTTTCTCTGGCGTGAAAGCTCCTCGGTGATGATGTCGAATATTTCCGGGTCAGTCTGCTGAAGAAATTCCTGTCCTTTTTCTAGCATGAAAATCCGCTCCTCTCAAGATTGTTCGAAAACTCCTCTAGTGATGCCCCCACGGTCATCGGGGCTCCCACAGCCTTTCGTGCGCTCTCTATATCCTTCAGTCCGTTGCCTGTCACCACAACGGCGATGCGCTCCTTCCGTTCCAGCATCCCCGCCCGGGCCATCTTCCGAAAACCGGCGAAGGCGGCGGCACCGGCAGGTTCGCCGAAGACCCCTGATTTCCGTGCCAGTTCGGGAATAGCCGAGAGAATCTCTTCGTCCGTTACAGTCACCATGCTCCCCTCCGAACTTCGAACGGCCCGGAGGGCCTTAGCCCAGTTTCGGGGAGAGCCGACGGAGATACTGTCGGCCACGGTATCGGCGGGTCCGAAGGCAACCCGGTCCAATTCTCTTTCGATGGCGTCGCAGACCGGCCGGGCCCCCTCCGCCTGAACGCCCGTGATTCTGGGGATATGGCGGATGAGCCCCATCTGCAGCAGATCGCTGAACCCCTTGTAAAGGCCGCTGATGCAGCAACCGTCTCCCACGGAGATGAATAGCCGGTCAGGAGGGTTCCATCCGGACTGTTCGGCGATCTCGAGGGCGCAGGTTTTCTTTCCCTCAACAAGATAGGGGTTGATGGCGCAGTTCCTGTTGTACCAGCCGTATTTTTCGATGGCCGCTGTGGCGAGACTGAAGGTGTCGGCGTAGTCGCCCTTCACGAGCACTACCGTAGCTCCGTAGATGAGAAGCTGGGCGACCTTTGCGGCAGGAGCCTTCTCGGGAACGAAGATGAAGCTCTTCCGTCCGCTCACGGCGGAAAATCCGGCGAGGGAACTGGCGGCGTTCCCCGTGGAGGCGCAGGCGATCAC
>CAYZZX010000006.1:15320-49354 GCA_964483085.1 uncultured Synergistaceae bacterium
TAGTCGTAGAGGACATCCAGCGTACCGTCGAGCCCGCAGGCCGGACAGGTGTACTCCACCTCTCCGGGTGCATAGGCGGCGCTGCAGAGAACACATCGCAGTTCTACAGGGTGGGCCATTCAGTTTTTCTCCTTTTGCAGATGATGGGGGTTGTCTTCCGGATAATCTTCTCCGCCGCAGCCGCCCTTCAGAAGAGCTTCGCCCATGGCGGAATAACCGCGGCAGGCGTCCACGAGATCTTCGATTTCAAGATACTCGTCGATGCCGTGAACCTGTTCTTTCTTCGATGGTCCGTAGATCACGGTGGGAACGTTCCGGACCCCTGCGAAAAAGCATCCGTTAGTGCCGAACCCCGGACGGGAAGAGACGGTCGAAGGAAGCCCGGCCTTCAAAAGAGCTCCTGAAAGGACGGCGAGAAGGGGTGAATCGGCGGGCAGAAACCAGGCCGGAGCGTAATGGTTGCCCCGTATGGGAGAACCGGTATAGCATCGGCTCTCCATGAGAGGGAAGGTGACCGTCGTCCGAAGTCCCGGAATGGATGGACTGGCTATTTCAATGATTCTTTCGATCTGGTCGATCACTCCCTCGAGGGTTTCTCCCGGGAGGAGGCGCCGGTCGAAGATGGCGGTACATTTTTCAGGGATGGCGCCGCTGCTTGCTAGTGGTGTGGAATACAGGCTGGTGAGGACAAGAATGCCCGCACCGAGAAAGGGATCCCGGGGAGGGATAAATTCTCTTTTGAGATAGGCGATAAGGGATGCCATGGTTTCAGCGGCGTTGAGGCCGAACTCGGGGTGGGAGGAGTGGGCCATCTTTCCGTAGGTATCAATCCGTATCTCCGCTCTGCCCCGCTGTCCCCGTTCAAGGAGAAGGTCCGAGGCTTCACCGACGAGAACGCAGGTGGGGTCCACAGAATCGCTGATCGCCCGGGCAGCCACATCCTCGAAGGTCTCCTGGTGCACTGCCGCGGCAACGGTCAGTTCGCCACGGAGGGTTTTCTCCCCGTCGGCCTTCAGAAAGGCCCCGGCGAGAATCATTGCAGCGAGGGCTCCCTTCTGATCAGAGGCGCCCCTGCCGAAAATTTTATTTTGCTCTATGAAGGCGCCGAAGGGGTATTGAGACCATTCTGCCGCGTCTCCGGCGTCCACGTGATCCATCTGGGCTGTGAGGAGAAGTCGTTCGGGCCCCGGCGAGAAGGTGATCCTTCCGAGGACGTTACCGTAGAGATCTGTAGTGACTGAGTCATATCCGAGAGAGCGCATTGTATCGGCGACGAAATTGGCCACGGCCCCCTCCTGCCCCGAAGGACTCGGACGGCGAACCAGTTCGCGACAGACTTGTATGAGGCTGTTTCTTCTGCTCTCCTCCAAGACATACGCCCCTCTCTTGTACATCCAAGATACACCCTATACTATTATTTACAAGAACGAAATAGTGATATAATTCATCAGTAAAACTTATATCGAGGAGGAGAAGGTTTTGAATCTACATCAGCTCAGGGTATTCTGCACCGTGGTGGAGGAGGGCGCCTTCCGCCGGGCAGCGGAAAAGCTCTATCTTTCACAGCCCTCCGTCAGTCAGCACGTCGCCTCCCTCGAAAAAACCTACTCAGTCCATCTTTTTTTACGAAAGGGCAGAACGATTTCCCTGACCTCTGAGGGAAGAGCGCTGTACGTCCTCGCCTCCGACCTTCTCCGCAGGGCCGACGAAATTCCCGAACGCTTTCGGGATATGCAGACCCTCAGTACCGGAAAGCTGGAGATGGGAGTCTCGACTTTCGCCGGAGCCTACATCCTTCCCGGAGCCCTTGCGGCCTTCCGTCGAGACTTCCCCGGGATATCCCTTTCCGTAAGATCCCGCACTGCCCGGGAGATCCTCATCGAAATTAAAAAGGGGCGTCTGGAGCTCGCAGTTCTCGGCCAGAGTTTTCTCTCCTCCCGGGACTCGTCCCTGACATACCGCTCCCTTGGAATCGACCCTCTTCTTTCTGTAGAGTCCCCGGAGCATCTGCAGAAAAGAACGGATCCAATGATCACGGCACAGGAAACACTCATCCGCTTCGGCGGAGATTGCCCTCTCGCGGCCCACGTGGATGAATATCTTCTGCGGAAAAATGTGCGGTTCGGACATGAGGTGGAGGTTGATGATATCGAGACGGCGAAAAAACTGGCCGAGGAAGGGGTGGGGGTGGCGATCACAAGCAGCCTGTCAGTGACGCGGTCCCTTGCCGAGGGGCGTCTCGTTCCCGCTCCGCTCAAGGAGATGGACCCTCCTCCATGGGAAATTCAATGCGTCTACTCCTCTTCAGGGGGGCTTTCCTATCCCGGATGGGAGATGGTGAAGCACCTTGAGGGCTGGAGCAAAGGGCTGCTGAAAGAGGGCGGCCTGCAGGCCGCCCTCTGATCATCTCTCTAAAAGTTCCTCCAGAAGAACCATTTTTTTCCGGAAGTCAGCGATGGTCCTCTCGAGTGGAGCTGGTGCCGCCATATCCACCCCCGCATCCCGCAGTATATCGAGGGACCAGGCGGAGCTGCCCCGGGAAAGGAACTGCAGATACCGTGACCGGGCCTCCTCCCCCTCCGTACGGAGGCTTTGAGAAAAAGCGGCGGCGGCGGCGAATCCCGTGACGTATTTATAGACGTAAAAGGCGGAATAGAAATGGGGAATTCTCCCCCACTCGATCTCAATCTCCCGGTCGACGGTCATGGCCGGGCCGTGATAGTCCCGATTGAGGTCCATCCAGTACTCGCTGAGACGCTCGGCCGGCAGAGCCTCTCCCTCCTCGGCCAGCCGGTGAACCTCCCTCTCGAACTCGGCGAACATGGTCTGGCGAAAGACCGTGGTCCGCACCTGGTCAAGGGAGTGGTTCAGCAGGAAGATTCGCTCCTCCTTTGATGCCCTGTCGAGCAAAGATTCGAGGAGAAGGGCCTCGTTCGTCGTGGAGGCCACTTCAGCGAGAAAGATTGTGTAGTCGGCGTAGACCTGGGGCTGATTTTCATGAGAAAACCACGTATGAAGGGAGTGCCCCATCTCATGGGCCAGGGTGAAGACATCCCGGAGGGACCCGTTGTAGTTCAAAAGGACGTAGGGGTGAGTTCCGTAGCTGCCCCAGGAGTAGGCTCCCTTCCGCTTTCCCCGGCTTTCGTAAACATCCGTCCACCCCGAGTCGAAGCCCTCTTTCAGGACCGAAAGATACTCCTCTCCAAGGGGGGCCAGCCCCTCCACCACCATCTTCTTCGCCTGCTCCCAGGTATAGGAGACCTCGGGCTCGTCCGCCAGAGGGACGTTGAGATCGTACATATGCAGCTCATCCAGCGCGAGGACCTTTTTCCGGAGGGCCATATAGTCGTGAAGGGCATCGAGGTTCTTCCGCACCGTGGAGACCACCGAGGAGTACACTTCGGGAGGGATGTTGTCTCCGTGAAGGGAGGCCTCGAGGGAGGAGGGATAATTGCGGGCCTTCGAGAAGAAGATATCCGCCTTTATGCTTCCCGAATAGAGGGCGCCGAGGGCATTTCGGTATTTGCCGTAGGTGCCGTAGAGCCCCGTGAAGGAGTCCTTCCTGACCCGTCTGTCCTTTGAACGGTTCAAAAGGAAGTACCGCTCCTCCGAGAGCTCCGTCTCCGTCCCCTTTTCGTCCAGGATGGAGGGGAAGGTCATATCGGCATTGGTCAGCAGAGAAAAAGCGTTTTCCGCCGTGCGGGCAACCTCGTAGGACCGCGCGAGGAGCTCTTCCTCCTCCTGAGAGAGGACATGTTTTTTCATCCGCAGAAGTTCATCAAAAAAATGGCCGTATTTTCCGAGGGCGGAAAGGCTTTTCAGGTACTCCTCCACCCGCTCCTCGGGCGCATCGAGGACTTCCGGCCGGAAGAAGGACAGTGCAGCTCCGAAGGCTGCGAGAAGGGTGCCTGCCCGGTCGGCCATTCCCTGGTAGAGGGAGAGGGCCGTATCCTCGTGGCTTTTCATGGTCGCATAGCTGTAGAGTTTTCCGATCGTCTCCGATGCTTTTTCTTCAGCCTCGAGAAACTGCAGCAGCACATCGGGGGACGAAAAAAGCCGCCCTCGAAAGGAGGCAAAGGAATCCATCTCTTTTTCCGCCCGGGCGAAAGTCTCCTCCCACAGGGAATCTGAAGAAAAAATCGCTTCCAGATCCCATCGATATTTCGCGGGAATATCCTTCCGCAGAGGGGTCGCTCCGGAGAGGAGAAAATCCTCGGAGTGCGGTGTGGAATGGCTATGAGGAATCATCATTGGGGGAACTCCTTTTTTAACGTATGCCCCCTGCGGTCCGCAGAGGGGAATAAAAACTGGCGGAAGAGATCGTTCTGCCCTTCCCTACACCTCTTTTTTTCGGAGAGACTGCCCGTCTTGAAAGGCATGGCCGACGATTTCTCCAAGACCGTAGTAGGTTCCGTAGTGCGGAGCAAAGATCAGGGGGCGCACCTTGCAGGGATCGGGGGAGCCCGAGCCGTTCAGACACTCTTCAAGAGCCCATGTCCTGACCACCTGCCCGACGAAGAGGACGTGGGATCCGAGCTCGTGGGAGTGAACCACCCTGCACTCGAAGGAGAGAGGGAACTCCTCGATCATCGGGGCATTGACCTCCTCGCCTCTTCGGGGAGTGAGCCCCGTGGCGGCGAACTTGTTTTCATCTCTCCCCGAGTAGATGCCGAAGTAATCCGCCTCGGCGGCGTGGCGTTCTGACGGGATATTCACCGTAAAGGCCTGATGGGCTAGAAGCCCCTCATAGGTGTACCGCGACTTCCTCAGGGCGATGGAAATGCACGGAGGCTCGGAGCAGCAGACTCCGCCCCAGGCCACGAACATACCTCCCGGAACTCCCTTCGGGTCGTAGACTCCCACCACGATACAGGGTGCAGGATACAGGGGAGTGGAAAGGGCTATACTCTTTTTCACGACCGATCACCTCTTTTTATATATTCTTCTCGTAGACCACTATACAGCAGAAGTGCAGAGGGGAAACCCTATCTACGTTCTGCTCTGCTCGAATATATCATTCATTTCACCGGAGTATCTGCGGAAGACCTCGCGTATCTCCGGGCTGAAATGCCCGGGCTCCGTGCGGCCATCCCCTTCCAGAATGATACGCACCGCTTCCTCGTGGGGCATTTTCTCCTTGTAGACTCGATGAGAGCGAAGGGCGTCGTAGACGTCCGCAAGGGCCACAACCTGCCCCTCCCACGGGATGGCCTCACCGGCCAGCCCGACAGGATAGCCGCTTCCGTCCCATTTTTCGTGATGGGTGAGGCAGATGCTCCGGGCCATATCAAGCCATTCCCCTCCGCCCATGAGCTCCGCTCCCCAGAGGGAGTGAGTCTGCACAGTCTCCCGTTCCTCTTCGGTGAGAAGGCCGGGTTTCGCGAGAATAGTCAGGGGAACCCGGAGTTTCCCGATGTCGTGAAGCCGGGAGAAGATGGCGATATCCTCCTGCTCTTCAATAGATCGGCCGAGCCCCCGGGCTATGAGGCGGGAATAGGCCCCTATGCGGTCCATGTGGTCCGCCGTCTCAAAGTGATAGATCTCCGTGACGGACTGAAGCTTTTCCGCAAGGTAACGGTAGGATCTCTTGATCTCTCCGTGAGCGTCCTCGACCTCGAGCAAACCCGCCAGCGCGGAAGCCACGGGAAGAAGCGTCTCGAGCAGGTCGTCATTTCTGGGCACTCTCCGGTCGAAGGCGACTTCGAGAACTCCCTTGGGATTGCCGAGGTGAAAGAGGGGGACCTCCACCTCCGTGACGACAAGAGGGTGAACTTCCAGATACTCCTCTTCCCGTGAAACGTCTTCGATCCAGAGGGGTACTCCCTCCTCGAAGGTCCTGCTGGCCACGGTGCCCTGCAGGGGTGTCCTAAATTCTGTGAGGTCAAGGCCATCGTATCCGCAGGAGGCAACTATCTCCAGAATACCCGAGGAGGGGTGGGAGATGAGAACCCCGAAGGCCCCCGTACTCTTTCTGATGCTCTCAACTATCAGCGGAAGTTTTTTTCCGGCCTCCCCGGGAGTCGCCATGGCTTCCATGACTTCGAGGGTGTTCTTCCAGATCTGCTGACGCTTTGTAAGCTCCTCGTTCGTCTCGTGGAGATCTCTCCGGGTCATCTTCCCCTCCTCTGTGAGGGCGGAGATCTTCTCCCCCTGCCGGGCGATGGTGTGGAGGGTACTCTCCATACTTGCGATAAGGCGGCGGAATTCGGGAACTCGGGTTGACTCCACCGCCTCTCCGATTTCGATCGCTATGGCCTGGACACTGTCGGACGCCTCGCCCAAATCCCAGACGGCAGGTATTTTTGCTCTCAGCCTGTCGAGCGTCGCGGAAAGGGATGCAAATGAACGGGAAATCTCGAAGACCACGGGAACAAGGAGGACGAGGGCCAGAAGTATAATGGTGAATCCGCCGAAAAGATGGAGCAGAGAGACATCCCGGATGAACCCCTGAGGGCGGGAGTCGGGAAGCAGAATGCCCATAATGAGCCCCTCTCCCGCCGGAGAAGCGAAAAGGGTCGCCCGTTCTCCCTGGAAGGAAAGGGGAATTGGGCCTTGTTCACCGGAGAGGAGAGCTCTTCCGGCAGCCGCCAGTTCGGGCGAGACATCGGCGGAGGGGGTGAGGATGCTCTCCGACATTGTCCACCCCGGGAGCGCACCCGCAAGAAAACTCCCCTCCCTGTCCACGAGAAAGGGCAGCTCCACTCCGAAGAATTTTTTCTTCGAAAAGTTCTCCGCGATGGAGGCGATGTTGACATCAAACCCCACCACCCCCATGAGCTCTCCTCCGGCAGTAAAAACGGGAGCGGCAACGCTGACGATAGGATCGCCGGTGATGAGATCCTTGTAGGGTGCGGTGAGAATGGCCTTCCCCTTGCTGATTGCTTCTGAGTACCAGCTCCTTTTTCTCAGGTCGTACTCCGGCGGCGCGGTCCATCCGGTGGCGTCGATGAACTGTCCGTCATTGAAGCCCATGAAGACATTCTGCACATCTCCGGAGAGAGCGCGTTGAAGAGAACGGGAGAACAGATTTCTGTAATCTTCAGGAGTTCCATCATTCTGAAGGGAGGGAAGCGTTTCTGCAAGGAGGGCTACCATGGATGTCAGCTTCGAGAAGTATCGGGAAAGGGCAATGCCCTTTTCATTCACCACAGCGAGGGTTGTCTTCTCCATCCTGGCACGGACGCTCCGGCCGGTCAGGGAGTAGCTGCCGAAGGTGAGGACAAGGGTGATCAGAAGGAAACCGCTTAGAAGGAGAAGCATTTTTCGATGAATAGACATACCTTTGCCTTCCCACCCCTCTCTTTTGAATTTATACAAAAAAGACTACTGAAACCATCCCTTGATGATCTCCTTCGCCTCGATCATCCCCTGGGCGCCGTACCGGGCGATGACGTAGAAAACAAGAGAGTAGAGCAGAACCGCTCCGACGCCGAAGAGCAGAGCTGCTCCGAGGGCCAGACCATCCCGTTCAGTGAGGGCTACGCCCACGCAGAAGATCACCATGGCAGGCAGGGTGTTCGTCAGGGGGATCGGGAGGATCATCAGGCCGCTCATGATGAGCAGCAGAAGGGCGCAGAAACGGGTTCCCCTTCTTCCGGTAAGGCAGGAGTAGCGGGGACGGATAAACTTCTCAAGATGGGCGAAAAACTTCGCCCCTCCGGAGATCATGACATCGGCGGTGCTTCTTTTTATCACTCTTCTGCACGCCCATGAGGGCAGCCAGGGAGTCTTCCGTCCTGCCAGGATCTGAAGGCTCAGAAGAAAAAGAATGATTCCGAAGGGGGTGCTGTATCCGGGTGCAGGAAAAGGGAGGGCGCTCGGCAGAGAGAGAAGGATGAGGAGGATGCCGAACCCCCTCTTTCCGACAGCCGCCGAGAGTTCTCCGAGGGTGAGATCTTCTCCCTCCCGAAGGGCCAGCAGCTCTTTGATGTCTCCGGAAAGGGTGGAGGGTGCAGAATCATGCATTTGTAGAGTACTCCCCTTTTAACCTCTGAAATTAAAAATACAGCCAAAAGAGATGATAACACACTAAAACTCCCCTTTGCCTCTGACCAATGTTGACGAAATTTCATCCCGTGGTATATACTGAATGGAACGGTATATACTTGTTATGAAATCAAGTAAGGTATAACGCTTGAAGTGATTTATTCCCCTTACGGTATAGTCAGCGCCGTTTTTCCACGGGAAATGCCGGGCATCCTCTTTATCATCAGGATCGCCCGTTCGGCAGTGGAAGAGCGAAAAAATGAAAGGAGAGAGAGCATGCAGCAATTTATGGAACCGGCAGACACCCTCGATCAGAAGACTGCGGACCAGGCCCGGGCAATTACCAGCCTCGGAGAGGAACTGGAGGCCATCAACTATTACAATCAGCGGATGGTTGTCGCTCCCGATGAAGAGTTGAGAAAAATAATGGCCCATAACCGGGATGAGGAGATCGAGCACGCGGCGATGCTTCTTGAATGGCTTCGAAGAAACATGGACGGATGGGATCATGAACTGAAAACCTACCTCTTCACCACCGCCTCTATCGTCGAAGTCGAAGAAGGAGCCGTCGAAGGAGCCGCAGATTCCCCCTCTTCCGAAGGAAGCCTTGGCATCGGAAGCCTGAGATAAGGCACGAAAAGGAGGCCATTACATGGAAATTCTTAGAAGATCAGCAGCGCCTGTCACGTCTGAAGCGTGGCAGGAGATGGATGAACAGGCGAAAAAGACTCTGACGACCACTCTTTCCGCTCGTAAGTTCGCGGACGTAGAAGGGCCTATGGGCTGGAAATACGCGGCCCATTCCCTCGGGCGGCTCGAGCTGGCGGAAAATCAGGGGAGCCACGGCGTCCGGTACGGAATCAACAAGGTACTTCCCCTCGTGGAGAGCCGCCGCACCTTCGAGCTGAGCATATGGGAGCTCGACAACATCAGCAGGGGGGCGAAAAACCCTGACCTTTCCGCTCTCGAGCAGGCCGCCAAAGAGATGGCCCTCTTCGAGGAGAAAGCCGTCTATTTCGGCCTGGCTGCGGCAGGAATCGAGGGGCTGGTCAAGGCCGCCGAAGGCCGGACGGTCGCTCTCGCAGGAGAGAATGGAAACGGCATCGCGGATGCACTCACAGAAGCCACCCTCAAACTCAACGACGACGGCATTGAAGGCCCCTACGCCCTCGTGGCCTCGCCAAAACTCTGGAAAAATATCTACGGGGAGTCCCGGGGCTATCCTCTTTCTAAACACGCTGAAAAGATCGTTGAAAAGGTTATTCTCTCAAGTCAGGATGTCTCTTTCGTCGTCTCCCTCCGGGGCGGAGACTTCGAGCTCGTCCTCGGACAGGATTTTTCTCTGGGTTTCGAGGAGCGCTGCGGAGACACGATACGTTTCTTCCTGGCCGAGTCCTTCACCTTCCAGGTCAACACTCCTGAGGCCGTGATCGCCCTCGGATAAAAAGCACCCGATTCGGAGCAGGGCGCCCTGATCAGCGCCCTTTTCCAGGGCCTCTTCAGAGGCCCTTTTTTTGTGGTTTTTTCTTTGTCATTTTTCCTTTGATTCTCCTCTTTCCCCCCTTGTATTTCCTGCAGAAAAGCCTATAATCCGCTGTACACAAGCCCCTTTCCTCAGCACTGAAAGTACTGAAGTTTTTTATCACGCACCACCTCCGGGAGGAGATTATTCATGAGGAAAGAATACGGCCAGAAGCCGGATGTTCCGTTATTTCCGGTACACCGCATCTCAGTGGTCTATAACCTGAAGAAGACCCCTGCCCCGTCCGAACCGGACGACAAGTACGAAGAGTATGACCCTCTCTCCACAGTTCAATCCGTCGCGGATACCGTATCCTCCTTCGGCTTCCATGTCTTGCTCTGTGAACAGGACGAGGACTTTTTCGACAGGCTGAGAGAGCAGTCCCCCTGCTTCGTCGTCACCCTCGCCGAAGGCCGGGGCAGCGCTCGAGGGAGGGAGGCCCAGGTCCCCAGCATACTCGAGAGCCTTGACATCCCCTTCTGGGGGTCAGATTCCGTTGCTCTGGCCCTGGCCCTGGACAAGCTCCTTACCTCCCGCACCCTCGCCGGAGAGAATATTCCCGTTCCCCTTGCTGCGTCTTTTCGCACGGAAGAGGATCTCGGCAAAATCCCGTCTCTTTTCGAAAAGAACGACCGATTTGTCGTGAAACCCCGCTTCGAGGGGTCGTCCAAGGGAATTTTCACCGACTCGGTCGCCCACGACGCTTCAGAGATGGAGGAGAAAATCCGCCGCCTCTGGGGCCGCTACGGCCAGCCCGCCCTTGCGGAGGAGTACCTCCCCGGCGATGAGATCACCGTCGGGATCCTGGGGAACGAAAAGCCCCGGCTTGCAGGGATGATGCGGATCTCCCCCCGAATTCCGAGGGACGAATTCCTCTACTCTCTTGAGGAAAAAAGAAATTATATCGAGCGGATTCGCTACGAGGGGCCCGAAACCATTCTGCCGGCCCTCCGGCACTCTCTGGAGACCAGTGCCCTCGCGGCTTTCTCAGCCCTCGAGCTGAGGGATATGGCGAGAATCGATTTTCGCCTCGACGCTCATGGCGTCGGCAGGATCATCGACGTGAACCCTCTGCCCGGATTCTCTCCCGTCTACAGCGACCTTCCCATCCTCCACCGCCTCAGCGGCGGGAACTACGAAGAACTTCTCCGGTGCATCCTGAAAAGTGCCTTCTCCCGATACGGCCTTGCCTTTCCTCTCCCCCTAGAGGAGGAGCTCTTCTCATGACCGCCGCCGACGGGGAACCTCCCGGAGCGGAAAAGCGGCCGGTCGTTCTGCTCCCCTTCGCGTCGGAGCCAAAATCCCGACGTGACGTGGAGGACGTCCGTTCTGCCGTGGAGTTCGCCCGAGCCGTCCTTGAAAAGAGGGGCTTTTCCCCTCTCCCCCTTCCCGTAACCCCGGAAGAACTCTCCCGCCCTGCGACCCTGGCCGGGGAGATCCTGGAGAAGAACCCCCTCTGCGTCTTCAATCTCTTCGAGGGCTTCAGCCTCGACAGCGGCGCGGAGCATCGGTTCCGGAAGCTGCTGGAAGACCTGAACCTGCCCTGCACGGGCAACCCCGCCTCGGTGCTGAAGATATGCCTTTCGAAGGAAGAGTGCGCATCTTTTCTCAAAAGCAAAGGGGTACCCGTCCCTCCCGGAGTTGCCCTTCACCCCGGTGATGGTCCGGAACAGGCCGCCTTCCTGCCCTTTCCGATCTTTCTGAAACCCCTTCAAGAGGACGGAAGCGTCGGAATCGACGCCCATTCCCTTGTTCATGATGAATCCTCCCTGAAAGAGTCCCTGGCCCGGAAGCTCGACTCCTTCCCCTCGGGAATCTACGGGGAAGTTTTTCTTCCCGGAAGGGAATATTCCGTCGCCTGCATCGGCAGAGCCCCCTGCATAATTGCCGGAGTCTCCGTGATCGATTACGAAGATGGGGCGGAAATACTTCCTTTTCTGGACTACGGATCGAAATGGGAGGAGGATTCTCCTGGGTACTCTCTGTGCCCGAAGAAGGCCTCCGGACCGGCCGCAGCCAGGGCCGGGGAGCTGGCCCGGGCTGCGGGGAGCGCCCTCGGCTGCAGAGGAGGATTCCGGGTGGACCTCCGGGAGAAGGAGGGGGAACTCTACGTCCTCGACGTGAACCCCAACCCCGACATGACTCCGGATGGCGGTTTTCTCCGCCAGTGCAGAGAGAGCGGCCTGGGGGGAGAAGAGGTCATCCTTCTTCTTCTGCGCCAGGCCCTTGAAGACCATAAGGAAAGGGACGAGAGATGAAGATGATGGAGAGTACCCTGGCAGAGCGCTGCCTCGCTGCAGCCGCAAATACGGGGGCATTCAGCGGAGAAGAGCTTGCCGTTCTTGAGGACGTGCTCCTCGAGTGGACCCTGCACCCCGGCAGGGACTACATACTTCTCACGGAGGAGGAGGGCGGAATTCTGGCCGGATTTCTGATCTTCGGGCCCACCCCCATGACCAGCTTTGCCTTTGATCTCTACTGGATCGCCGTGGATCCGGCTTTTCAGAAAAAAGGGGTCGGACGGAAACTGGAGGAACGGATGTGCTCCGCCCTGCTTGAACAATCGGATCGGGCGGTTATCCGGATTGAGACTGCCGGAAGGGATGACTACCTCGGCCAGAGATTTTTTTACCTCGCCCGGAACTACGGGGAATGCGGACGTATTCCCGACTTCTACAGAGAAGGTGATGACCTTGTCCTCTACTGCAAGAGAATCGGAAAAGAGTCATAGCGTGCCTGAGACGGGAGGAGACGAAGGAAAACCTCCGTCTCTTCAGCCCGGAAAGGTGCGGAGAAGTCGTATTCCCTCCCTCCCCTATCTCACTCCGGGAAAAAATTACCTCGAGGCCCTTCGGGAATCGGCGGGAGAGGAGCGGTGGAACGACTGGCACTGGCAGATGAAATCCCGCATCACCACGGCTGACGAGCTGGGCCTTATTCTGCCTCTGTCGAAAAGCGAATCATCGACGCTGAGGCGAAGCCTGAACACTCTCCGCATGGCCATCACGCCCTATTACGCCTCCCTCATCGACGGAAGCGATCCGGACTGCCCCATCCGGAGACAGGCCATTCCGTCCCTGAAGGAGACGCTCATCGCGCCCACTGACCTCGTGGACCCCCTCCATGAGGATACAGATTCTCCCGCTCCGGGGCTGACTCATC
Organism: uncultured Synergistaceae bacterium; assembly: GCA_964483085.1. Taxonomy (GTDB): domain Bacteria; phylum Synergistota; class Synergistia; order Synergistales; family Aminobacteriaceae; genus JALHFZ01. The sequence continues at coordinate 27,991 of CAYZZX010000006.1, forward strand.
GCTACCCCGACCGCTGCATTCTCCTGGTGACGGATCAGTGCGGCATGTACTGCCGGCACTGCACCCGCAGGCGGTTTGCCGGCCAGACGGACAGAGCCCGCACTCCGGAGCAGATCCAGAAATGCATCGACTATATCGCCGCCACTCCTGAAATCCGGGACGTCCTCATCACGGGGGGGGACCCCCTCACCCTTTCGGACGAATGCCTCGACGACATTCTGACGAAGATCCGGGCCATCCCCACCGTGGAGATCATCCGGCTCGGCACCCGCATCCCCGCCGTTCTGCCCATGAGGGTGACGGAAAAGCTCTGCGCCATGCTGAAAAAGCACCACCCTCTGTGGATCAACCTCCACTTCAACCATCCAAAGGAGCTGACAGCCGAGGCTGCTCAGGCCTGTACCCTTCTGGCCGACGCAGGGATTCCCCTGGGAAACCAGTCCGTCCTGTTGAAGGGAGTCAACGACTGCCCCTATCTCTTCCGGGATCTCAATCAGAAACTTCTGAAGATGAGGGTCCGCCCCTACTACATCTACCAGTGCGATCTCTCCCGGGGGATCGAACACTTCCGCACCTCCATCGGCAAGGGGATGGAGATCATGGAATATCTGAGGGGGCACACGTCGGGGCTCGCCGTTCCCACCTTCGTGGTGGACGCCCCGGGCGGCGGGGGCAAGATCCCCGTCATGCCCAACTACGTCCTCGGCCAATCGGACCGGAAGACAATTCTGAGGAATTTCGAGGGGGTCATCACCGTCTATACCGAGCCTGACGACAACCAGAGCCGGTGCGCCGGAAAGTGCAGGGATATCTGCGAACGGGCGAAGAACCTCTCCTCAGGAGGGGTCCAGTCCCTTTTCGACGGGGATATTGCGGCCCTCGAGCCGAAGGAACTGGCCCGGGAAAAACGGCGGAGACGGTGGGGAGAAAAGGAAAACTGAAGAGAATGGCAGAGGGACGGAAAAATCCAGCCCTTGAAGGTGGCCGGTATTGTTGATCGTCCACGCCTGAAGAACCTGCTGCACAATCATGGTCTCCTGCGAAGAAGAAGCCCCTGGCTGGAATTATCAGGGGCTTCCCTTTTTTAGGTTTTTTTGGAGGGCTTAGAGAAAATTCCATCCCTCCGGCTTCTACCCCGAAGGGGAGATCTTTTTGCCTTATTTCTCAACATCCCGGAAGGGGGGAGTGAAGAGAATCGGGATGGAGAGAAGGGGAAGAACAGCCACGAGAGTGAGGGTAGCGTTGACGCCGTAGAGATCTCCTATTTTCCCGAAGGGGCCCATGAGCAGATTTCCGACCCCCCATGAGAGCCCCATGACGATGGAACTCGCCATTCCCCTTGAATTCGGAACCATCTCCTGGGCAATTGCGGCGCAGATCGGCATGGTACCGTTGATCGCAGCCATCCCGATGACGTAACAGAGCACAGCAAGCCACCCTCCGGTCGAGCGGCCGAAAAAGAGAGCGACTGAAGCGATCAGCATGGCCGAGATGAGCACTTTTTTCTTTCCCAGCCGGTCGGCCACCCGCCCCATATAGATCATGGAGAAGGTGCTGCCGAGCATGATGAAAAAAAGAACGGTTCCCACCTGGCCGATGTCCCCTCCCTCGCTTGCGAGGCGGATGGGGAAGAACATGCGTATTCCCTGGCTCGTGGCGTCCCGGATGGTGGATATGGCCCAGACGGGGTAGATAACGGCGAAGACCGACTTGATGGTGATGAAGAGCCCCTTCTGGGGGGCAAGAACATCGCCGCTCTCATGGGACAGGGAGGGCATAGTCCACCAGGTGAACAGGGCCAGGAGCAGTACCGGCAGCACACCCACGACGGGCATGAGGCGAAAGCCGACTGTATTGGCGAGAAAAACCGCGAAGAGAGGGCTCAGGGTCGTCCCCGCAGTGCCTGCCACGGCAAAGAGGGCAAGAGAGACGGTGAGCCGTTCCCGGGGAACCACGTGCCCCACTCCTCCATGCCCCTGGGGGTGAAACATGGCGCTTCCGAGCCCCCACATGCCCACGAAGAGGAGGGCCATGGCGTAGGAGGGGGCGAGGGGGATGAGGGTCGCTCCGAGGCAAGTGAGCACTGGCCCCCAGATGATCAGCCACGGATTGGAGGACCGGTCGGAGACATACCCGAGGAGGGGCTGAAAGATAATATGGATCACCCCGAGAAGGGAGCTGAACAAACCGGCCTGGGTCATAGTGAGGCTCAGCCGCTCGATGAGGGTTGGAATGAAGGTGGGAAGAAAGGAGGCATAGAGATCGTTGGAAAAGTGCCCTGCCGAGAGCAGGGAGAGCTTAAATCCGGAGGTGCCGGCCCGGATGGGGCTGTGAACTTTTTTCTTCATGGAAGAGGCTCACTCCTTGAGATCATTGTCTGTTCCAAATAATAACACGAAGAGGGCCTTTTGTGACACGACATTCTGCAAAAAATAATAAAGATGAGGGGGTTCTCCTCCATATAAAGGGCACCCCTGAAGCCGGAAATATCCGCCTTCAGGGGTGCTGATAAAATCCCCTGGGTCATCTGTACTCCAGGGCGATCACTCCGGGGGCACAATTCAGCCGCTCCTGTTCACAACCGGGATATCCTCCGGACTCTGACCGGGGCCGGCGGCCGGATCCATTCTTTTATACAGAGATCATGGACTGCCCTCCGCCGCTGTCCGGGCTTCTTTCTTTCCGAGGAGACACTGCGGGCGGGCGTTTTTCTGCCCCCTCGATAAGACTTCCCTACTTCCCGGCGTTCGGGAAAAAGAGCTGCTTTCCGAGGAGTTCAAAATCCCCGATGGCCTGCTGGGTTGAGGGAGAAATCAGCCAGTCAATGTACTTCAGGGCGAGGTCGTACCGGATGTTGCTCCACTTCACGGGATTGACCGCCATCACGCTGTACTGGTTCTTAAGGGAAGCGTCCCCTTCCACTGTGATGACCAGATCGGCCTGATCCTTGCGGGCATCCTGGTACTTTATGAAGGTTCCGCGGTCGGTGAAGACGTACCCCTTCCGCTCTCCGGCTATCATGAGGGTATCGAGCATTCCCTGCCCTGTCTGAATGTACCACTTCTCTTTGTCGGGCTCAGGCATACCTGCCGCGGCCCAGAGGCGAAGCTCCGCCATGTGGGTCCCCGATTTGTCCGCCCGGCTCGCGAAGGGAGCTCCGGAGAGGGCTATCTTCTTCAGGGCCTCGGTCACGGAGAGGCCTTTGACCTTCGCCGGGTCGGAAACGGGCCCCGTTATAATAAAGTCGTTGAACATCACCTGCCGGCGGTTCACCCCCGACCCTTCATCCACGAACTTTTTCTCCGCCTCCGGATCGTGGACGAGCACCACGTCGACATCGCCGTTCCGTCCGTATTCCAGAGCCTTCCCTGTTCCGACGGAGACCCATTGGATTTCGATTCCTGTTTGCTCAAGCAGAAGAGGAGCCAGGTAATCAAGGAGCCCCGTATTATCCGTACTGGTGGTTGTTGCCATGCGGAGAACCTCCGCGGCCCCGGCGATTCCTGCAGCAGAGAAGCAGACCATGACGCAAAGTGCGATTAAACCCAGATACTTTCGAAGTTTCATTTTCGTTCCTCCCTTGGGATATTATATGAACTTCCTTTGATTACTCCCCAATAAACCGCCCCGTGCTTCTACGGCAGGGGACGGATCAATGAGCTTTCTCTGTTGTCTCCCTGCGCTATGAACTCAATTTTCCCGCGCCTCATGGAGACCGTGCGGGCACAGACACCCTCGAGCCACTGAAGGTCATGAGACGCCACGAGAGGCACTGTGCCCCATCTGCTCGAGGCGTTTTTTACGACGTCGGCGATGAGGAGGGCGTTCTCCTCGTCCACGTTGGCTGTAGGCTCGTCAAGGAGGATCGCCTTCGTCCGGAGAACAAGGCGGGATGCGATGGCGACCCGCCGGGCCTCTCCTCCGGAGAGCTGAAACCACTCTCTTTTGGCGAAATCCGGAGGGAGGCCCACTATCCCGAGGGCCTCGACGACCCGGTCCCGCAGGGAAAGGGTATCGTTTCGAGCCCGCAGGCCGTAGGCTATATTCTCGAAGACGGAGCGACGAAGGAGGTAGGGCTCCTGGAGCAGAAGGGTAGCTTCACGCCGAAGCTCGCTCTCCCTTCCTGCCGTATCGCCGCCGAGAAAGCGCAGGGTTCCCGACACGGGCTTCAGGAGAAAGGCAAGGGCCTTGAGCAGCGTGCTCTTGCCGCTTCCGTTGTGGCCGATGAACGCGGTGGGACCGTCCGACGGGATATCAAGCCGGTCGACGAAAAGGACGGGAACGTCTCCGTAGGAGCATGTCAAATCCCGGATCTCATAGAGGGGGTTTGCTGAACCGCTCATGCCTCGCTCCTCCTTCTGAGAAAGGCTAAAGACCAGTTGAGAATGAAGGAGAGGGCAAGGAGCAGCAGCCCGAGGGCAATACCCGTGGAGAATTCGCCCTTTCCGGTCTCCAGTGTGATGGCGGTGGTGATGGTGCGGGTGTTCCACTTGATGTTTCCGCCGATCATCATGGAGACGCCGACCTCGGCGGTGATCCGCCCGTAGGCCGTGACAGCGGCGAGGAGGATCTGGTGTCTGGTCTCCCACAGGGTGGAGAGGATAAGCCTTTTTCCTCCGGCACCGAGAGTCAGGAGAGTGAAACGGAGTCGGCTGTCCATGGACTCCACCGCAGAGGCCGTCAGGGCGACGACGATGGGAAGGGCAAGGATCGTCTGGCCTATGGCCATGCCCGGAATGGTGAAGAGAAGACCGTACTGCCCCAGAGGGCCGCGGTTGGATATGAAGGCGTAGACAAAAAGGCCCACCACGACGGTGGGGATGGAGAGGAGGGTGTCCACTGTCACCCGAAGTAGCTTTTTTCCCGGAAAGGTGCAGTAGCCGAGAAAGAAGCCGAAGGGAACGCCAAGGGCAAGGGTCACCAGCATAGAGAGGGCGGAGAGGCGGAGGGTCGTGAAGACGGCCGTCCAGACCTCCTCCTCCATGGACAAGATAAGGGATATTCCTTTGAAAAAGCCGTCGGCAAGGTAGTCCATAACCCTACGTCTCCAGAAGAAAAAAATGCCTCCCCCGCGCGGGCACAGTGCGGGAAAGGCGCTGATAAAGGCGTCCTTCCCTCCTTGCCGGATCGGGAGGCGCCTCTGTTTCCGGAGGCACCCTGTCGGCCATGGACCCATGGGCTGCGCCTGTAGGTTCCAAGGCTCGGAGGGGGTATGTCAGGAAATATTGTACAGTCTTGAATTGAGGAAGGCAACCATAGCAGAGCGGCCGTCCTTGGGTACAGGACGGAGAGAATGTAACCGGCCGGGCAGCTTCACCATTGATGATTGACTATCCCATGCTGTACAACCAAAATGCCGGTGATTCCGAAAGGAAATCACCGGCTCAAAAACTCATTGAGAAGGGAGTACGCCGAAGACAGCGAGCCACACACAGGGCGGCTCCTTCGTCGTGGCGGCCACCCGATGACGGAGATGGGCTGGAAGAAAAATCCAGTCCCCTTCCTTCAGCGTCTCCAGGCTCCCGTCCTCAAACTCGAGAGTTCCCTCTCCGGAGAGCACCGCAACCCATTCGTCCTCCTTCTGGTCATACCAGAAGGAAGGAGGTGAGGAGGTGCCGTGGGACACAATCCGCTCGACCCGAAAAGCACCGGTGCGGCAGAGCTCCTCTGCGATCTCTCCGGAGGAAGATGGGGAGGGATGAGAAAAATGCCCTCTTGATGCCGTGCCCTTCTTTTTGACGGTCATCCCTCTGCTTTCATCCGGGCCTTCCTCTTAATCTCGTCCAGAGCGGTCCTTTCAGCATGGAACTCCCTCTGCAGAAGCAGACGTTTCTCCCTGTCCTTCTCGAGAAGCTCTTTGCGAACCTGCTTATCGTAGAGTTGGGCCGATTTTTTCACCGTCTCGTGATGGCGATCCATCATTTCAAGGCGGTCACGCTGCAGGGAGCCTCTTGCCTTTTCGAGCTTTTTCATGCCTTCTTCCGCTCTTTCGTCCCTTTCCACCGGAATTTCTGAAGGGCGGATTTTTCCTGCGTTTTCAGAGTCAATTTTCATGATTTTCTCTCATCTCCCTCTTTCTGTGCCTCTTTCGACGGGCAGGAGGAACTGAGGACGAGCTCTCCGTTCCTCTCGTCAACGAGAAGAACGCAGCCTTCAGAGGCCTCCCCTGAGAGGATCATCCGGGCGATGGGCGTCTCGAGTCGCCGAACGACGTAGCGCTTGAGGGGCCGGGCACCGTAGACCGGATCGTACCCCTCCCGGGCGATGAACTCCGCTCCGGCTTCGGTGAGCTTCAGAGTGATATTCCGCTCCTGCAGCCTCTTCGCCAGCGACGCCGTAATCAGCCGGACAATCCGGCCGATCTCGGAGGGGGTGAGGGGCTTGAAGAGGACCACGTCGTCCACCCGGTTCAGAAATTCCGGGCGGAAGGAGCGGCGCAGCTCCTCCATCACCTGCTCTCTGGCCTTCTCTGTAATCGTCCCTTCCGGAGTGATCCCCTCGAGAAGCACAGGGCCGCCGATATTGCTCGTCATGATGATCACTGTATTTTTAAAGTTTATCACATGCCCCTGATTGTCGGTGATCCGTCCGTCGTCGAGGATCTGCAGGAGGATGTTGAAGACGTCGGGATGGGCCTTTTCGATCTCGTCGAAGAGGATGACCGAATAGGGGTGACGGCGCACCGCCTCTGTGAGCTGCCCACCTTCGTCGTACCCGACATATCCGGGAGGAGCTCCCACCATGCGGGAGACGGAGTGCTTCTCCATGTACTCGGACATGTCAAGGCGGACCATGTTCTCCTCGCTGTCGAAGAGGGCTTCCGCGAGGGTTTTGGCCAGCTCCGTCTTGCCGACCCCTGTGGGGCCGAGAAAGATGAAGGATCCGATGGGCCGCTTCGGGTCCTTGATCCCCGACCGGGCACGCAATACCGCATCGGCCACGAGCCCTACGGCCTCTTCCTGCCCGATGACCCTTTCGTGAAGAACATCATCGAGCTTCAGCAGCTTCTCCCGCTCTCCCTCGAGAAGACGGGTGACGGGGATGCCCGTCCAGCGGCTCACAATCTCGGAGATCTCGTCCTCCGTCACCTCCTCCCGGAGGATTTTTTCCGTTCCGTGGCCGTTTTCGAGGATTTGCTCCTTTTCGCGGAGCTCCTCCTGGAGCTGGGGGAGCTGCCCGTGCTTCAGCTCGGCAGCCCGGTTCAGATCGTACTGCCTTTCGGCCTTTTCTATATCCCGGTGAAGGGCGTCGATCCTTTCCCGAAGCTCCCGAACTGCGCCGATTCCTCCTTTTTCAGCCTCATACTGAGCCCGAAGGCCGGACTGCTCCTCCCGGGCCTCCTGCAGCTCCTGCCTCAGGGCGTCAAGGCGTTCTTTACTTGCGGAGTCCGTCTCCTTCTTCAGAGCGGCCTCCTCGATCTCGAGCTGCATCACACGTCGGGAGACGGCGTCGAGCTCAGCGGGGAGGGAATCGATCTCCGTGCGGATCATGGCGCTCGCCTCGTCCATGAGGTCGATGGCCTTGTCGGGCAGGAACCTCTCGGTGATATAGCGGTTGGATAATACCGCCGCAGCGACGAGGGCATTGTCCCGAATTTTCACACCGTGATGGACCTGAAAGCGGTCTTTCAGCCCCCGGAGAATGGAGATAGTGTCCTCCACTGTCGGCGGCTCTACGAGGATGGGCTGAAACCGCCTCGCCAGGGCGGCATCTTTTTCTATATGTTTCCGGTATTCGTCCGTGGTGGTGGCACCGATGCAGCGAAGCTCCCCCCGGGCGAGCATGGGTTTGAGCATGTTCCCCGCGTCGATGGCCCCCTCGGCAGCGCCCGCCCCGACGATGGTATGAAGTTCGTCGATGAAGAGGAGGATCCGTCCGTCGCTCTGCTTCACCTCGTTGAGGACGGCCTTGAGGCGTTCTTCAAACTCTCCCCGGAACTTCGCCCCGGCCAGGAGGGAACCCATATCGAGGGCGAAAATTGTACGCTCCTTGAGCCCTTCGGGGACATCCCCCGTGACGATCCGGGCGGCGAGCCCCTCCACGATAGCGGTCTTTCCCACTCCGGGGTCGCCGATGAGCACCGGGTTGTTTTTGGTCTTCCGGCTCAGGATTCGGACTGTCCTGCGGATCTCCTCATCTCGACCGATGACCGGGTCAAGCTTGCCGGCCCGGGCCAGTGCGACGAGATCCTGACCGTATTTTTCGAGGGCTTCGTAAGTGCTCTCCGGATCTTCGCTCCGGACGCTCGCCCTGCCGCGGACCTCCGTGAGGGTCTCAAGGAATTTCTCCTCCGTAATGCCCGTTTCACCTAAAACTCTTCCCGCCGCAGTGGACCGTCCCTCTTCAAGAAATGCGCCGAAGAGGTGCTCCACCGACACATATTCATCCTTCAGGGCGCGGGCCCGCTCCTCAGCCTTCACCATAAGGCGGGAGAGCCGGGAGGAGATGTAGACCTTGCCGGGTTCGACTCCGGGGCCGGAGACCCGCACCCTTCGGGAGAGTTCGCTCTCGAGGCGGGAGACGAGGTCCGCCGGGTCTTTTTCCATGCGGGCGAGAAGCCGCGGTATAAGTCCGTCCTTCTGCCGTACCAGGGCAAGAAGAAGGTGCTCGCCGTCTACCTCCGTGTGGCCGTAGGATATGGCGATATTCTGGGCTTCCGAGAAGGCCTCCCGGGATTTTGTCGTAAGTTTTGCCGGATCCATGAGGATCGCTCCTTTCTCGTTGTATGTATGAACACCCCCCCGGCAGAATAAATCTCCCGCAGGGGGTTATTTCCTGTGAACATCACAGAGGAGAGACATGTTATTCCATCCACTCATTATTTTTATCCCTTTTCCCCTTATTGTCAACTATATGTCTACCTATTCTATAGTACGGGGTGATTTCTTCTTTTTCATGCCTTCCTCTCTTTTGAACCTGTGATATTGAATGTATAATCTAAAAAGATTCCGGTTCTGTTTTCGATTTTCCAACTCTTACACTCTAATGAAGGAGGATTCCCATGAAAAAGTCGGTGCTCTTGCTTCTCACGCTGGTTCTGCTCTTCGGAGGAACGGGATGGGCGGAGGGGGCCCCCGCTCCCGAGTTCTCTATTCACTCCTTCTCCCCCGAGGGAACCGTCAAGGGAAAACCCTCCGTGAAGGTAACGTTCTCCCAGCCCGCTGTTCCAAAGGAACTCGTGGGAAAGGCTACAGCGGCGGAGAAAATACCGCTGTCCTTCTCTCCGGCAATCGCCGGAACGGGGAAGTGGACCGATCAGTCCACCTTTCTCTTCACCCCATCCCGCCCTCTGGCCTCCGCCACCTCCTATTTGGCCACGGCGTCCCCCACCCTCCGGGACCTGAAGGGTCGCCCTCTTTCGGGCAAACAGACCTTCCGGTTCGCTACGGAGGAGCTGAAGTTTCTCTCAGCACAGCAGACGGACGTCACCCAGGAAGGCAGAATATATCTTGAGCTTTCCTTCAACCTCCCCGTCTCACCCTACAGGCTGAGGGGATTTCTCGGCCTTCACGACGAAAACGATAAAGAGATCGACTACACTCTCTACGGAAACGCCCCCGCTCCAAAGGTGACTGTCGGCACCGCTCCCTTCGACGGAAAAGTCATTGGCGTCTCCATCGTTCCCGGCCTGATGAGCGATGCCGGACCGCTCGGTATTGAGAAACCCATGTACAAGGAGATCGCAGTGACCCGGAAGTTCGTCGTGACAGGGACCTACGGCGAGAGCCGCTACCCCGAGAAGAGCTCCATCACGGTGAATACCTCCGCTGGAGTGGACATTTCGAAGGCAGCGAAGTTCGTCACCCTTTCTCCGTCAATCCCCTTCACCGTTGAACCCGGGTACAGCGGATTTTCGATCCTCGCGGATTTCAAGCCCCGGGACCGCTACACGCTCACGGTGCTGAAAGGGCTCCCCTCACGGGATGGAATGAAGCTCGAAGCAGAGTACAAAAAAGCCGTCATCTTCCCCGATCTGTACCCCCAGATAACCTTCCCCTCAGCCGGCACCTTTCTCTCTCCTGCCGCGGACCTGAGAATCCCCCTCGAGACGGTGAATATCGAGGAGGTGGACCTGAACCTGTGGCGGGTGTATGAAAACAACATCCCCGTAGCCCTTACCATCAACGACTACTCCATACCCAGAGACCTGACGAGACGGACGGCAGTGAAAACAGCCCGTCCCGAGGGAACGCTGAATACTCCCGTCCGGAGGGCCATTGATCTGCGGGAGCTCGCCGGAGAGGAAAAAGGAGTCTTTCTGGTCACCGCCTCGGATGCCGGAGGGCAGTACTGGGGGCAGGCCGAACAGCTCGTGGCCGTCACAGACCTCGGAATCGTCGCCAGAGTATGGCCTGACGGCATCACCCTATGGGTCAACTCCATTGCCGGCGGAAAACCAGTCCCGGGAAGTAAGGTAAAAGTCTACTCCAAGAGCAACCAGCTTCTCGCCTCGGGCGAGACGGACGAAAACGGCCTGTGGGCCTTCCGGAAGGACGACCCCTGGGAGGATCAGCTGCAGCCGCTGATCGCTACAGTGGAAAAGGACGAAGACCTTTCCTTTGTGAAATTCGACAGCAACCTTCTTTCTGACAGCGGCTTCGATACGGGGGGGCGCCCCTGGAACCGGGGGTACGAGGCCTTTCTCTTCCCCTCACGGGGAGTCTTCCGCCCCGGAGAGGAAGTCTTTTTCTCTACGGTGGTACGGAACAGCCGCTTCCTTCCTCCTGAAACATTTCCCGTGATCTACGTGGTCCGCTCCTCTCTCGGAAAAGAAGTGGCCCGGGGGACCGCCATGCTCTCCCCTGAAGGGATGGCTGTTTTCTCGGCGGTCCTTTCCAACGCTACTCCAACGGGAGTCTACAGCGCTGTCGTCGCCCTTCCCGGCGAGGAGAAAAACCCTCTGGGACGGGCGGATTTCTTCGTCGAAGATTTCGTCGCCCCCCGCCTCGCCGTCAAGGCCGTGGCGAACGCCTCTTCGGTGAAGCCGGGAGAGACGGTTACCCTTGACATCAGCTCGGAATGGCTTTTCGGCGCTCCCGCGGCGGAACTTCCCTTCGAGGGAGAAGTCCGGATTCGTCCTTCCCTCTTCGCTCCTTCGGGGTGGGAAGCCTACTCCTTCGGCGACTCCGAGAAGACCTTTGAACCGACGGTGGACTTTCTCGGCGACGGAAAGCTCGACGCCTCGGGGAAGGGGCAGATAACCTACACTGCCCCCGATGAATGGTCTCCCCCTTCAACGGTGGAGCTGACCTTCGTCGTCCGGGTGATGGAAGAAGGGGGCCGATGGGTTCCCACAGCCCTCTCCCTGCCCTTCCACCCCTATTCGGTCTACCTCGGCATTGAAAAGCCCCGGGATGACCCCGCACCCGGCAAGGAGGCGACCTTCGCCGTCGCCGCAGTGTCGCCGGAAGGAACTCCGTCACCCCTTGCCTCGGCGAAAGCCTCTCTGTACAGCGTCTCCCGGCATTACAACCTCGTCCGCGTGGGAAATCAGACCAGGACACAGGTGCAGCGGGAGCTCGTCCTTCAGTCAGAGCAGACAGTGACGCTCAAGGACGGACGGGGCAAAGTCTCCTTCACTCCTCCCTCGTCGGGGGAGTACCTCCTCCGTATTGACGACGAAGCCTCGGGCGGCGCGGCGTCCCATACCTTCTACGCCTGGGCCCCATGGGGGAGCGAAACGGCGGGAGGCTCGACCCTTCTCGACCGGATCGAAATCCGGACCGACCGGGAAATCTACGCTCCCGGAGATACCGCTTCGGTGACCTTCCGGGCTCCCTTCAAAGGGACTGTGCTGGTGACGGCCGAGACGGACCATGAAATCCTCCGGCGCGTTCTGACGATCGACGGGGGCGAAGGAACTATCGACATCCCCGTGACGGCGGAGATGATCCCCAACTTCTACGTGAGCGCATGGGTGCTCCGGCCAGTTATAGAAGGGGAACCCTGGGGAAATCACCGGGCCCTCGGCATCGCCTCCCTGAAGGTGGAGCGGAAGGAAACCCGCCTTACAGTGGATCTCGAGGCACCGGAACGGGCGGTTCCCCTCGAACCTCTGACCGTTCGGGGACGTCTGACCGACGGAGCAGGACAGCCCCGGAAAGGAGAGGTCGTCCTCTACCTCGTGGACGAAGGTATTCTCTCCCTCACGAACTACGCAACCCCTGACCCCTGGGCTTTCTTCATGTCGAGGCGGGCGGCGGGAGTCTCCATCTTCGACATCTACGACCAGCTTCTGCCCCTCGAGGCCCGCAGCACGCCACTCCTCAGAACGGGTGGCGGCGAGGGGGAGGACGCCATGGCAGCCCTCAAGGCCGGCCTTTCACCCGTTTCGGCGAAAGCCCGCAAAATCCTCTCTCTCTTTGCCGGAAGCATCACCACGGATGAGAGCGGTGCCTTTTCGGCAGAATTCACCCTGCCCGAGTTCAGCGGCCGGGCGCGGCTTATGGCCGTGGCAGTCGCTGGAGACGCCTTCGGCAAGGGAGATCGACAGATTACCCTCGCCCGTGACGTGACGGCGGAACTCTCCCTTCCTCTGGCGGTCTCCCCCGGAGACGACTTCACCGTCTCCCTCGAACTCTTCTCCGCCGGAGAGGAGACGAAAAAAGTCACCGTCTCCACCTCCGTTGACGGGCCCCTCGCCCTCGCGGGCAAGAGGGAGTTTCTTGCGGAACTCGATCCCGAGAATCCCAAGGCGCTTTTCTCCCTCCGGCTGAAAGCCGCGGAGACCGCGGGAGTCGCCCGCCTGACCCTCACGACCGAATGGGACGGCAATTCCTTTACAGAAGAGATCGAACTTGCGGTCCGCCCCCCCTGGCCGCCCATCTCTCTGAGCGGCTCGGGTGTTCTGCGCTCGGGAACAGAGACGGTGATCACCCTGCCAAGGAAGTGGTTCCCCGGCACTGAGGAGGGACAGCTTCTTCTCTCCGACTTCCCCTCCCTTGACCTCCTGGGAGCCGCCTCCTTCCTTATGACCTATCCTTACGGCTGCCTCGAGCAGACCGTCTCCGGAGCATGGCCTCTGCTCGTCCTCCCCGACCTTGTGGCGGAGGTGGACAGCGAACTTGTCAACGAGGGTGAAAGGGAAGCGGCCCTCGCCGGAGTACTGCGGAAAATCTCGGCCCTTCAGCTGCCGGGAGGAGCCTTCGTGGCATGGCCCGGAAACAGAGAAGCCGCGCCCTGGGTGAGCATCTACACGACCCACTTCCTCACGGAGGCGAAAAAGAGCGGCACCCGGGTGCCCGATGACCTGATGAATGGAGCTCTCTCCTGGGTCAGGCAGTTCCTGCCCTCTCTTCCGGAAAATGACACCGAGGAAGCCCTGGCTGAAAATCTGACCCTCAAGGCCTACGCCTCCTACGTCCTCGCCCTGGCGGGAGAAGCCCCCCTGGGGTGGATGGCCCATATCGGAGAAAACCGCACACTCCTTCGAAACTCGGGAGCGATCTTCCTTGCCGGGGCCTATGCCCTCTCCCTGAACTCCTCCGAACCCCTGAGGGAGCTCGGAACGCTGCCCCCCGCCCTCCGCAAGGGGTCCGACACGACCTTCGAGTCTTCGTCGCGGACAAACTCCCTGAGGCTTCTTCTGTGGACCGCCGTGGACCCCCTCTCTCCCACAGCGGCGGAACTCGCCCTTCCCCTTCTCGAGGAGGCGAGAAAATCAGCCTGGGGTACAACCCAGCAGAACGCCATGGCAGTTCTGGCCCTCGGCCGCTGGCTTGAAAGAACACGGAGCGCCAGAAAACCCTTCGAGGCCGTGCTGAAGGACTCAAGCGGCGCTGAGATCGCCGCCTTCAGCGACGGGAAACGACTCTCCCTTACCCTGGCAGACCTTCCTCAGGCCCCCCTGACCCTGACTCTTACGGGAGAGGGGACCGCCTACTACGCCTGGACAGCCGGCGGAGTTCCCGAGGTCTCTCCACCGGCGGCAAGCAACGGCCTTTCGATTAAACGGACGTGGAAAAACCGGGAGGGAAAGGTCATCTCCAAAGGAACACCGGTGAATCAGGGAGAACGGATTGAAGTCACCCTCTCTCTCACTCCTGCGGCTCCTCTGAAGGATCTCATAGTCATCGACATCCTCCCCGGAGGCATGGAGATCGAGAATCCCCGCCTCACCGCAGGAGCGGAAGAGGAAGAGGCCTACACGGGCATCCGGGCCGAACGTCGGGATGACCGGCTGCTGCTCTTCATCGACAGTGCGGAGAAACCCCTGGAATACCGGTACCTTCTTCGGGCGGTGACCCGGGGGACCTTCACGGTTCCTCCTCTGGCCGCCGAGGGGATGTACGCTCCTGACGTCCAGGCCCTGACCAGCTCAGGCACGGTAGTCATCCGGTGACCGGAAAGCCCGCCTTCCGGCGGTTCGTCCTCGCGGCTCTTCTCGTCTGCACAGCCGTGGTGGGAGGGGGCTTTCTCTTTACGGCGCGTATTCCCTTTTCAGCGAAGCAGCTTGAAGAATGGAAGACCTCCCCCTTCCTCACCGATCGGGAGGGGGAGGTCTTCTCTGTCTTTCTCTCGGAGGATTCGGAGTGGTCTCTCCCCGTCCCCCTCGCCTCCATGGGGAAATGGATTCCCCTGGTCGCCCTTGAGGTAGAAGACCGCCGGTTCCGCCAGCACCCCGGAGTCGATCCACTCGCCCTTTTGCGGGCCTTCTTTGGAAACCTCCGGGCCGGGCGGGTCGTCTCGGGTGCATCCACCATCACGAGCCAGCTCGTCCGCCTCTCTCACCCCCGCCCCCGGACCTTCCGCACAAAACTTTTTGAATTCGCCGAGGCCCTCCGGGCCGAACGGGTCCTCTCGAAGGACAGAATCCTCGAACTCTATCTGAACAGGGCACCCTTCGGAGGCAATATTCGTGGAGTGGAGGCAGCATCCCGGATGTACTTCTCGAAGGGGGCCCGAGAACTCTCCCTCGCCGAGGCAGCTCTCCTCGTGGGAATGCTCCGGGGCCCCACCTTCTACCGCCCCGACCGGAACCCCGAACGGGCCCTCGAGCGGCGGAATGCAATCCTCGACGGCCTCGAAGAGCGGGGTGTGATTCCGGAGGATATCCTCCGGCTTGCGAAAGCGGAGAAACTCCCTCCCGGACGGGGGTCCTTCCCCTCCCGGGCCTGGCATTTCGCCCTCGCTGCCCTCGGAGACCGTAAAGAAGGGGGGAAGATCGAGACGACCCTCTCCCGCCCCCTTCAGGAGCTGCTTGAGCGTACTCTGGCCTCGTCCCTTGCCTCCCTCCCGGGGGAGATCACCGCCGCCGGAGCAATCCTCTCGAACAGAACGGGGGAGGTTTTAGCCTACTGCGGAAACGGGAGGCTCGGATCAGAGGAAGCGGGAAGCTGGGTTGACTGCGGCCGCAGCCTCCGGTCTCCCGGCTCGGCCCTCAAGCCCTTCGCCTACCTCGCCGCCTTTGACCGGGGGCTCTATACTCCCGCCTCCCTTCTCGCCGATACCCCTTTGGCTTTTTCCGGCCAGTCTCCCCGGAACTTCGACCTCACCTACCGGGGCCCCGTCGCCGCTAGAACCGCCCTCGCCGACTCCCTGAACGTTCCGGCGGTCAGGGTACTGCGGGCGGTGGGGAACGAGACGGTCCTCGACCTTCTGCGGAATGTCGGGTTCCTCTCCCTCGATAAATCCACGGGGCATTACGGCGACTCCCTGATCCTCGGAGGATGCGAGGTAACTCTCCTTCAGATGGCCGGAGCCTACACCGTCCTCTCCACCCTCGGGACAGTTCAGACACCCACCTTCCTCAGGGAAGAAATTCTTCCCCCCCGCCGGGTGGTCTCCGAAGGTTCCGCTTTTTTGGTGGCCGATATCCTGAAGGACCCTGGGCGTCTTCTCCCCCTTCACGCCCAAAGAGTTGAAGGGCGGGGGCACTGGTTCGCCTTCAAAACAGGGACCTCCTACGGATACCGGGACGCCTGGACGGCCGCCTACACCCCTTCGCTCACCCTTGTGATCTGGTTCGGCGACCCGTCCGGCAAGCCTCATCCGGAGCTCGTGGGGCTTCATGCCTCCGCGCCGGCCATCGTGGAGATCCTCCGGACCGTCTCGAAGGGAGAGTGGTACGATCCTCCCGCCGGAGTGGACGTCCGGAAGGTATGCTCCCTTTCGGGGCAGCCTCCATCCCACGCCTGCCCTTCCGTGCGAGATGACTACTATCTCCCCGGAATCTCTTCCTCTCAGCCCTGCTCCCTTCACCGCTTCGCCAAGGGGGGAACTTCTGTGGTCTGGCCCTCGGAACTCGAGGACTACGCCCTCCGTAGAGCCCTTGCAGTGGAGCGTCCTCCGGAGGTTTCCATCGTCTCTCCCCTTCCCGGTTCGGTCTACTTTTTGACCCCTCTGGGGAAAGATCAGAAGGTCGCACTGAAGGCCGAGGGCGCAAAGCTTCCCATCTACTGGTTCGTCGGGGGGAAGTTCGCCGGGAAGCAGCAGACCCCCCTCCCCCTTTTCTGGCCTCTTGCGGGGGGGTCCCATACCGTCTCCCTCGTGGACGGTGGAGGGCGTACAGCCTCTTCGGCGGTCACGATAAAAACCATTGAAAAAGGACCGGAAGGCAGTAGCCCCTCCGGTCCCGATGCACCTCTTTCCCTTATGCCCTTGGATTGAAGGAAGACCCCTTCGCCAGGGCCTCCCACAGCTCCTTCTCCTCGTCGCTGACGGAAGGAGGTATGACCACATCGAGGGTCACGATCAGATCTCCGGGAAGAGCTCCCTTTCTTCTGGGAATTCCCTTTCCCTTGAGACGGAGGCGCTTTCCGTTCTGTGACCCCGACGGCAGCTTCATGGTGACCGTTCCATCGAGGGTCTGCACGGGGATCATCCCTCCGAGAGCGGCCTCCCAGGGAGAGACCTTGACGGGGGCGACGAGATCGTACCCCTCCACGGCAAACTGCGGATGAGGTGCGATGCGAAGGATGAGATACAGATCTCCCCCCCGGGATCCCTGCCCCTTGAGGCGAATTCTCGATCCATCGGTCACTCCGACGGGAAGGTTCACATTGACGGTCTTTCGGGCTCTTTTAGGGTGGCCGTCAGGCCCCCGATCGGTCCGTTCAAAGGAGATGGACTTGGCCCCTCCACGAAGCAGCTCCTCGAGGGAGAGCTGGAGCTCCATCTCTTCGCCCCCTCCGGGGCGTCCGCCGAAGAAGATCTCCTCCATCCCGGCGCTTCTTCCGCCCCCCTGACTCTGGGCGAAACCTCCACCGAAGATTGAACGGAAGAAATCGCTGAACCCGCCCCCGTCGCCGAAATCCATGTGGACACCGCCGCCCGTGCCGCCGGACCAGTCCGGCGGAGGGGTGAAGTCCTGGCCGGCGCTCCAGTTGCTGCCGAGGGTGTCGTATTTCTGCCGCTTCTCCGGGTCTTTCAACACTTCGTAGGCCTCGTTGATCTCCTTGTACTTCGCTTCAGACCCGGTGGTTTTATTTACATCGGGGTGATATTTTTTTGCGAGCTTTCGATAGGCCTTGCGAAGCTCGTCCTGAGAGGCCGTTCTGCTCACCCCGAGAATATCGTAATAGTCCTTAAATGAGACAGCCATCGTCCCACCCGCTTTCTCCTCTGAAATTTAACCAATACTGACGTTATATTGTACAACCTTTTCTCCTTTCCGTAAAATCCCGGAAGGAAAAACTTAATCTCCAGCCTTGAGCAGGTTGAGGGGAAAAATAAAGCTCGCCTTTACCCCCTCTTCTCTCCCCGAAGGGCTGCCAGGTCGGCCCCCCGATCGACGGCGATGATCTCAGCGAGGACGGAGAAGGCAATCTCCTCAGGGGTCTCCGCTCCAATGGGCAGGCCCACGGGCTGGTAGATTCCGTCCAGATAGGCTTCGGAGACTCCGCTGTCGAGAAGACGCTGGCGGACGAAGGCGATCTTTTTTCTCGAGCCGATCATACCCAGGTAGGCGAGGGGAATTCCTTCCAGAAGGCGTACCACTTCGGCATCGAGGGAGTGTCCCCGGGTGACGGCCACGACGCTCGTCCGTCCGTGGAACCGTTCTTTCTCCTCGAAGAATTTCTCCAAAGAGCAGCAGACCGTCCTCCCCCAGGGGATATTTTCGGGGTTCGCGAACTCCTCCCGTTCATCCCAGACGGTGACCTGGAACCCGGCCATATCCCCCGCCCGGGCCAGAGCCCGGCCAACGTGTCCCGCACCGAAGACGATCAGCTCCCGGCTTCTTCCGATGACCTCAAGGTAGACGGCCAGAGTTCCTCCGCAGACGGCGCCATCGAGGGCTGCTTCGTCGGCGGTGAGATTTTCATGGTGCAGCAGAGGGGCAGACCCGTTGGACAGCATCTCCAGGGCCCGTTCTATCACCCGGTGTTCCATGATTCCTCCTCCGACGGTCCCTTCTATGGAACCGTCGGGGAAGACGAGCATGGAAGAACCGGCGCTCCGGGGCGTAGATCCATCCTCCTGCGCCACAATGCACAGCACCCCCCGGCGTCCTTCTTCGTACAGCGCCGCAAGGCGGCGGGCGATCAATCCATCCATTTGTATTCCTCTCCCTTTTCTACAATGTCTCCCGCTGCGACAACACAGTCCTTTTCATCATAGAGTACAAGGCGTTGTCCCGGTGCCGGGGCAAACTGGGGTTCATTGAATCGCACCGTCATCCCTCCGCCCTTCCGGGTGAGGAGGACGCAGGGTGCGGGTTCCCCGTGAGAGCGGCATTTGCCCCGAAGAGGCTGACAAGCCGCTAATTTCTCAGGTAAAAGCAGATTTATTCTCTCCGCTGAGACACTTCTCGAATAGGCCCGTTTTCGGGGACCCACCACGACCTGGTTGCGCTCCCGATCAAGGCGGAGCACGTACACCCCTTCTTTTGAAGAAATGCCGAGTCCTTTGCGCTGTCCCACCGTATGGTGAAGAATTCCCCGGTGGGTTCCAAGGGTTTTTCCCTCTTCATCGACGATGAGACCGGGAGTGTTCTCCCCTTCCAGAAGGGCGCGGTAGTCCCCTTCTCCGGCAAAGCAGATATCCATGCTCTCTCTCTTCTCCGCTGCGGGAAGACCGGCCGACCGGGCCAGATCCCGCACCTCATCCTTCGTTCTATCCCCCAGGGGGAGAAGAAGGCGGGAAAGCCGCTCCCTCGAAAGACCTGACAGAAAATAGCTTTGGTCCTTGTCCCGGTCGATTCCCCGGGCGAGGGCAAATTCGCCCTCTTTTTCGATCACCCGGGCGTAGTGCCCCGTGGCGAGGCTCAGGGGGCCGAAGAAATCCTCCAGCTCTCTCCAGAGAAGACCGAACTTCAGCCTCTCGTTGCAGAGGACGCAGGGGTTCGGCGTTTTCCCCGAAAGGTAGCACCGCAGAAAGGGGTCGATCACAGCCTCCTGAAACTCCCTATCCATTTCCACGACATAGTGAGGAAGGGAGAGGAATTCCGCAACTGCCGCTGCCTCCTCAGTTTCACCTTTTTTCATTCCGGGGATGATCATGGTGACGGCAAGAACCTGTTTACCGGAGTTCCTCAGCATCCACGCAGCCACCGCGCTGTCCACGCCGCCGCTCAGAAGGACGGCGACAGCGGAAGACCGTTCCGAAAAAGAGAAGGGTGGGGGGGAAGACGGCCGTATGATCACGAGAAAGCACCTCCGGAGAATGGGACGCCCCGGTCTTTGAAAATGCCGGAACATCCCCAGTAGTATAGAATAGAGCAAAGGGTGTCACAAGGGAGGAATGCCGGAATGATTGAAGGGATAGAAAAGAAAACAGAAGAGCTCCTTGCGATTCTGAAGAAAATGGATCGGGCCGCGGTCGCCTTCTCGGGAGGGGTTGACAGCACACTGCTCGCGGCGGCGGCTTTCCGGGCCCTGGGAGAAAACGCCGTGGCAGTGACGGTGGTCTCGCCGACCCTGCCCGCCCGGGAACGGGCTGATGCGGAGGCCTCCGGAAAGAAGATCGGCATCAGGCACGTTCTGCTCCCCCTCTCGGAGCTGGACGATCCGGCCTTCGCCGCCAACGATTCCGAGAAGTGCTACTACTGCAAAAAATTTCGTTTCGAGGCCCTCCTGGCCTGGGCGAAGGAGAGAAATATCCCCTGGGTCCTCGACGGTTCGAACCGGGACGACCTGAGGGATTATCGCCCGGGCATGCGGGCCATCGCCGACCTGAAGGGAGTACGCAGCCCTCTTCTGGAAGCGGGATTCACAAAGAAAGATATCCGGTCCCTTTCAAAGGAGTGGAGCCTTCCCTCCTGGAAAAAATCCGCATCGGCCTGTCTCGCCAGCCGGATCGCCTACGGAATTCCCCTCACGGAGAAGGCTTTGAAGCAGGTCGAACTGGGAGAGGAGATTCTGAGATCCTTCTGTCCTGCAAACACCCAGCTCCGCCTCCGCCACCATGGCTTCCTGGCCCGGATCGAGGTGTCTTCGGAACTGCTGCCTCTTCTCGCCGCACCGGAAAGGGCGAAGAAGATAGGAGAAGCCCTGGCAGCCCTCGGGTTTTCTTTTTCGACTCTCGACCTCGCCGGATACCGAATGGGGAGCATGAACGAACTGATCACCGAAAGCGCAGCTTCTGAAAAAGAATGAACCCGAGGATCTACCGGATCATAAAAAAGCCCCGGAGTTGAACTTTATCGTCCAACTCCGGGGGACCGCTCATTGTGCCGGTTGTTTCTACTATTTCAGACTATTTCGACTCGGGGATGAATGTAAGGGCCACGGAGTTTATGCAGTACCGCTTTCCCGTGGGTTTGGGGCCGTCGTCGAAGAGGTGCCCGAGGTGAGCATCGCACCGGGAGCAGTGCACTTCGGTTCTCGTCATGCCCCAGGATGTATCCTTCGTCGTCCCGATGGGTGCATCGGGAGCAATATCCCAGAAGCTCGGCCACCCGGACCCGGATTTAAATTTCTCCTCCGAGGTGAAGAGGATGGCACCGCAGCCGACGCAGGCGTACTTTCCCTTTTCGTAGAAATCATCGTACTCTCCTGTGAAGGCCCGCTCAGTGCCGTGCTTCCGGGTCACTTCATACTGTTCAGGGGTCAGAATCGCCTTCCATTCGCTGTCTGTTTTCTCCACCCTTTCAGGAGAAGCAGCCATCGCTCTGGAAGCGGGAACAAATATGAGAAGTCCCCCCAGTAGAAGTGCCATAAATATATTATTCATTTCTCCACCTTCTTTCAGATATTCCGTATGTACTCCATGAACTCCCGGATTCCCTTCGCGTTCGTCCAGGAAATATTGAACCGTTCGCGCATCTGCAGCCCTTTCTCGCTCCGGGTGAGCAGCTGACAGCTGAAGTCGTTGTCGGAAAAGACCAGGTCGAACTTGAACTGCGTTTCGTACTGTTCATCCATGGCCAGAAGTTTATCGTCGTCTGTAAAGTAAAGAACAAGACCTCTTTCTTCCATGTTCTTCC
>CAYZZX010000007.1:0-40684 GCA_964483085.1 uncultured Synergistaceae bacterium
TCTTTCCGTGGTCGATGTGGCCGATGGTGCCGATATTCAAATGGGGCTTTGATCGTTCAAACTTTTCTTTTGCCATGGTGAAGATTCCCTCCTTGATGATTTTTCTTTTGTTTGGTCGGCCGGGCGTCAGCCGTTGAGGACTTTCTCGGCCACTTCCGCGGCCGCCGGATCGTAATGATCGAACTGCATTGAATAGGTGGCTCTGCCCGATGTTTTGCTTCTCAGATCGGTGGCGTAGCCGAACATCTCCGCCAGGGGAACGAAGGCGCGGACGAGGCGGGTATTCACCCGGGTATCCATTCCCTCGATCCGTCCTCTTCTGGAGGAGAGATCTCCGATCACATCTCCGAGATAATCCTCGGGAGTGACCACTTCAACAGACATGACAGGCTCCATGAGAACGGGCCCGGCTCTCCTCATGGCTTCTTTGAACCCCATTGAGGCGGCGATCTTGAAGGCCATTTCAGAACTGTCCACATCGTGATAACTGCCGTCCACGAGGGAAATTTTTATTCCTATTACAGGGTACCCTCCGAGAACGCCGTTGTTGAGGGCCTCGTCGAGTCCCTTCTGCACCGCGGAGATAAACTCCTTGGGAATCGTTCCTCCGACGATTTTATCCTCGAATTCATACCCCTTGCCGTCAGGGAGAGGTTCCATTTCGAAGACTACGTGGCCATACTGGCCGCGGCCGCCCGACTGACGGATATATTTTCCTTCCGCCCGGGAGGTTGTACGGATCGCCTCGCGGTACGCCACCTGTGGGCGTCCCACTCGGACATCAACGCCGAACTCCCTCTTCAGGCGATCGACGATGATCTCAAGGTGAAGCTCTCCCATTCCGCGGATGATGGTCTGGGATGTCTCTTCGTCCGTGTTGACTTTAAAGGTCGGGTCCTCTTCAGCAAGGGAAACGAGACCCTTCGTCAGCTTGATTTTATCGTTTTTCGTCGCTGGCTCCACTGAAAGGGAGATGACCGGCTCGGGGAAAATGAGATTTTCAAGGACCACCGGGTTCTGTTCGTCGCATAGAGTATCACCGGTCCGGGTCGCCTTCAGGCCGGGAATGGCCACGATCATGCCCGCGGTCGCCTCGTCAAGCTCTTCTCTTTTGTTAGCATGCATCCGGAGAATTCTTCCCACCCGTTCTCTCGTGTTGCTCACCGGGTTGAATACTGTCGTCCCCTTGACCAGTGTGCCGGAGTAAATCCTGGTGAACACGAGCCGACCGACAAAAGGATCAACGGTGACCTTGAATGCAAGGGCCGCGAAGGGAGCGGTTATGCTCGTTTCCCTCTCAACCTTCTCCATGGTCCGGGGATCGGTGGCGACTGTGGGCGGAAGGTCAACGGGACTGGGGAGATAGTCGATCACCGCATCGAGGATCATCTGAATTCCCTTGTTTTTGAAGGCGGAGCCGCAGATGACAGGAACTATCTTCAACCCGATCGTTCCGGCCCGGAGGGCCTTTTTGATCAGCTCATTGGAAACTTCTTTTCCGTCGAGGTAAAGAGCCATGAGATCCTCGTCATAATCTGCGAGAATTTCAATCATAGCCTCACGGGCAGACCGTACTTCATCCATCATGTCCGCAGGTATGGGAACCACATGGGGATCCGTTCCGAGGTCGTCCGTGTACCGGATGGCCCGCATACCGACGAGATCGACCATGCCTGAAAAATTCTCCTCGCTGCCGATAGGAAGCTGAATGACGACCGGCCGAGCACCAAGTTTCTTGCTGATTCCATCAACGACATGTAAAAAGTCGGCCCCGACACGGTCCATCTTGTTTACAAAGGCAATGCGGGGGACATTATATTTATCCGCCTGCCGCCACACTGTCTCTGACTGAGGCTCTACGCCGCCCACAGCACAGAACACCGCTACTGCTCCGTCAAGCACGCGCATGGACCGCTCAACCTCGACAGTGAAGTCCACGTGGCCGGGCGTATCAATAATGTTGACGTAATTATCCTTCCACATGCATGTAGTAGCTGCGGAGGAGATGGTGATTCCCCGCTCGCGTTCCTGATCCATGAAGTCCATGACCGCTGCTCCCTCATGAACTTCTCCCATTTTATAGCTTTTTCCTGTGTAGAAAAGAATACGTTCGGTCGTAGTCGTCTTGCCCGCGTCTATGTGGGCGGCGATTCCGATATTTCGAATCCTTTTCATATCGAGTGTCTGCATAGCTTATTCTGAAGCCTCGTTTCCGTTGATGGGCGTTGATTTCCCCTTGGAGGGATTACCAGCGATAATGAGCAAAGGCACGGTTCGCTTCCGCCATCTTATGGGTATCTTCCTTTTTCTTGATGGAGCTTCCTTCGCCCTTGTAGGCGTCCATAAACTCTCTGGCAAGTCTCTCCGCCATGGGCATTCCCTTTTTCGACCTTGAAAAGTTGAGTATCCACCTGATGGTAAGGACCTGAGCCCGCTCCGGCGGTACTTCTATGGGAATCTGGTAGGTCGCGCCACCGACTCTGCGTGGACGAACCTCGACGAGGGGACGGATATTTTCCATAGCCTTGGTGAATACCTCAAAAGGCTCGGCGCTGAGTTTTTCTCCGGCGATATCGAGGGCGTGGTACATGACCCTCTCCGCTACGCTTTTCTTTCCCTTCCGCATCAGACTGTTGATGAATTTAGCCAATGCGGGACTGCCGTATCGTGTATCCGGCAGAGTCTTACGTTTTTTGACATGCCCCTTGCGCGGCATAGGTCAATCCCTCCTCAGTAAATACTTCTTCATGAACCGCAAAAGCTACTTGGGCTTCCGTGCGCCGTACTTTGAGCGCGATCTCTTCCGGTTTTCCACTCCACCACAGTCGAGGGTTCCCCGGATAATATGATACCGCACGCCGGGAAGGTCTTTTATCTTTCCGCCCCGTACCAGGACCACTGAGTGCTCCTGAAGATTATGGCCGATCCCCGGGATATAGGATGTGACTTCAATCCCGTTGGTGAGCCGGACACGGGCAACTTTTCTCAGAGCAGAGTTAGGCTTTTTCGGTGTCACTGTGTAGACTCTGGTGCACACCCCTCTGCGGGCTGGATTTCCCTGAAGAGCGGGAGAGTCCGTTTTCGGCCTTTTGTCCTTCCGGCCGTGTCGAATGAGCTGGTTGATCGTCGGCACGTAATTTCCTCCTTCCATCTTTTCTTTCATTTGCAGACTTTTTTTGTCCGCTTATCTTTCGATTCCCGCCACGGAGGCACCTCGGGTGATGGCGCAGGCACGGCCAAGACGAACCATGTCGCTCACCCTTTCAACGGGAATTCCCTGCCGCAGCGCTTCGGCTTCAAGTGGAGCTGTCAGCTTCGGGTCTGCATCATCGGCAATAAAGAGCTTTGCTATTTTCCCCGCCTTCAGCTTTCTGGCCACCTGACGTTCGCCGGTGATTCGTTCGGATACTGCCAATTCGTTTAGAGGCAATAGAATTCCTCCCGTGCAAAAGCACCAAGGAATAATACCAAAGACACGGGAGCCGTGTCAAGCATGACTTGCTCTAAATCCGCAGGCTGGGGATTTAGTTTACGGCTCCCGTCAACTCTGTTGAGATGAATTCATCCGATCTAAGCCTTTTGCTTCTCAGTTTCCTGCTGTTTTGCGCACTTGACCCGTATGGCCCGAAAATGCTCCACACCCGTCCCCGCAGGGATGAGGTGGCCGATGATAACGTTTTCTTTCAGCCCGTCGAGGGGATCGATCTCCCCCTTCACCGCTGCTCCGGCAAGCACCTGGGCGGTCTGTTGGAAGGATGCCGCGCTGAGGAAGCTGTCCGTGGCGAGGGCGGCCTTCGTGATTCCGTGAACGAAGGATTTCGTCGTCGGTCCCTCCCGGAGCTTCCGGACAAAGGTCGCACGCTGAATGATCTTCACGTCGTTCTTCCGGGCGGCGCCCATGGCGCGGACTACCAGCTCCAGAATATCGGGGCTGCCGGCGAGGATTTCGATGACCTGCTGGTTAACCTCCTGCCCGGCGTCGGCTAAGAGGGTGTTCCTCCTGTCGTAGACTGGCTCAAGGAGGACCTTGCCGTAGATCTTTGTGGAGAGGAGGTCCCGCAGGAACCGGTCGCGGGAGAAGATGTCCCCTTCGATTTCGATGGCCGAGATATTGCCGTCGAGCATCCCCTTGATAATAGTGCCATCAACGAGCTGGGGAATTTCAGTGACAGCGTTCCCCTCGGAGTCGATGGCCTGGTCGAGGGGTTTGCCCCAGTGGTCCTTCAGGCTTTCCTCGAGTTTGTCGGGGACGTTGACCCGCTCCACCGTATGCCACAGGGAGAGAGAACCAACGTTCCGCTTTCTGCATTCCGCCGCGTCCAATGCCGTGAAGAGGCGGTCAGCCGAGGCGACTTTTTCCTCTCCGTCGTAGATGTCATCAGCGAGATAGGAGGAGTCTGCCAGCTTGTCGAGCATTTCTCCGTCCCGGACGAGGATGGGGCGGGGATCCTCCGCGGTGATGAGGGCGAGCTGCCCCAGGGTGAGATGGGTGCCAGCGGGAATCTCCTTGCCGTCCTCAGTGGTGAAGGCCTCGATGAGATCCATATCCTCCATGTGTTTCCGGAAAGCCGCCTCTCCCACGATGAGGGTCACGTTCTGCTTCTCTTCATACTCCACAACGAGTTCGGAGATGAGCATCCCAGGCCGCAGCAGCGTCCGGATGGCCTCCTCATCGAGAGGAGCGTTGATGTATTTCTGCACGGAGTCGTTCATCTTCTGGGCGACCACGTCCTTGAGAACTCTTCCCTCAAAGATCCGAACCGCTTCGTCGATATGCTCTTCATTTTCCTTCTTTATAAGGGCCCTCTCGTCGTCGATATCCTTGGTCCAGACGAGATCTCCGGCCACGAAGGAGGTGTCTCCCTCCTCATGGATCTTCACCCGGTTGACCGGAGCGACCTTCCGGAGGATGACCTCGATGTGCTTGTTGTTGATGGAGACGCCCTGAGAGCGGTAAACCTCCTGGATCTCGTCGACAAGAGCCCGCTGTACGGAGACTATCCCCTCCACCTCAAGGAGCTGCTGGGGGTCCACATTCCCTTCGGTGAGCTTATCGGACTTTTTAACGCTATCCCCTTCTTTTATCAGGAGGTTCTGGCTGATGGGGATGTTATAGGTTGCCTTTTCGCTCCCTTCGGGGTCTTCGGAAGTGATAATGACCTTCCGTTTTCCCTCCATGGGGCGTATTTCTGCGATCCGGCCGTCGATTCCGGCGAGGAAACCCACTTTCTTCGGACGGCGTACCTCAAAGAGCTGCTCGATCCGGGGGAGGCCCTGGGTGATATCCTCGCCCGTCAGCCGGACTCCTCCTGTATGGAAGGTCCGCATGGTGAGCTGGGTGCCCGGCTCGCCGATGGACTGTGCGGCCACGACTCCCACCGCTTCTCCGAGAGGAACCTCTTTGCGGGTGGCAAGATCCATGCCGTAGCATACCTGGCAGATCCCTCGCCGGACTGTGCAGGTCATCGGGCTGCGGACCCAGACTTGCTCGATTCCCGCCGCTTCGATCTCCTCAGACTTCACAAAGGAGATGCACTCCCCCGCCTGAAGAAGAAGTTCGTCCGTCTCGGGAGAATGGATGTCCTCGAGAGCAGTTCTTCCGTAGATCCGCTCCGAGAGGCGGATCATGACCTTCCCCTCCTGCCGGAGGGCTTCGATGCAGACTCCCTGATCCGTTCCGCAGTCGTGCTCGGTGATGATCAGGTCCTGAGCCACGTCCACAAGACGCCGGGTGAGGTACCCCGACTTTGCCGTCCGGAGAGCGGTGTCGGCAAGTCCCTTTCGGGCGCCGTGAGTGGAGATGAAGTACTCGAGCATGTTCATCCCCTCCCGGAAGTTCGCCGTGATGGGATAGTCGATGATACGGCCGGAGGGGTCTGACATGAGCCCCCGGATTCCCGCCATCTGCCCCATCTGGCTTCTGCTTCCCCGAGCGCCGCTGTCGCTCATCATGCGGATGGGGTTCGTCCGGTCCATGTGGTCGACGATGCTGTCGGCGATAGCTCTGGATTTCTCCGACCAGAGGCTTTCCTTCTGAAAGAGATATTCGTCGGAGGTGAGGATTCCCATGTTGTATTCAGACCTCAGCTCATCGTCCTGCTCTCTGGCCTCCCGGGTGAGCTCGGCCTTCTCCGGAGGGATGATGATGGACTGGACGCCGAAGCTGATGCCGCTCACCGTCGCCCAGTGAAATCCGAGGGATTTGATGTCGTCGAGCATGGTCACCATGGAGACCCGGTCCACGAGGTCGTAGGCCCGGTCAAGGATGATGCCGAGATCTTTTTTGCCGAGCTGGGCATTGATGTACCGAAGCCCCTCGGGAAGGATGGAGTTGAAGACGACCCGTCCCGGAGAGGTCTCCATCCACCGGTCGTCACTCCCGGTGTCCTTTGCATCCTTCTCCCACAGAGGATCCCGTGTCCATAGAGGGTCGCGCTTCATGCGCACCCGGCTGTTGACGTGAACGACGTTGTGGTTGAAGGCCACGAGGACGTCGTCAAGGCCGCTGAAATGGGGAAGCTCCTCCCCCTCGACCTTGTCCTTCATGTCTGTCAGGAAGTAGATCCCCAGCACAATGTCCTGAGTCGGGGTCATGACGGGCCGGCCGCTCGCGGGGGAGAGAAGATTGTTCGCCGAGAGCATGAGGAGCCGGGCCTCCGCCTGGGACTCGATGGACAGAGGGACGTGAACGGCCATCTGGTCTCCGTCGAAGTCGGCGTTGAAGGCGGTGCAGACCATGGGGTGCAGGCGGATAGCCTTCCCCTCCATGAGCACCGGCTCAAAGGCCTGAATGCCCAGCCTATGCAGAGTGGGCGCGCGGTTGAGCATGACGGGGTGGTCCTTGATGATCTCCTCAAGAATTCCCCAGATCTCCTCCCGGCCGCGTTCGATGATGCGCCGGGCGCTCTTGATGTTCGGAGCGATGCCCCGCTCCACGAGCTGGCGGATGACGAAGGGTTTGAAGAGCTCGAGGGCCATCTGCTTGGGGAGGCCGCACTGGTAGATCTTGAGCTGGGGGCCGATGACGATGACCGACCGCCCCGAATAGTCCACCCGTTTGCCGAGAAGGTTCTGGCGGAACCGCCCCTTCTTTCCCCGGAGGAGGTCCGTGAGGCTCTTCAGGGGCCGGTTGCCAGCCCCGAGAACTGCCTTGCCCATTCTGCCGTTGTCGATGAGGGCGTCCACGGACTCCTGGAGCATCCGTTTTTCGTTCCGGATGATGATCTCAGGGGCTTTGAGCTCCTGAAGCTTCTTCAGGCGGTTGTTCCGGTTGATGACCCTGCGGTAGAGGTCGTTGAGGTCAGAGGTGGCGAAACGGCCGCCGTCGAGCTGCACCATGGGACGGAGGTCCGGAGGGATGACCGGCAGCACTTCGAGGATCATGGATTTAGCCGTGGCGCCCCCCTTGCGGAAATCCTCCGCAACCTGGAGTCTTTTGATGAGCTTGCGTTTTTTCTGTCCCGTACTCTCCGAGACCTCTTCACGAAGAGAGGAGGCAAGCTGTACCAGGTCGATACGGTCGAGGAGGGCCTGTACCCCTTCAGCACCGATCCCCGCATTGAACTTCTTGTCGTAGGCCACGCACAGCTCATACTCCC
This sequence comes from uncultured Synergistaceae bacterium, assembly GCA_964483085.1. Lineage (GTDB taxonomy): Bacteria > Synergistota > Synergistia > Synergistales > Aminobacteriaceae > JALHFZ01. Next base: position 7,599 of record CAYZZX010000007.1, read on the forward strand.
GCTCGAGGATGATATCCGAGGGAACGAAGGGGGACATCCCCTCCCCGATGACGATGTAGCAGGGGTCCTCCACTGTGATGACCTCCTGCTGAGCGGTGAACCGTCCCGCGTACTTCGTGCTGTAGAGTTTGAATTCGCTGTCTGAGACGACGTCCCCTCTCGAGAAGGGAAGATGCACAGCCGCAGTGACCACGAAGGCCTCGGAATTTCCGATGTACGCCCGTTCCGTCTCGAAGACATCGCCGTGCCGCTTCCGGAGCTTCTCGAGCTCGCTGGCCGACAGGGTATCCCCCTCCATGACCTCCGTATCCCGGGGGGCGGAGAGAATTTTATAGGAGACCTCCACCTTGAAGAGTTCGTCGCCGTACTCCGTCTTGTGGCGGGAGACCTGGTTGGCCGAGAGGATGTCTCCCTCATTCACGGGAACATCGTCCACTGTGAGGATCTTGTATGCCTCCTCGGCCTTGAACTTCGGGTCGTAGTGAGTATGAATCTTGACTTCGCTCTCTGAGAGAATGGCGTTCTTCCGGGCGAGGTCGATCCGTCTGCCCTCCATGACCACCTTGTAGGCCACCTCCCGCTGACGGGTGGGAGCGAAGTAGACGACCTTTTCAAGGTCCTTCGTGGTGGTGCCCAGAAGAAGGCTCAGGCGGCTCGGGATGCCCCGGAGATACCAGATATGCACCACGGGGGCGGCGAGCTCGATATGGCCCATCCGCTCCCGGCGCACCCTGTTGTCCGTGACCTCCACGCCGCACCGGTCGCAGATGATCCCCTTGAATTTGGGGCCGCTGCGCTTGTATTTCCCGCAGGCGCATTCATAGCTCTTGGTGGGACCGAAGATGCGCTCGCAGAAGAGTCCGTCCTTTTCGGGACGAAGCGTTCTGTAATTGATGGTCTCGGGCTTCTTTACCTCGCCGCTTGAAAGCTCACGGATTCTCTCCGGACTGGCGAGCTTGATCCTTACGCCGACTATTTCCCTTCGGGCCATCTGTTATTCATCCCCTTCTTCTATGGACATTCCATCGGGAAGCTTCTCACCGAAGAGGACTTCCTCTGGCAGCAGCACTTCCATCTCTTCATTATCAAATACGGGGTCCTTCTTCTCACGCTGTTGCTCTTCGAAAAGGCGCTCTTTCGGTGAAGAGTAGCGGGGAGTCGGTGTATCCGCTTCATCTTCGTCCATCTGGAGTTCACCGATCTGTCCGTCGCTGTACTTCACTTCAACGTCAAGACCGAGTCCCTGCAGCTCTTTGACGAGCACTCTGAAGCTCTCGGGAACACCCGGCTTCGTGAGGTTCTGTCCCTTGACGATCCGCTCGTAGGTCTTCAGCCGTCCCCGGATATCGTCGGACTTGACGGTGAGCATCTCCTGAAGAATATTGGCTGCGCCGTATCCTTCCAGAGCCCACACTTCCATTTCGCCGAAGCGCTGTCCGCCGAACTGGGCCTTGCCTCCCAGAGGCTGCTGGGTGATGAGGCTGTAGGGGCCGATGGATCGGGCATGGATCTTGTCATCCACGAGGTGGATGAGCTTCATCATATACATATACCCCATGGTGACCTTCTTCTTGAAGGGGTTTCCGGTCCTGCCGTCGTAGAGGGTGATCATTCCGTCCTCCGTGAGGTCGGGGTATTTTTCTCTGCTGAGATTTCCGAGAAGCTCGAAGATCTCGTGCTCCTTCGCTCCTTCGAAAACCGGCGTCGCCACCTTCCATTCGTTATGGACGGCAACAAACCCCATGATGGTCTCGAGAACCTGACCGAGATTCATCCGGCTCGGAACACCGAGGGGGTTCAAGACCACGTCAACGGGGGTACCGTCGGGAAGGTAGGGCATATCCTCCACGGGGAGGATGCGGGAGACGACTCCCTTGTTTCCGTGCCGTCCGGCCATTTTGTCACCTACGGTGATCTTCCGGAGCTGGGCGACATAAATCTTGACGACCTTGTTCACTCCGGGGCTCAGGGCATCGGGACTGTCTTCACGGGCCATCTCTTTGACTGCTACAATTTTCCCCCGAGCGCCATGAGGAACTTTCAACGAAGTGTCCCGAACCTCCCGGGCTTTTTCGCCGAATATGGCTCGAAGGAGTTTTTCCTCGGGGGTCTGGTCGGACTCACCCTTAGGGGTCACCTTTCCGACGAGGATGTCCCCTGCGCCAACCTCGGCTCCTACGCGGACAATGCCCCCTTCGTCGAGGTTTTTGAGCATATCCTCGCCGACGTTGGGGATGTCACGGGTGATCTCCTCGGGGCCGAGTTTTGTGTCCCGGGCCTCGATTTCGTACTCTTCAATGTGAATGGAGGAGTAGAAATCCTCCTTCACGAGGCGTTCGCTGAGCAAAATGGCGTCTTCGAAGTTGTACCCTTCCCAGGGCATGAAGGCCACGAGAATATTGCGCCCCAGAGCGAGCTCTCCGCCCTCCACTGCCTGGCCGTCGGCGATGATCTGCCCCCGGGAGACCGAGTCTCCCTTCGAGACGATGGGTTTTTGATGAATGATGGTCCCCTGGTTCGACCGGCGGAACTTGACGAGGCTGTATATGCGGGCCTCCGCACCCTTCCGGACCTCAATGCGGCTGGCATCGACGTATTCGACAACTCCGTCGTCGATGGCAATGACGCAGGATCCAGAATCCTTCGCGATACGGTGCTCCACTCCGGTGCCCACTACAGGGGCTTCAGGAACGATGAGAGGAACCGCCTGGCGCTGCATATTCGACCCCATGAGCGCGCGGTTTGCGTCATCGTGCTCGAGGAAGGGAATGAGGGCCGTGGATACGGAGACGATCTGCTTCGGGGAGACGTCGAGGTAATCGACCTCTTCTCGCGGAACGGTCTCGATATTTCCAAGATACCGGGTGAAACACATCTCATCGAGTATCAGTCCGCTGTCGTCAACGGGGGTGTTGGCCATTCCAACCCGGACCATGTCCTCCTCGTCGGCGGAGAGAAAGACGATCTCTCCCGTATCCCGCCCCTCTTCTATTTTTCTGCGGGGAGTGATGAGAAATCCGTACTCGTTCAGCCGCGCATAGGTCGCGAGGGAGGTCACAAGGCCGATGTTCGGACCCTCGGGTGTTTCGATCGGGCAGACCCGGCCGTAGTGTGTATAGTGAACGTCCCGGGCCTCAAACCCGGCCCGTTCTCGAGAGAGTCCCCCCGGCCCGAGGGCCGAGAGCCGCCGCCGGTGAGTGACCTCGGCGAGAGGGTTCGTCTGGTCCATGAACTGAGAGAGCTGTCCCGAACCGAAGAACTCCCGGAGGGAGGCGGCAACTGGACGGACATTGATGAGATCTCTGGCCATTGCGCTGCCGAGATCGGGGATCGTGGTCATTCTCTCCTTGGCGATCCGTTCCATTCGAAGAAGGCCCACCCGTATCTGGTTTTGAAGAAGCTCTCCTACGGAGCGCACCCGGCGGTTTCCGAGATGGTCGATGTCGTCGTCGAGTTTCTCAGGATTTCTGAGGTCGATCATTCCCTGAATGATGTTGACGATGTCGTCCTTTTGAAGAAGGCGGATCTCCTCGGGAATCTCAAGACCGAGGCGGCGGTTCATCTTGTAGCGGCCGACCCGGCCGAGGTTATACCGGCGGGGATCGAAAAAGAGGGTGTGGACGTACTCTCTCGCGTTCTCTATCCGTGCCGGTTCGTTGGGGCGGAGCTTCCGGAAGAGCTCAACCATTGCTTCGTCGGCATTCATAGCACCGTCTTTTTCAAGAGTGGTGGCGATGGCGGCATCGACATCCCAAACGCGGATCTTCGTGCGGCCGAGACTCCACAGGTTTTCGAGATGCTCTTTTGTGACGGTCCTGTTCCTGGGGAGAACCAAATTTCCATCAGGGTCAAGAACCGCCTCGGCGGACATCATTCCCCGGATGTCGTCGTCGGTGACGTCTTTTTCAATCTGCTCGCCGCCGAAGAGATCGATGACGCTCTCATTCGTGGCGGCGCCGAAGACCTTCAGAAGAAGAGTGGCCGGGATCTTCTTTCTGTTATCGATATTCACGGAGATGAGATCCCCCGGCGTCAGGCTGAATTCAAGCCAGGCGCCCCGGTCGGGGATGATCTTGGCGGAGTAGGTTTCCTGTCCGGGAATCTGATCATCCCGGGTGAAGTACACTCCGGCGGACCGTGCAAGCTGATTCACCACAACTCGCTCCGTTCCGTTGATGATGAAGGTCCCCCTGCCGGTCATGAGGGGGAAGTCGCCGAGGAAGATCTCTTCTTCCTTGACCTCCTTGGTCTTTCGATTGACCAGCCTGATCGTCGCCCGGACGGGACGGGACCAGGTAATGTCCCGCTGCCGTGCATCCTCATCCCCTGTAGCGGGGTCGTCGAGGATATAGCGGACGAACTCGAGGGCGAAAGAGCCGTCGTAGCTTTCGATAGGAAACACCTCTTGGAGGAGTTCCTCCAATCCGTGAAGGACACGCGCCTCAGGTTTGGTGTCTTCCTGATAAAACCAGCTGTACGAATCGCGCTGGACCTCGATCATGTCCGGAATCTCGACGAGATCCCGGGCACGGCCAAAGGTCAGTCTCTGACGCTCTGCGCTGACGGGGACAAATTCGGCCATGAAACATATGACCTCCCAAGAGAAATTTGGTGGGAAATGAACATTGGCAAATAGAAAAGATAACAAAAAGGTCGCGTTATGTCAACAGACATAGTACGACCTTTTCGCAAAGGTTGTTAATTTTATTTTCTTATGGTGCCGAGGCGGGGACTCGAACCCCGACAGGCTATTGCCCACTAGAACCTGAATCTAGCGCGTCTACCAATTCCGCCACCCCGGCTTAAAAAGCACGGAGGTAATTGTAGCAAGGGGAAGGGCCTTTGGCAAGGGGGAGGAAGACTTTCGCAGTTTCCTTCCTTCTCAGCGTTCAAAAAAACCGGGCGAGGTGCTCCGGGCCCCCCATCCAAGGCTTCAGGGCCGGGAAAAATGCCGGTCTTCCTCCCGGGACGCCCGATATAATCTGTCACGAAGAGCCCGGCCGATCCCCTTCTCCTCCGGCAATTCGGCGGCAATGATCCGGGCTCCGCTGGCCTCGAGGGCTCGAAGGGCGGAAAAGAGACCCCGGGCGTAATTTTCAGGAGTGGAAAACCGTATGGCGTATTCGTCGGGGATGATGCCCGGGCCGAAGAAAGCCTCCGGAGATGCCATGCCGATCCATGCAGCTCGTCCGCTCAGAGCGATCACACGCTCCCGGACCCCTTCGGCTCCGGCGATCAGGAGAGGGACCAGAGGGGCGTAGTGGCGGTACCGCGTTCCGGGAGACCGGTTTGCGGCACCTCCGGCGAGGAGCACTCTCTCTCTCGTCCGGCTTTCGATCTCCTCCACCGGGCACCCCCCCGGCCGCAGCAAAGTCATTTCAGGCCCGGTAAGGTCGAGCACTGTTGATTCCACTCCGACGGAGGATGACCCGCCGTCGAGGATGAGGTCCACTCTGTCGCCGAGGTCCGAGGCGACGGAGGCCGCGTCCGTCGGGCTGGGCCGGCCGCTGGAGTTCGCGCTGGGGGCGGCCACGGGAAAATTCGTGCGGGAAAGGAGGGCGAGGGCGACGGGGTGGGAGGGCATCCGGACCGCCACGGTGGAGAGCCCTGCCGTCACCTCCGGAGGAATTCCCTCCCGTGCGGGAAGGACCAGAGTGAGCGGGCCAGGCCAGAAGAGGTCCATCAGGCGACGGGCTCTCTCCGTGAGGAAGGCGGCTCCTTCCACCTCTCCGGGCGCGGAGAAATGGAGGATGAGAGGGTTGTCCGCAGGGCGCCCCTTGGCGGAGAATATCCGCGCGACCGCCCTGCCGTCCATTCCGTTCGCCCCGAGGCCGTAGACCGTCTCCGTGGGAAAGGCGACGAGTCTTCCGGCCCGGAGCAGCGCTGCCGCTTCTTCGATGAATTCCTCCTCAGGGTTCCAGGGATCAATCTTCAGGATGCGGGGCATTATTCCGACTTTCCATTCCAGCGGCTTCGAAAATCGGCGAGAAAGGCGGGGAAGCGGTCTTCGAGGATAGCCGCCCGCATCTCCTCTCCGAGCCGGACGAGAAAGCGCAGGTTGTGCCAGCTGCAGAGGCGGGAAGCGAGAATCTCCTTCGCCCGGTAGAGATGGCGGATATAGGACCGGGAGAAGGTGCGGCAGGCGTAGCAGTCGCATCCGGATACGAGGGGGCCGAAATCCTTCGAATAGCGCTCCTTTTTTATATTCATGCTTCCCGTCGGAGTAAGGAGGGTTCCGTTGCGCCCGTTTCGGGTGGGGAGAACGCAATCGAACATGTCGATCCCCCGGGCAACCCCTTCGACGAGGTTGTCCGGCCGCCCCACCCCCATGAGGTAGCGGGGTTTTTCCCGAGGCAGAACGGCTTTCAGCTCCGAGAGCATGGCGTACATATCCTCCGCCGGCTCCCCCACGGAGAGGCCGCCGACGGCGTACCCGGGGAAATCAAGGGGGAGAAGTTCTTCAGCCGATCGAAGACGGAGGTCCTTATAGACCGACCCCTGAACGATCCCGAAGAGGGCCTGGGTTGACTCCCCCTTTTTATGGGCCTCGAGGGAGCGTTGGGCCCACTTCGTCGTGCGCTCCACTGCCTGTGCGGCCTCTTCTCTGGTGCACGGATAGGGGGAGCACTGGTCGAAGCACATGGCGATGTCGCTTCCAAGAATCCGCTGCATTTCCATGGACCATTCCGGGTTCATGAGATGAAGGGATCCGTCGAGGTGGGACCGGCAGTTCACCCCTTCGTCGGAGATGGACCCCAAGGCTGCGAGGGAGAAGACCTGAAATCCTCCGCTGTCGGTGAGGATGGGCCCCTTCCACTGCATGAAGGAGTGCAGCCCTCCGGCGGCCTCGATGATCTCCCCCCCGGGCCTGAGATAGAGATGGTAGGTATTAGAGAGGATGATGGAGGCCCCGATCTCCTCAAGCTCGAAGGGAGCCATGGCCTTCACTGTTCCCTGAGTGCCCACGGGCATGAAGACGGGGGTTTTGATCTCACCGTGGAGAGTGGAAATCCGCCCCGCCCGGGCGCCCGTGACGGGGCAGACTTTTTCCAGGAGGAAGGAAAATTTCTCCGGCATGGCCGTCTTATTCACCGGCGGCACTCCCTTCGGCCTCCAGGTCCTGCCAGCGGAAGAGCCTTTGCGCGTTACGCCGGATCAGCAGAGCCATGGCGTTCAGGGACACTCCCCGGACCTCGGCGGCTCTTTCATAGAGGAAGGGGATATAGGCAGGCTCGTTCCTTTTTCCCCGGAAGGGATGCGGAGCGAGGTAGGGAGAATCGGTTTCGAGGAGAATCCGGTCCTCCGGAAGCTCACTGAAGATCTGCCGCAGTTCGTCGTTCTTCTTGAAGGTCAACGGCCCGGCGAAGGAGAGGTAATAGCCCATTTCAAGAAATTCAGCAGCGTCCTCTCGGGTTCCCGAAAAACAGTGAATTACCCCTCCTGCGGGCAGGTCCTCTTCCTCCCGGAGTATGGTGAGCAAGGAGGCGCAGGCCTCCCGGCAGTGGAGCACCACGGGTTTTTTCATTTCCGCCGCGAGGCGGAGGTGCATTCTGAGACCCTGTTGCTGCTGCTCTCTCGGAGAGTTGTCGTAGTGGTAGTCGAGCCCCGTCTCTCCGATGGCGACGACCCGCTCACGGCGGGCAAGGGATGACACTTGGTCCATAATTCCTTCCCCCTTGCCGGAAGGAGCGAAGAGAGAGGATGCGTCGTGGGGGTGGATTCCCACGGCTGCAAAAATCCCGCCGCTGGAGTGCTCATCGGCCAGTTCTGCGGCCATGATATTTTCGGCCTCTCTTCCGCCGATGACGAGCATCCGGACCACGCCGGCCTCTTTCGCCCTGCGGAGGACATCTTCAGTCTTCACTCCATAACTCCCCGAATGGACGTGGCAGTGGGTATCCACGAAGAGAAGCGAAGCTTCGCGGGGAGGCATGTCTCTTTTTTTCTTTTCCATGATCTCAATCCTCTTTTTCTTAAAAATCGGGAGCCCCGGAGAACAGCCGGAGGCTCCCGAGAAAGGGTTTCAGACGTTCCGTTGTTTTCTAGCTGACCCGGCTGCCCAGGGGAATGTCCCTATCGGGGGTGAGGAGGGAGAGGGTCGTCTTCTTTCCGTCACCGGCGGCGAGGAGCATGCCGTTGCTCTCCACTCCGCAGAGCTTCACAGGTTTCAGATTTACCACGACGACGATTTTTTTGCCTCGAAGCTCTTCGGGAGTGAAGGATTCCTTGATCCCCGAGACGATGGTTCGTTTTTCGTATCCGAGGTCCACTGAGAGCTTGTAGAGCTTCTTCGATTTCGGGATCTCCTCGACTTCGAGAATTTGCGCCACCCGGAGCTCCACATTGCGGAAGGCGTCGATCCCCACGGTCTCCTCGTGCTGCCTGGGCTCCTCTTCTTCCGGTGCGGCAGGAGGAAGGGTTTTGCCGTCCCGGGCATCCTTCTCTTTTCTCCAGGCCACGAGGTCAATCCGCGGAAAAAGAAGCTTTCCTTTGTTGACCTTCTGCCCCTTGGCCGACTGCCCCCATTCGTACTCCAGAAGCGTCAGCTCCCCCGGCTTCTCTGCGAGGCCGAGCTGCTCGCGGATGCGAAGAGCCGTGTCGGGGGTGAAGGGGGCGAGAAGAAGGGCGGCGAGGTTGAGAATTTCGTAGAGGGTATGGAGCACCGGAAGGAGCTCCTCCGTCTTTCCCTCCTTGGCGAGCTTCCAGGGCATGGTCTCGTCGATATAGCGGTTTCCCCGCGAGATGAAGACCCAGATGGATTTCAGGGCCTCGTCGAAGGCGAAGGAAGAGATCTTCTCCTCCACATCTCTGAGGGTTTTTCCGGCGAGGGCCTCAATTTCTGCTTCAAGAGGTCCCTTCGCTGCTACCGCAGGAACTGCACCGCCGCTGAAATTATCGATCATCTGAAGGGTTCGGTTCAGCAGATTTCCGAGGTCGTTGGCGAGGTCGGAGTTGATCCGCCCTGCGAGGGCCGCTTCGGAGAAGTCTCCGTCGTTGCCGAAGGGCACCTCCCGGAGGAGGAAATACCGGAAGGCATCCCGGCCGTACCGGTCCACCATTTCAAAGGGGTCAACCACGTTCCCCGTCGATTTGGACATCTTCTCTCCCTCCACGGTCCACCAGCCGTGAGCGAAGACCGAGACGGGAGGAGTGACGCCCAGGGCGAGGAGCATGATGGGCCAAATGACGCAGTGAAAACGAATGATGTCCTTCCCCACCAGATGATGAGCCGCGGGCCAGTAGCGGGCGAATTTTTCGGGGTCGTCGAGGTAGCCGCAGGCGGTGACATAGTTGATCAGGGCGTCGAACCAGACGTAGACCACGTGAGCGTCGTCCCCGGGAACGGGAATGCCCCATTTCAGGGTCGTCCTCGAGATGGACTGGTCACGGACGCCCCCTTTCAGGAAGCTGACGATCTCGTTGTAGCGGCTCCGGGGCATTACGGCTCTGAGATTCTTTTGGTAATACTCAAGGAGCTGGTCCACGTACTTCGAGGCCCGGAAGAAATAGCTCTCCTCCTTCATCATCTGCAGGGGGCGTTTGCAGTCGGGGCAGGCCTTGTCCTCCCCCATGCTGCTCTCGGGCACGTAGGTCTCGCAGGGGACGCAGTACCACCCTTCGTAGGCGCCCTTGTAGATATCTCCCTGATCGAGAAGCTTCTTGAAGATCGCCTGGACCGTGCGGCAGTGGCGCTCCTCCGTCGTCCGGATGAAGTCGTCGTTGGAGATGCCGAGGACCTTCCAGAGCTCTTTGAAATTCACCACAGTCCTGTCGGCGAGCTCGAGGGGGGTGATCCCCTTGGCGAGGGCCGTCTGCTGTATCTTCTGGCCGTGCTCGTCCGTTCCGGTGAGAAAGAAGACGTCGTGTCCCGTCATCCTCTTGTACCGGCACAGAACGTCGGCGGCGATGGTGGTATAGGCGTGGCCGATGTGGGGGATGTCGTTGACGTAGTAGATCGGCGTGGTGAGATAAAAGGCTTTCCGCTGTTCCTGTGAACTGGCTGTCATAAAATTCCCTCCTGAAAATACTGGTCGAAAGCTTTTATTTTCCCTCTCCGAAGAGAAAGGATTTGACCTCATTTTTCGATAAACCATACTCCCCTGAGAGGATTTTGACAACCTCCCGGGGGGAATTCCCTTGCTTCAGAAGCTCCCTGGCCGTCTCCTGCCAGATCTCCGGCGAAGGAACGCTCGCCTCCGCCCCCTCCACGACGAGGACAAGTTCTCCCCTCACTCCGTTCCGGACGGACTCTGTGAGGAAGGAGAGGGTTCCCCGGCGGGCCTCCTCGTAGATCTTGCTGATCTCCCGAACGAGGGCGGCGCTGCGGTCTCCGAGAAGCTCGCAGAGATGCTCCAGATGTTTTTCCGCCTTGTGAGGTGAAAGGTAGAAGATGAGAGTCCACGGCAGAGACGCCACGGAGAGGATGGCCTTCTCCCGCTCCCCCTTTTTATCGGGAAGAAAACCGTAGAAGAGAAAGGGGTAGGGAGGCAGTCCCGAGAGGATAAGGGCTGGGACGAAGGCTGTCGCTCCGGGCAGAACGGTGATCTCAGCTCCGGCTGCGATGCACTGACGGATGATTTCATAGCCGGGATCGGATATCCCCGGAGTTCCCGCGTCGGAGATGAGGGCGACGGTGGCACCCCCCTTCAGGCGGGAGAGAAGCTCCTCCGCTTTCGCTTTTTCATTAAAGGAGTGATAGGCGACGAGGGGGCGGGATATGCTGAAGTGCCGGAGGAGCGGCAGGGAGGTGCGGGTATCCTCGCAGGCGATGAGGTCCGCCTTCCGCAGTTCATCAAGACCTCTCGCGGTCATGTCGCCGAGATTTCCCACAGGAGTGGGTACGATTACGAGCGGCACGGCAATCCCTCCTTCGTATAGGCTTTCATCAATTCCTCCGTATAGGAGCCGCGGCCGTCCTCGATATAGAGGGGAGGCTCCACGACCATTCCGGGCTTCCCTCCCGCCGAGGCCTCCACGAGCACCACCGAGGACGGGCGCCCCGGAAGAGGGTGGACGAAGCGGGTTCTCTTCGGCTCCAGCTCCTGAGAGCGGAGGGCGGTAAAAAGCTCCGCCGCCCGGGCAGCCTTGAATATGAGGTACAGCCGACCCCGAAAGGGAAGAAGATGCCGGGCCGCCCGGGCCACATCATCGGGGGAGCAGAAAAACCCCTGCCGGGCGGTCTGCTCCTCCAGAGAGGCCCGAAGGCGCCCCCGGCCGGGCTCTTCGTAAGGGGGGTTCATAACAACTGTAGAGTAGGAGCGGGGGGGCAGCGTCGTGTCAACGGTTCGCACGTCCCCCTCGAAGAAGGAGACCCGGTCGGACAGGCCGTTTTCGAGGGCGTTTCTCCGGGCCATCTCCACGAGGGGCTTTTGAATGTCCATCCCCGTCAGACGGGGGACATGAGGAAACCGGAGGGCGAGGAGAAGAACCACCGCACCGGAGGCGCACCCCATTTCAAGAACCCCTCCTTTTGAGGGAGGAAAGGGAGGGCGCACCCATGCCGCGAGGAGGATGGTATCCACATTGACCCTCGGCCCCGGAAGGGGCTGCTCGAGGGTGAGAGCGCCGTAGAGAATCTCGTCGCGGGTGAAGGTCATCTCCTTTTCCCTCCGGGTTCAACGTCCGGCTCGACCCAGTCGCTCATCCGCATTCCGATGACCTTCGAAAGCCCCGGCTCGGCGAGGGTGACTCCGTAGAGGATGTCCGCCCGCTCCATGGTCGCCCGCCTGTGGGTCATGACGAGGAGCTGAATTCCTCTGCGCCCCGTACTCCCTCCTCCGAGGGCATACTCTTTCGCCAGTTCGCCGAAGCGGAGGAGATTCGACTCGTCGAGGGCGGCGTCCACCTCGTCCAGCACCGCAAGGGGGACCTTCGCCACCTCCATGGAGGCGAAAAGATGGGCGATGGCCGTGAGGGACTGCTCTCCTCCCGAGAGCTGGGCCAGATTCTGAAGGTGTTTTCCCGGAGGGCGGGCGACGATCTCGACCCCTCTGTCCCAAGGGGAGGAGCTTTCTTTTTCCTCCTCTTCTTCGGGGCCGGTGCCGCTGCCCGGGGCGCTTCTCTCCTCGAGCTGAAGGCGGGCTTCTCCTCCGCCGAAGAGCCTCCGGAAGAGGGCGTCGAACCGGGAGTTGATATTTTCGAGGGCGGCATTGAAGAGCTCCGACACCTGCCTGTCAGTCTCGTCAACGATGGCCTGGAGCTCCGTCACGGCGGCCTTTACATCGTCAAGCTGCCCGGTGAGGTAGTCGATCCGTTCCGACAGAGCCTCTCTCTCGGAGAGGGCGCCCCACTCCACCGGCCCGAGAGCTTTCAGCTCCCGTTCGAGCCGTCGCACTGCCCCCTCGGCGGCGGTACCGTCCCGGGCCGCGGGGACATCTTCCCGCCGATAGGGATACTTCTCTTCCTCCTGCTCCGCAAGGCGGCCGATTTCCCCCTCGAGAGAGTTTTTTCTGAAGGAGAGAGCCGCCAGGTTTTCCCGCAGGGCTCCCGCTTCCTCTGCCGCCTTTTTGGTCCGGAAGGCGATCCGCCCCGCCCGGGAGAGAAACCCCTTTTCCCGTTCAAGCAGGAGCTTCAAGGCCCCTTCTTTTTCCTTCAGAGAGGAGAAGATAGCTCCCTGCTCCCGTCCCCAGAGGGAGAGACGCTCCTTCTCGTCACCTTCTCTGCTGAGAATCTGCTCCGTCTCCTTGTTCAGAAGGACCATTCGCTGCCGCTCTGTCTCGAGCTCCTCCTCCGCCCGTTTCCGCAGAGTGCGCCTGCCGAGGAGGCGCTCTCCGGCAAGGGCGAGGAGGTTCTCCTTTTCCGCCAGCTCTTCGGCCATCTTTTCTTGAGAAGAGCCTTCCGCAGGGCGGTCTTCTTTCCGAAGAGCCTCCGCCTCCAGAGCGACTGCGTCAGTTCTTGCCTTGAGCATCTGGATATCCTGCCGGGCGGAGGCAATTTCCTTTTCAAGGCGGATTTTTCTGTCGACGGCCAGAGACAGCTCTCTTTTATTTCTCTCAAGGCTGTCGCGAATTTCCCGCACCTGAAGGCTGCATTCGTCTTTATTGGAGGAGAGTGTTCGCTCCTCTTTCTCCTCCTCTTCGAGGCGAAGGGAGAGGAGGCGAAGGGCTTCGCCGCCTGCGGCTATCTTCTCCTCGACGGCGGCGATCCGCTGCCTCCGCTCAATGGCCCCTCCGGTGGACCGGCCCTTTCCTCCGCTCACCGTACCCGAGGGGGCGAAGACATCCCCCTCGAGGGTGGCCACGGGAAAGGACGCCCCTCTGCGAAGGATCTCCGCGCCGACAGCGTAGGTATTCACCAGCAGGAGATCTCCGAGGAGATGCTCCACTGCGGTCCGCCATTCCTCCGCAGGGGTGATCAGGTCGGCTGCCCATCCGGCGATGCCCGCCGAGGGGAGGGAAAACCCCCGGGATGGAGAGCGCGGCCGGCTTCGCTCGAGAGGAAGGAAGGTCGCCCGTCCCGCCCGGCGCTCCTTCAGGAGCTCAATGCAGCGACCTGCCTGATCAATGGTGTGGACGAGGATCCAGTATTGCCTTCCGCCCAGCCAGGACTCGAGGGCAAGGGTGAATTCCGCCGGACAGGTGAAGGCCTCGGCGGCGGCGCGGACGGGAAATGCCAGCTTTCCGAGGCGCGACGCGGAAACCAGAACCCGCACCGGCTCCGGAGAGAGGGTGGTCTGGGCGTTTTTCAAGTCCTCAAGGGTTCGCTCGAGAGTTATTTTCTCCTTCTTACCCTGCTGCATCACCGACGCGGTGGTGCGGCATTGAGCCAGAGAGGTTCCGTGCAGTTCCCGGGCTGTCTCCTCCTCTTCTGCGGCACCGCGGAGTTTTTCCTTCAGTGAGACGTCCGTTTTCTCGAGATTTTCTATGGATTTTACCGCCGAGGAGAGGTCCGCTGCGCAGTTTTTCTCCACGGCCTCTTTGGACTGGAGCTTTGAGGCGAGGATCTCCTTCTCAGCAAGAAGGGCGGAAAGAGAATCGAGGCGTTTTTTTCTGCGGGTTCGCTCCTCCTCCAGGCGGGAGAAGTGCTCCTCGAAGGATTTTCGCAGCACGCCGCACTCCTCCTGAAGAGAGCGGTGCTCCCGGGTCAGCTGCTCCTCCTGTCCGAGAAGGCCGCCGGCTTCGGCTTCCCGAAGGCGGATTTTTTCTGAGAGATCCTCCCTCTCCTTCGCCAGAGCCTCGAGACGGATTTTGATCTCCCGCACGGACGCAGCCGCAGCGAAGCAGTTCCGCTGCAGCGCGGCCCTCCGGGTGACGAGCTCCTCCCGTTCACTCCGAAGCCTTGCGATTTTCTCCTCGAGGGCCCCTCTCTGAGAGAGGGATCGAGCACCCATTTTCTCCCACAGCTCTTTCCACCGGAATTTTTGCCCTGCGCTTTTTTCGAGAAGGAAGAGGTCCTCTCCGAGAGTCTTTATCTCCTCCTCGAGGAGGAATCGCCGGTAGAAATAGGCCGTCCTCCGTTTTTCTTCAAGTTCATCCGTGAGCGAGCGGGCTCTTCGGGCGATCTCCGCAGCGGGGGCGAGGAAGTCTCTGCGGAGGGTCAGTTCGGCGAGCAGAGCATCAAGGCGGCGGTTCTCCTCACCGGCAGCGGTGAGCCTGACCAACGACTCGTTCCTTTTCTTTCTGTACTGGTCGATTCCGAAAAGCACCTCAAGATGGGCCCTTCTCTGAGCGGGGCGATGATGGATTGTGTCGGCGATCTCTCCCTGGCCGATGAAGGCGAACTGATCCCCTTCGAGATGCCAGAGGCGCTTCACTCCGTCGAGGTCCGCCAGGCGCATCCGCACACCGTCGACGGTGAGGACGGTGCCGGTATCTGCAGAATAGAAGCGCTTCAGGAGACATCGGGGAGAGGCCTCCCGATCGTCCTTTCGAAGGGAGAGAGTGACCTCCGCCCGGGACGCCGGAGACAGGCTGGCGCTTCCGGAAAAGAGAAGGTCCCCCTGCCTGGCGATGCGCAGACGAAGGGCGCTGGCGTCGCCGAGAACCCATCGGAGGGCGTCGAGGAGGTTGCTCTTTCCGCTTCCGTTCGGCCCGACGATGGCGGTGAGGCCCGGAGAAAAAAGAAGTTCGGAGGCTGAACCGAAGCTTTTGAACCCCTTAAGATGAAGCCGTTCGATAAACAACGAGGGGGGCCTCCCATTTCTCAATCTGTTCGATGCGCCGTTCTATCTGTTCGAGCTCTCCCTGGGCGTCGAGACGGTATTTACTCCATGGAAAATCAGGAACGGCCGCGATGAAGATCCGCCGTCCGAGCTCCTCCTCCCAGGGAGAGAGGTATGTCTCACGGATGTAGGAAGCCACTACGGGATTGGCCTCGAGAAGAAGGGCTTCGGATTTGTTCGCGCCGGACACCTTTCTCAAAAAACGCTTTATGGTCATGGAGATGGTGTCCTCCCGGTAGACCATCCCCGTGCCGCCGCAGAAGGGGCAGCTTCGGGTGAGGGTGGTGCGTATATCCGGACGGGCCCGTTTCCGGGTGATTTCCACGAGGCCGAGCCGGGAGACTCCGAAGACCCTGGCTCGATAACGGTCCGGCAGAAATACTTCCTCAAGGCGGGCAAGAAGCTTCTCTTTGTCCTCGGCGTGATCCATATCGATGAAGTCGATCACAACGATCCCGCCGATGGCCCGAAGCCGGAGCTGCCGGGCGATTTCACCGGCGGCCTCGAGATTTGTGGCGAGAACGGTATGGCGGAGGTCGGTCTTGCCTATGAATTTCCCCGTGTTCACGTCGACGACCGTGAGCGCCTCGGTGTAGTCGATGACGAGATAGGCTCCGGAAGGGAGCCATACCTTCCGCTCGAGGGCTGCGTCGATCTCCTTTTCGATGCCGTAGAATTCAAAGAGGGGGTTCGTTCCCCGGTAGAGGGTCACTTCAGGCAGAGATCCCGGACAGAGAGCTGAAAGGCGCCCCGTGACACTGGCGTACTCCTCCTCTCCGTCCACGATGATCTCGCAGACGGAGTGGGTGAGCTCGTCCCGCAGAACCCGTCCAAGAAGCCCGAGGTCCCGGTAGAGAAGGCAGGGAGCGCTTTGAATTTTTTCGTGATGTTCGATATCTCGCCACAGGGCGAGGAGGGTCTCCACATCGTGAGCGAGGGACTCTTCGTCAGCTCCCTCCGATGCGGTCCGGAGGATGATTCCGTAGTCCTCTCCCCGAAGTTTTCGGGCGATCGTCTTGAGCCTCCTGCGCTCGTGGTCGTCGGTAATCCGCTTTGAAACTCCCGCTTCTTTACCGTGAGGGACGAGCACCGCGTAGCGGCCGGGAAGGGAAATACGGGATGTCACCCGGGCACCCTTATTTTTCCGGGCGGTCTTCGTGACCTGAACGAGGATCTCCTGGTTGGGCTGAAGATCGAGCCCTCCGGCGTCGTTCAGATAGAGAAAAGCGTTTCTGCCGTCGCCGAGGTTGACGAAGGCTGCGTGGATTCCCGGCAGAACGCTTTCAACCCGGGCTTTGTATACTTCTCCCGCTTTCTGGCGCTCCCACATTCTCTCCACGTAGAGCTCCGATAACCGGCCGTCCTCTATGATGGCAACCCGTGTCTCCTCCGGTTCAAGGCAGTTAGCGATGATCTTCCGGGACAGGGTGTCAGGCCGGTCTGCAGGAGTATTTTCGAGGGTTTTTTGCTCCTCCGGAGACACCTCCGGGCGAGGGGTGACTGTTTTTTTTCTTCTTCTGCTTCTTCGGGATTTCATGATTTTTCTCCTTCCAGGGCAGCGAGAGAGGGTTCATCCTCTGCTCCATCTGCAGACCGGGCGAGGGGAAGCACCCGTGGGGAGGTATGGGGAGGGAGCCCCGGATCGAGGGTGCCGACGGCCTCACGAAGAAGAAAGACCTCGGGCCATCCCCGAATGACTTCAGCCTCCATAAGGGCCTTCACGAGCATGCCGGGACCTCTGCGGGAGGGATCCTTCATGATACAGCGGAAAAAACCTTCGGGCAGATCGGAAGGCTCTTCGAAGAAGAAGAGTTCCTCCTTCTGCAGAAGATTTTCGAGGCAGTCCGGAATCCGGTCCGTCCCCTCTACCCCCTTTCGAAGGGCCAGCAGGCAGGACGCCGCTTCGCACCATTTGCTCAGGGTCCGTGCTCCGGGGGTTCCCGGAAGGTCTGTGATCTCGACGCTTCCGGTGAGGGCGAACCCCTCCGGCAGACAGGCGTTCCACTCCTCCTGCATGGTGGAATTCCAGAAGGAAAGGCGGGCTTCAAAGGGTTCGAAAAGGGCCGGGACCCCCACGGAGAGTTCAGGTCCCAGACTGATCCTCGGCCGGGGGGTAAACCCCTCGGAGAGTTCGAAGGGGATGCCCGCTCTTCTCCCTGCACGGGAAAAAATTGTGGGGAGGGCGATATGGGGGATGAAGCAGGCCCTTCCCCGCTTTGAGAAGGTCAGGCGTACTCTGCTCATGACCTGTCCTTCCCTTCCGCCACGGGGCAGTCAATTATGCCGCAGAACCGGCAGGGACTGCCCTCGTCAGAACCGATAGATCTGCAGTCGGGGGACAGGATCCCCTCTCGGGCAAGCCTGCTCTCCCGGGCGAGAAATTCTCTGGAGACCCCGGCATCGATATGATCCCACGGGAGGGGCTCATCGAAGGGACGTTCCCGGGATGTATAAAAGGCAGGATCGACCCCCTGTTCGGAGAAGACCTCCCTCCAGAGAGGCCATGAGAAGGTCTCGGTCCATCCGTCGAAGCGGGCGCCCTTCTTCCATGCGGCGAGAAGTACCGGGGCAAGCCTCCGGTCTCCCCGGGCGAAGACTCCCTCGAGAAAGGTCTGTTCCGGTTCGTGATATTTAAGGGTCAGGGGGCTGTTTTTCCCTCCGTAGAGACGGCTGACGGCGTTTTTGAGGTACCGCCCCCGCTCCCGGAGCTCTTCGATGGAGAGCTGGGCTTCCCACTGAAAGGGCGTATGGGGCTTGGGAACAAAGCCGGCCACGGAAAGGGTGATCTTCGCTCTTTTTTTATAGCGCTTTCCGAGGGCGAGCGCCCGCTCCCCCATCCGGACGATTCCGTCGAGATCTTCCATCGTCTCAGTGGGGAGGCCCATCATGAAATAGAGCTTGACCCGATCCCACCCCGCCTGAAAAGCGGCGGAAAGGCAGGCATCAAAATCCTCGTCGGTGACGCCCTTGTTGATGACATCCCGGAGCCTCTGGGTACCGGCCTCCGGAGCGAAGGTGACTCCTCCTCTTCCGGCGGACTGCACCTGGGCGGCAAGGTTGACTGAAAAGGTGTCCATCCGGAGGCTGGGGAGGCTTATGGTGACGTTCATGGGTGACAGGCGCTCCGTCAACTCCCCGATGACGGGACGGATGTCCGTGTAGTCGCAGGAGGAGAGGGAGAGGAGCCCAACCTCTTCCCACCCCGTCTTTTGAACGAGATCCACCGTTTTTTCAACCACCGAAGAGGCGGACCGCTCCCGGACGGGACGGGTCACCATTCCGGCCTGGCAGAAGCGGCACCCCCTGGTGCATCCGCGGAAGAGTTCCACGGGGACCCGGTCGTGAACGATCCCTCCGGAAGGGACGAGGAGCATGGAGGGGAAATAGGCGTCATCAAATATGGGAACTGCACGCCGGCGTATGGGAAGCTCATCCTCTCTGCCGGAGAAGCTCATCCGGACGCCTCCCGTTTCGTCATAATGAGCTTCCACCAGGGCGGGAACATAGACTCCCTCGATCCGGGAAAGGACATCAAGACGCTCTGCTCTCGCCAATCCTTCCGTCCGGGAGAGGGCATTCACCACCTCGGGAAGGAGATCCTCTCCGTCGCCGACGCAGAAAAAATCGATGTAGGGAGCGAGGGGTTCGGGGGTCAGCGCTCCGACTCCCCCGGCGCACACGAGGGGATCTTTCTCTCCCCGGTCTTCGGACAGGAGGGGGATTCCTCCGAGATCGAGCATGGTCAAAATGTTCGTATAGCTCAGTTCATACTGGAGGGTGAAGCCCACCACGTCGAATTGCGACATCGCCCGAGGACTTTCGATGCTCGTCAGGGGTTGGCCGCTCTCTCTCAGCAGGGTCTCGAGGTCCGTCCATGGACAATAGACCCTCTCGGCATCTGCATGAGGGTGATCCTTGAGAAGAAAATAAAGAATCTGAAATCCGTGGAAGCTCATTCCAATCTCATAGACGTCTGGAAAGGCCAGGCAGAAACGGACAAGGCCTTTTTCCTCCTCTTTCGGCGGACGGGCACCGAACTCGCATCCTGCGTACCGGGACGGGCGCTTCACATCGGAAAGAAGGGGCCACATCTCGTCGTTATATTCCGGATATTTCATAAAAATCCTCCTGCAGGACAGTCCGTTCCGTCCGGCGGAAACCGGACGGAAGCAGCCACCCTCAAATTTTTCATCATACTCTGCCGCTCTCTCTTTTCGACTGCCCTTCCTCACTCAATAGCTTTTCAGCGTGGAGAGATAGACGCTCTGGGCCAGTGCAAGGCCTATCGAAAGGGCGAGAAGGGAGCTTCCTCCGTAGCTCACGAAGGGGAGGGGCAGTCCCGTGACGGGAAGAAGGCCCATGCTCATGCCGATGCTTTCGGCCGTCTGAAACCAGATCCATGCCGAAATGCCGGCGATGAGCACCTTCGCCCTGCTGTCCTTTGTCCGAATTCCCGCATCGAGAAGCCGCCAGAATAAAAGACCGAAAAGAAGCAGGATACCTATGGCCCCCACAAAACCGAACTCCTCTGAGAAAACACTGAAGATGAAGTCCGTATGGGGCTCGGGAAGAAATCGCAATTTGCTCTGCATTCCCTCGAGAAACCCCTTGCCGAGCAGGCCGCCCGATCCTACGGCAATGCGGGACTGTATGACATTGTACCCCGCGCCGAGCGGATCGGACCAGGGATCGATGAACACCATGATGCGGGCCTTCTGATATTCTTTCAATATCCCCCAGACGAAGGGGATGGATACAAGAGCCGTGCCGCCGAGGGTGAGGGGATACTTCCAGGGTGTTCCGGCGGCGATGACAGCCACAAGGGTGATGGCGCCGTAGACGAGGGCGCTCCCGGCATCGGGCTGAAGAAGGACGAGCACTCCCGATGCGCCGGCCAGCCCCAGGGCGGAGAGAAATGTGGAGGCCTTCAGGGGCGGATAGCGGCAGAGGTGTTTCGCCAGTACGAGAATGAGGGCCACCTTGCCGAACTCGGAGGGCTGAAACCGGAGAAACCCCAGAGAGAGCCAGCTCTGCGATCCTTTGACGGTCAATCCGAGGACCATGACGGAGAAAAGAACCGCCAATGTCCCGACGTAGATTGGATAGGCAAGGCCGAAGATCCGGGCATGGCCGATATGCAGCACAAATAAAAAAGCAGCGGCGGAAATACCCCCCCAGACAAGCTGGCGAAGGGCAAACTTCATTCCTCCTCCGGACGCCCCTGCCCCCGCGCTGTAGATGGAGAGAATTCCGAGGGAAAAAAGAAGAAGTGCCGGCAGAAGCTGGAGCTTATCCAGCCCGACCAGTTTTTCTCTTAGACTGAGTCTTTTTTCCTCCATCGTCTTTTTTCTCTCCTCCGGTCTCCTCCGGCAGGGGTGTTCGCTTGATCCGGATGACGGGTATGTTTGCCACGAAGGCCACAGAACGGTCCTCCCTGTCAAAGTCCATTTCGATTTTCGACGTATCGATATCCATATACCGTGTGATGACGCCGATCATATCCCTCCGGAGGTTCTCTAGCATCTCGGGGGAAATGTCGGCTCTATCGTGAATGAGGACGATCTGCAGTCTTTCCTTGGCGGTGTTCTTTGAACCACCCCGGGAAAAAAACTTTTTAAGAAATTCTATGGGCATCTCCTCTTCCTCCTATTCCGTTCGTCCGAAAAACTTGCGCAGGGCGGCAAAAAAACCCGACGACCGGTCTTCGTCGAATTTCGGAAAGGGCACTTCTTCTCCGGCAATCCGCAGGGCGATTCTCTGAAAGGCCTTTGCCGCAGGGGACGTATCCGTAAAGGTAAGGGGTTCGCCCCTGTTGGCGGCCTTCACCACACTGTCGTCCTCCGGAACGATCCCCAGGAGATCGATGGCGAGAATATCGAGGACGTCGCTGACGTCGAGCATATCCCCCTGGCTGACAAGATTCGGCCGAAGGCGGTTGATGACGAGGCGGATGGGGGTCTTTCCCATGGATTCAAGAAGACCGATAATCCGGTCGGCATCCCGTACGGAGGAGACCTCGGGAGTGGCGATGACAATGGCCTCATCGGCTCCCGCAGCGGCATTCCGGAATCCGCTTTCGATCCCGGCGGGGCTGTCGAGCAGAATAAAGTCGAACTCCTTCCGGAGCATAGTACACAGCTCTTCCATCTGGGCGGAATTCACCGCGTCCTTTGTCCGCGTCTGGGCCGCAGGAAGAAGAAAGAGGTTCTCCACCCGCTTGTCCCGGACAAGGGCCTGGTGAAGCCTGCAGGTCCCCTCCAGAACATCAATGAAGTTATAGACCACACGGTTTTCAAGCCCCATGATCACGTCAAGATTGCGAAGGCCGATGTCGGCGTCGACGGCAACGACACGGTGCCCTCCCCGTGCGAGGGCCACGGCTAGATTCGATGTGGAGGTGGTCTTTCCCACACCGCCTTTTCCCGAAGTTATTACGATGACGCGAGGATCCAAAAAAATTCTCCCCTTCCGGCCCGTCAGGCGCTCTATCTGCAGAGCCCTGCGGGATCTTTTTATAGCTGCAGTTCCCTCACGACAAGGGAATTGTTCTCGCAGGTAATGATAACAGGTTTTCCCCACCATTCCATATCGCTTCCAAGAGACGCGCTCACCTTTGATCCGAGGCGGACCTGGGCGGCCTCGAAGAGTCCCGCCACCACCGTATGCTCTTCTCCGCCGTCGAGCCCGGCGTGGGCGATGCCCTTGAGCCTTCCCCAAACGTAGATGCTCCCCGAGGCGAAAAGTTCGGCTCCATCGTTCACATGGCCGATGATGAGGATATCTCCGTCATGCTCCACCCTCTGCCCGGATCGAAGAGAGCGGTGAAGAATGAGGGAACCGGGAGCCGATTTCTCTCCTCCTCCGGTTTTCTCCGGCACGGGCTCTCCCGTGGCCGCCCCCATGCTTCTCAGATCGTTCATAGTCTCTCCGTCGAGGCATATCCAGGAGAGGACCCGCATATTTCGGGGCCAGACGAACTCCGACAGGAGGCGCAGAATGAAGCTGCGGCTCAGATGGCGTCCCTGAAAATCAAGGACGATGCCGAGACTGCCCGAAAGGACGGGGACTTCGGCGGAAAGTTTTCCAAGGGAGGAGAATATCTCCTCCTCCGACGGGTCTTCAGGGAAGATCATCCGAAGGCCGTATCCCGTTCCCTTGAGAATAATTCCCCCCTCTGAGGCTTTCTTTTTATTCATCACGTAGGACATATTCGTTCCTCCCTGCGAAATCATTGAGTTTTTGCCCTCGACTCGGGAAGGAGGAGATAGGACAGGATCTCTCCGACCATGGGCGAGGCTACGGAGCTTCCGTGAAGCCCTCCTTCTATAAATGCAACGGCGACATATTTCGGATCGTCCATGGGAGCGTATCCGGCGAAGAGGGCGTGATCATCCCCCTGGGAATTCTGAGCTGTTCCCGTTTTTCCCGCCACGGTGATTCCGAAACTCCCCGCCTGGCGGCCCGTTCCCCGGCTTACGACATAGTCGAGCCCCTTTCGCACGATGTCGAGATCCTTCTGGGAGATATCCAGCTTCTTCGGAGGCTCTCCTCCTTCGGAGGAGAGGTGGGGCGTCACGAGCATCCCGCCGTTGGCGAGGGCGGCGTAGAGGCGGGCAAGCTGGATCGGGGTGGTGAGAAGAAAGCCCTGGCCGATGGAATAGTTGACCGTATCGCCGAGGTACCAGGCTTCCTTGATGCGGGCTTTTTTCCAGTCGGGTCCGGCGGTCGTTCCGGAACTCTCCCCCGGCAGGTCGATCCCTGTGGGGGAACCGAGGCCGAAGAGTCGCGACCATTTCATCAGCTTCGTTATGCCGAGCTTCAGACCCACCTGATAAAAATAGACGTCGCAGGAGTTCTGCAGGGCGGTCAGCAGGTTCATGGTGCCATGGCCCGAACGTTTCCAGCACCGAAAAACCCGTCTCCCGAGAGGGAACTGTCCGGAACAGAAAAATGTGGTGGAGGGGGTCACAGCTTTTTCCGTCAGGGCCGCCAGGGCCACAAGGGCTTTGAAGGTGGAGGCCGGAGGATACTGCCCTCCTATGCTTCTGTCCAGCATGGGTTTTTCGGGGTCGGTCATCAGAGCGTTCCACTCCCTCGACGACACGCCCCAGGCGAGGGGGTTGTTGTCGTAGGACGGAGAGGAGTAGAGGACGGGAAGCTCTCCCGTGTCCACGTCCATGACGACGATGGCTCCCCGGAACCCCTTCATGAGATCGGCGGCAAGGCGCTGGGCACCGAGGTCGAGGGAGAGATGCAGATCCTCTCCCCGTTCGGGCGGGCGGATATGGATACTCTTGACCCGCCGCCCCCGGGCATCCACTTCGACAGACTCTTCTCCGGGAGTTCCTCTCAGGAGATCTTCATATTGGCGTTCAATTCCTGTTTTCCCCGTCTGATCGCCTCCCGCGTACCCCTTTCCCGCGGCCTGCTTCATCTCGTTTTCGCTGATTTCGGCCACGTACCCTGTGATGTGCGAGGCAAGGCTGCCTGCGGGGTAGGTCCTTCTCCGGACGGGCAGGGGGAAGAACTGTCTTGGGAATTCAGGGTCAGCCACGAGATCCGCCATCTGGGCCAGCGTAATATTCGTGACGACCCGGACGACCCGATAGGGCGCCCAGTACTGTTTTTTTACATTCTTCAGAAGCTCCTCCACCGTGACGGGGATGCCGTGTCTGGAGAGAAGCTCCGCGAGGTGGTTGATCATGTCGTTTTTCTCGATATCGAGGGGATATCCCAGAATATCGAAGGTAGTGACGTTTGCCGCCACGGGCGCGCCGTTGCGGTCGTAGATCTCTCCGCGAATAGGAGGAAAGCGTATGAACCGCAGGCGATTGCCCGACGCGAGACGCACATAGGTATCTTCGTGAAGGATCTGAAAGTAATACAGCCCCGCTCCGAGGAAAATGAGCGTAGCGGCAATGATCCATCGCCAGAGCTTCAGCCTTTCGTCGAGAAGAGCCCTCAGATCAGACATCGCTGTTCTTCAGCCTCCAGGCGTAGAAAGCACAGGCGAGGAGAAGGAGAGGAAGCATGTAGCTCTGCTGGAGCAGCCAGGCGATGAAAACACCGCCCTCTCTGTGACCTGAGAGGAATATGCGCGTGAAGGCGATGGGAATGCTCGCCCCCAGAAGGGACGCCCCGAAGAGGGGGACGGTTCTTCCTGAGACGGGAAGAGAATTCCAGAACAACTGCATTGCCGTGAGTGTGATCCCGTACACGAGGGACGTGATGCCGGGAAAACCGACCCAGCGGAGATCCCACAGAACTCCTCCGAAAAAGGCGGCCCAGAGAATCTCCGTTCCTCTCTCGGGGCGGAACACGGAAAGCAGCACGAGGGTCAGGAGGAAAACCTCGGGGACAAGGGCCGTTCCGGTGCCCAGTACCTGAAGAAAATCCTGAGCGTACCAGGAGAGAAGATAGATCATGGCGACTTGGCTCCCCCTTTCGGAGCGGAGACGGCCTTCAGAGTTCCGTCCAGAACTTCGAGGGCGTAGAGATGAGAGAGGGATGAACCGGGCACGACCCTCCAGGCGAGGTACGAATTGCTGTCCCTTCGGGTTTCAGGTGAAAGGGAACCGATCTTGATCCCCGGAGGAAGGGCCTCGCTCACCATGGCGGTACTCACTGTCATGCCTTCGGCAAGGGAGCGTCCTTCCGGAACATAGAGCAGCCAGAGCCCTCCCTCTCCGTCTCCGGCGACCACGCCGAGATCCCGGGTCTGTTCGATGACCACAGGAACCATGAGAGAGGAGGACGTGATCAGCTCAACCCACGCGAAGCCCGCCTCGGCAGAGGTGACGCGCCCGGCGAGAAAGCCGTGCTGCAGGACCGGGTCCCCTGCACGTATGCCGTCCCGGAGCCCCTTGTTGATCCGGACTTCAGACCACCATGAGAAGGGTTCCCTCAGGGTCACCCGGGCATAGCCGGAGAGCCTGTCGAGCTCCTGTTGAAGATGAAGGGCGGAGCCGACCGACCATGCGACCTTGAGCCGCACATTTTCCTCCTCAAGAGTTTCCAGGCGCGTCTGCAGACCCCTTCTATCCCGAAGCCAGAAGGCCGTCTCCCTGGCCGTTTTTTCGAGGATGACGGCCGGATATTCCGGAATGCTCAGAATCGTTCCGAGAAGATCTGATGCCCCCCGGAAGATCTGCCTCTGGGGTGCGGCGGCAAGAAGGAGCAGGCTCGCTATGGTTACGAGAAGGCCATGGATCCATTCTTTTCCCGGAGATTTATCTGTCATGAGACTTTCTCTTAAGCGGGAGTCCTATTTGGAACCCTTCTCCACGGAAAAGAGAACTTTTTTCATGTCGTCGAGGTTGTCGAGAATTTTCCCCACACCCCGGGCAACTGCGAAGAGCGGATCCTCAGCCACCACTACGGGAGTGTTCAGGGCCTTTGAAAGCCGTTCGGCGAAACCCCGGAGAAGAGAGACACCTCCCGAGAGGATGATCCCCTGGTCGACGATATCCTTGGAGAGTTCCGGTGGGGTCTGCTCGAGGGCGACCTTCACCATGTCCTCTATTCTCAGAATGATGGGCTCCAGGGCCTCTCGCACTTCAACGGAGCTGACCACATCGGCCTTCGGCAGTCCATCGGCAAGATCTCTTCCCTTCACGGCCATCTCCATCTCGGGATCGAGAGGAAGGGCGGATCCGATGGTGTTCTTGACCTCTTCGGCGGTATTTTCTCCGATGAGCAGAGCGTAGCGCTGGCGGAGCATGGCCACGATTGCGCTGTCCATGTCCCTTCCCGCCGTCCGGAGGGAGTTCGTCACAACAATTCCGCCGAGGGAGAGCACGGCGACCTCGCTCGTGCCGCCGCCCACGTCGAGAATCATGCTTCCCCGGGGCTCCTGGATGGGAAGGCCCACTCCAAGCGCCGCAGAGACCGGTTCTTCCACTACGTAGGCCTCCCGGGCGCCCGCACCGAGTGTGGCGTCGATCACAGCCTTGCGCTCAACCTCGGTGACCTCGGCCGGTACGGAAATGACCACCCGGGGGTGAGAGAGCACCCCTCTTCCGCCTCCCGCTTCACGAAGACAGTACCTGATCAACTCTTCAGTCATTTCGAAGTTGGCGATCACTCCGTCCTGAAGAGGCCAGATGGTGGAAACCCCGGTCGGGGTCTTGCCGGCCATGGCCTTCGCCTCTCTTCCTACGGCGATGACGTCCGTCACGCCCCCCTTGGGCCGCTTCCGGATCGCAACCGCCGAAGGAGCGCTGAGGACAACCCCCCGGCCCTTGACATACACGACGATGTTTGCGGTTCCAAGATCGATGCCTACATCACCGCCGAACATCCCTGAAAGATATTTAAACAACCGCTTCATTCCCCTCTTTCCAGACGTCTCCGGGAAGGGGGATGCTCTCCCACTTTCCCTTCGCCGCCACGAAATGGCCTATAAGCCTTATATCCAGTATAGAGGCTCTCCGAACAAGAAAATCCGTGAGCATTCTGTCCTCCGTGCTGGGGGAGAGCGTTCCATCCGGATGATTATGTATGAGGACAAGCCCTGACGCATTCAGCCGGATCGCTCTCCGCAGAAGGTATTTTACATCAAGATAGGCTCCATCAATACCGCCCCATGAAATTCGGTCCGCAGTGATGACCGTGCCGTTCTTCCGGACGTACAGAGCGTGAATATATTCCCGATCCTCTTCCGCAAGCTCCGAAGCGATTTTCTCGACGGAGACTCTCCATTTCTCCTCTTTCGGAAGGGCCGTCCGCTCCCCTGCGAGCCTTTTCCCCAGTTCGAGGGCGGCGATGAGAGAAGAGGCCTTACTCGCTCCCAGGCCCGGAAAGGTCATCAGCTCCTCCTCCTCGGCCCGGGAGAGCCCCCGGAGGTCATGGAACTCGGCCAGAAGCTCGAAGACGAGCTCGAGGACATCCTTCCCCCGGGTACCGGTCCTGAGGAGGATCGCCAGAAGTTCAGCCACAGAGAGGGCGGATGCACCCCGCAGGCGAAGGCGTTCCCTGGGGCGCTCCTCCGGCGGAAGGGACGAAAGTTTCATGATATCAGATATACCGTTCTCTGGTTGGCCAGAAGGGGTTTTCTCGTTTTTCAGCCCCTATGGTCGTCTCGGGGCCATGGCCCGGCAGAACGGGAAGGGTGTCGGGAAGACGGGCCAGCCGGAGCAGAGATTCCTCAATAAGGGCGAAGTCTCCGCCGGGAAGATCCGTCCGGCCGATGCTGGAAGCAAAGAGAGTGTCTCCCGAAAGAAGAAGCTGATCTGCGCCATCCGTCACGAGATAACAGACGCACCCCGGAGTATGGCCGGGGGTGGCGATCACCTCAATGTCCATTGTCCCCACGGAGAGATGGTCCCCGTCCTGGAGAAAGAGAAGCTTATCCGTGCCGGTAAAATCTGACCCCATCCATGCCCGGGCTTCGGTATCGGGATTTTTCACGAGAGAGGCATCGCCGGCGGACATGTACGCACTGCCTCCTGTTATGGAGAGGGCCTCTTCAAGCCCTCCCACGTGATCGAAGTGCCCGTGAGTCAATAAAACCTCTTTGAGGGAAAGCCCGTTTTTCGAGAGGAAGGATCTTACCTCGGAAAGCTCTCCCGCAGGGTCCACAAGAAACGCCGCTCCTCCGGCTTCCCAGAGGAGATAGGAGTTCGTCAACAATGGGCCGAGGGGAAACCGTTTATACTTCATCCGTTCCGCATCCTTTCGTCTTCGGGGCCGCACCCTCCCTTTCAAGCAGGAGGGTGACGGGCCCGTCGTTATTTATTTCAACCATCATGTGGGCCTGAAAAACGCCGCTTTCCACAGGAACGCCCAAATCTGCCACCGCCTTCTTGAAGACCTCGTACAGGCGGTTTGCCTCGTCGGGATCTCCGGCGGCGACAAAGGAGGGACGCCGTCCCTTTGCGCAGTTGCCGTAGAGGGTGAACTGGGAGACCGCGAGAAGGGAGCCGCCCGTGTCGAGGAGGGACCGGTTCATCTTCCCCTCGTCGTCCTCAAATATCCGAAGGTGGACGATCTTGTCCGCCAGCCACTCCGCCTCCCGATCGCTGTCCGTGCGGGAGACTCCGAGGAGAACGCAGACTCCCCGCCCGATGGAACCCGTCACCTTTCCTTCTACTGTCACAGATGCGGAAGAAACCCGCTGCAGTACCGCTCTCATATTCTCACCCCCGCGAGACCTGAATCATTCCCTTGATGGCGTTGAGTTTCGCCACAACAGTATACAGATGTTCGAGGTCCTTCACTTTGACCTCCAGTTTTATCCGCACGAGATTTCCTCCCACGACGCCGGCCTTGATCCCCGACATGGTTCCTTCACCCGACACAATCGCCTGAGCAACGTCGCCGATGAGCCCGCCCCGATCGATACCCTCGAGCTTCAGACGGGCGGTGAAGCGCCGGTGCCCGGTGGCTCCCCAGGAAACCTCCACAGCCCGCTCTTCTCTGGCGTGCTTCACATTATCGCAGTCGGCCCGGTGAACGGTGATCCCCCTCGTCCGGGTGGAAAAACCGATGATGGCATCTCCCGGTACAGGCTCGCAGCAGTTTGCGAGAACGACCTGTACTCCTTCCGCTCCCTCCACCACGACATCCGATTCACCTTTTTTTCCGGAAAAGGAGACGTGTTTTTCCGTTTTCTCCTGCTTTTCCGGTTCAAGGGAAGGAGGAGGGGCCTGCACCTGCGCCTTTCCGGCGAGCCTCTGGGCTGTCTGAGAGACGCTTGCAGATCCGTTCCCGAGGGCGGTGAGGAGATCCTCTCCGTTGGAGTGCCCTCCATCTCTGGCTATCTTGTTGAGAAGGGGGAGCAGCTCCTCAAACTCTGAGAATTCGGGAGTGCCTCTTCTTCGCAGCTCCCGTTCGAGAAGCTCCCTTCCCCGCTGAAGCTTTTCGATTCGTTCGGATTTTTCAAGGGCGCGGAAGTGAGCCCGAATTTTGCTTCGAGCCTTGCTGCTCCGGGCGATCTTGAGCCAGTCCCGGGAGGGTGTCCCCTGAGGAGAGGTGATGATCTTGACGATGTCGCCGTTCTGGAGCTCGTACCCCATGGCGACGATCCGGTTGTTCACCATGGCCCCGACACATTTCATTCCCACCTGAGTATGAATGGCGTAGGCGAAATCAAGGGGGGTCGCCCCCTTCGGAAGGGAGACCACCTCCCCCTGAGGAGTGAAGACGAAGACGTCTGTGGAGAGGACGTCCTCCTTCAGGCGCTCAAGAAACTCGCCCGGGTCGGGAGATCCGTCATGGTCGGCCTCAAGGGCCTGGCGAATCCAGGCCAGCTTCGCGTCAAGGTTGTTGACTCCTCCTCCGCCCTCTTTGTACCGCCAGTGGGCAGCGATGCCGTATTCGGCGAGAAAGTTCATCTCCCGTGTGCGGATCTGCACTTCGAGAGGTTCTCCCGTGGGGCCCACCACGGTGGTGTGAAGGGACTGGTACATGTTGGTCTTCGGATTGGCGATGTAGTCGTCGAACTGGCCGGGCAGGGGTTTCCAGATGGTGTGAACGATGCCGAGCACCGTATAGCAGGCGGTGATGTCGTCCACCACGACCCGGAGGGCAAGAAGATCGTAGAGCTGCTCAACCGGAAGTTTTTTGCGGTTCATTTTTTCGTAGATGCTGTAGAAATGCTTTGCCCGTCCCTTGACCCGGCACTCAATGCCCTCCTGATCAAGCCGCTCCGTCAGGACGGTGAGGGCTTTTTTCACCACCGCCTCCCTTTCGGGGAGCTTCTTCCGGACTCTGCGGCGGATCTCATAGTACATCTCCGGCTCGGCGTATTTGAAGGCAAGGTCCTCAAGCCCCCGCTTGACCTGGTAAATGCCGAGGCGGTGGGCAAGGGGGGCGTAGATTTCGAGGGTCTCCCGTGCGATGCGCAGCTGCTTGTCCTTTCTGAGGGCGCCAAGGGTGCGCATATTGTGCAGTCTGTCCGCCAGCTTGATGAGGACGACCCGTATGTCCTTCGCCATGACCACGAACATCTTGCGGAGGTTTTCCGCCTGGTAGTCCTCGAAGGATTTGAAGGGGAGTTTGCCGAGCTTCGTCACTCCGTCCACGAGGGTTGCCACATCAGTTCCGAAGGCTTCTTTCAGCTTCTCCAGGGTGACGTCCGTATCTTCGAGGACGTCGTGGAGCAGAGAGGCCACAAGGGTGACTACATCGAGCTGCATATCCGCAAGGATTGACCCTACGTTGATGCTGTGAACGATGTACGGGTCCCCTGTGGAGCGTTTCTGGTCCCGGTGGGCATCGCCGGCGAGCACAAGGGCCTCTCCGAGCTGCATGAGTTCTTCCTTCGAAAGATAATGGACGACCTTCGACCAGAGCTCGTGCCAGGCGAACTTGACGGAGATTGCCCGTTCTTCCTCCGGAATTCGGCCGATGTAGCTGTCCCGGAGCTTTCCCGAGGCTTTTCTGTCCATCTCGACAGGAGGTGAGACCTGCCGTTCAGTATGAGTATCCATCCCTTCGAGAATCCCCTTGGAATCCATGGCTATGCTCTCCGGGAGGTCCTGTCAGACCACCACATAATCCACCACAAACTGGAGACGTTCCGTTCCCCTCCAGCAGTCGAGACGAGGCCGATAGAGCCAGCCTTCAGAGCTGTTCAGAGTATTTCTGTCCGCTGCGCCGTCGAAGGCAAGAAGGCGGATGCCGTCCTTTTCAATCTGCAGGTGCCTGCCATCCTTCCCCAGGGGAAGCAGACGCTCTTTCCCTTTTCTGGCAGTGAAAAAGAGGGGGGCTGGATTGCCGTTGCCGAAGGGGCCGAGACAGGCAAGCTCCTTCCACTCATTCAGGCCGATATCCGCCGGGTCCATCGCAACCGCGGAGAGGCGGGGAGGAGCAATCTCCATGGACGCCATCTCTTTTTCCAGAAAGGATGCGACATCCTTCCACTTCCTCCGGGAGACGGAGAACCCCGCAGCATAGCGATGTCCTCCCCAGGCATCAAGGCTGGAGGAAATTCCCGAGAGGAGCTTTATGGCGTCTCCTCCCTCAGGAACCCTCACAGTTCCCCGGATCCCCTCCTTCACGGGAGCGGCAAGAACAACGGGGGTCGAATTTCTGCTGCAGATCCGGCTTGCGACGCCGCTGAGCACACCCACAGGCCATTCCTCTCCGAGGGCGACATACCCCTCCGAGCTTTCGAGCATGAGCAGGGCCTCCCGGGAGATCTCTCCTGAAAGGGTCTGGCGGCGCTTGTTCAGGGCGAGAAGGTCCTCAACTCCCTTTTCCGCGCTGCTGCTGCCCTGAAGGACAGTGACGGCCGTATCGGCGAACTCCATTCTCCCTGCGGCGTTGAGGCACGGGATGACCCTCATGGTGAGGGACTCCTCCGTGATGGACGGGGCGGAGAGATTCAGCCGGGCAAAGAGCCGGGCGAGTCCCGGCCGGGGAAGAGCGGACATCATATCCATCCCCCGTCGGACGAGCATTCTGTTCAGGGAGGTCAGAGGCATGCAGTCGGCAAGGGTGGCGAGAGCAACGAGGTCTGTCATCTTTTCAAGTTTTTTTCTGGGAAGAATGGAATATTTCCACGCCCATGCCCAGAGAACTCCCGCAGCGCAGAGGGCTCTGCCGTTTTCGCATCCCCCTTCTCCGTGGGGGTTGACCACCGCATGGTGCAGAGGCTGGCCGTCCTCGGGAAGATGATGGTCGAAGACGAAGACCCGAAGCCCTTGAGCGATGGCCATATCGATAAGTTCCCTGTCCTTTGAGCCGCAGTCGACGATTATGAGGGTGTCCCAGCCGTAGGAGAGAAGATCTTTCAGGAGAGAGGCGTGCAGGCCGTACCCCTCCTCGTGGCGGTGGGGGATGAAAAACTTTGCAGCCGTTGATTTATTCTTGCACAGATCAAGGGCGAGGGTCGTGGATGAGACTCCGTCCACGTCATAATCGCCGTAGACGAGAACGCGCCCGAGATCGGGAGCGCTCTTCCATCGCTCGGCGGCCTCTGCGGCCCCCTCTCCCAGAAGAAGATCATCGAGAAGCGCATCGTCCCACTCGGGCGGAGTAGGAAAGTCCGGAGCGGATGTGCTTCCGGAAGAGCGGCTCTCGAGGACGGCAGCGGTGAGCAGCGAGCAGCCGAAGGACGCGGCAAGCCTGCCGGTCGAAATCGCTGGAGTGAAGAGGTCGAGATGGCGGGTGCTGCAGCGTGCCGTCACTTTACCGAAGAGCCTCCGTCCTGTTTTTTCAGGGGGTTGAGCTCTTTCTCAGAGACTGAGGGGGTCAGAGGAGTTTTGCCGTCCGGTGAGGGCTTCGGCTGGTCGCCCCCCGATATGGCTCTGAGGATTGAAATTCTCTCCTCCTCGAGTTTTTTTATTTTGATATCCTGCTCTTTGAAGCGGCTGCGGTAGCTGGTGCGAAGCTCAAGAAAGGCAGAGAGGGAGACCACCCACATGAGAACGCATCCGCCAGCGAAGACAGCGGCTTCCCATATGCCCTGAGGAACATCACGCGTCCAGACAAGAAAGCGGACAGTGACGTCTCCGGGGTTCTGAAAAGCGTATACGGCCGCAAGAAGGACCGAAAAAGCAATGGCAAGGGCATAACTTCGCATGGTACATTCCTCCTAAAAGAGAGCGTCATGGGCGGAAAAAACCGCCGCAAAGGGAGCCGTCTACCCCGGAGTGAAAGGATATCCGGCTCTTTCTTTGATTATAACCCAAGTATCCCTTCGCTGTCCTCCCGATGGAGAAAACGGAGCTTTTATTCCTCGTCCTCCTCAAAGATTCCTGGCCACAGGGACGGAATAGTGCGGGGGGGAAAGTCGGACAGCTTCCTTCCCGATGCTGCCCGGAGAAAGTTATCAACCCACCAGAAGACGTTCTGCCGGGCGATGGATTTTCTCAAGAAATTCATTCTTCTCCGTTTCTCATCCTCTTCCATGGCAAAACCTTGAAGGAGGGAGGCCGCGACAGCATCTTCGTCGTAGGGGTTTACGAGAACGGCACCCCGG
>CAYZZX010000008.1:0-6717 GCA_964483085.1 uncultured Synergistaceae bacterium
GAATGACGTATCCACCTGGGTCGCCCCCAGAACGGCCACGTCGAGCATATCCACCACGCACCCCTTGGAGGCGGTGCTCGCATAGAAAGACGCGCCCATCTCCCCGTGGCGGGGGTCCCGGGCAAGAGAGGCGGCTGCCTCGAGATCGAAGGACTGCACATCAAGCAGAGAGGTGAACAGCCCCTCCTCCAGCATTTCCACGCTCTGCCCAGTGATCCCTCCGGACATGAAACTTCCGGTGATGCCCCGGGCCTTCATTCTCTCCCGGACGAAGGCAGAGGCGGCAAGGGAGATCCCTCCCGCTCCGGCTTGCATGGAAAATCCGTCCTCAAACAGGCCGCTCTCCTCGATCACCCGGGCCACCTGTTCGGCGATGACGAGGCGCAGGGGATCCCGGGTGATCTGGAGGGTTCCGGAGACAATTCTTTCCGGAACGCCGATGCGGTCTACGGGAACAACCCAGTCCACCTCCGTTTGAGGGAGGGAGAAGGGAATTGCCGGATAGGGGACGAGGTTGTCTGTGACGGCGATGACGTGTTTCGCGTACCGGGCGTCGGCGAAGGCGTACCCCAGAGAGCCGCAGGCGGAGGGGCCATACACGCCGTTGACGTTACCCATTTCGTCGGCCGTCGGCGCGGCGAGGACCGCCACGTCCACGGCAAGCTCTCCCGTCTCCATGGCCCGGACCCGGCCGCCGTGGGAGCGGAGGATGATGGGAACGTCGAAGAGCCCGTCCGAAGCCGCCCTGCCCACAGGGCCGTTGACGCTCCCCTGAATGGACCGTACCGTTCCGTTCCGGACGTGCCGGAGAATATCCTCGTGAACGGGAAAGAGGGCTGACGGAGCCAGGATGAGATCTTTGATTCCCATTCCCGCAAGCACTTCCAGGGCCATATTCACTACGAGATCCCCGTCTCTCAGGTGATGGTGAAAGGAGACGGTCATGCCGTTCCGGATTTCCGATCTGCGGAAGGCCTCTTCCAGGGATGAGAGCACTTTACGGGAGCTTCCCGAACGTCCCTTTCCCTTTATTTCCGGTGTCTGGATGGAGCTGAGACCGTAGGGCCGGACGACTCCGTACCCTTCTATTTTTTCAGGAAGAACTCTTCCTTGAGTCTTATTCTTCATGGCGTGTCCCCTCTTTTTTTCCGCCCCTGCCGGCTTCCGCCAGGGCGAGAGTCTTTCTCGCCTTCGCTACAACGGGGGCATCCACCATCCGTCCGTCGAGAGAGAGGACGCCGGAATTTTTCCGTTCTGCCTCCTCCATGGCCTTCAGAACCCGCTGGGCGAAGGACACTTCTCTGTCTGAAGGAGTGAAGGCCCGATGAACCACGGAGACCTGCCGCGGATGGATGACCGATTTGCCATCGAACCCGAGTCCCCGGATCCGCACCACCTCGGCGAAAAGGCCTTCGGAGTCGTTCACGTCGGTGAAGACGCTGTCGAGGGCCTGCACACCGGCAATCCGGGCGGCCATGACGGTACGGGCGCGGATATCGTCAAGCTCCCGGCCCTCCCGGGTTCTCACCGCGCCGAGGTCAGCCGTGTAGTCCTCGGCTCCGTAGTTGAGGGCTGCAATCCGTCCGCTCGACCGGGCGATTTCAAGGAGGTTCGATCCTCCCAGGGCCGTTTCGATGATGGGGATGATCTTCACCGATCCGGCAGGAAGTCCGCTCCGTCGTTCCAGCTCGCTGATCAGCTCGTCGGCCTCGCGGAGGTCCGCTGCCCTTTCGCACTTGGGAAGGCGGAGGGCCGACGGAGCGAGGGGAACGATCTCCTCGAAATCGGCCCTTCCGAAGGGAGTGGAGAGGGAGTTCACCCGGACGGTTACCTCCGTGCCGGGATACCTCAGAGACCGGAGGGCATTACGAACGAGAATCCTGGCGGAGTCCTTCTCCGCCAGGGGGATGGCATCCTCGAGATCGAAAATTACGCTGTCGGCGCCGAAGACCGCGGCGTTCACCAGCATCCCCGGGTTGTTTCCGGGAATATAGAGGGAAGTCCGCCGAAGGGTGAAGTCTTTCATATCGTCCCTCCGTTCTTCCGGGAAGCGAGAGCTCTTCGGGCTGCCGTTTCCACCCGTGCTCTGAGGGTGCAGTCGAGGGACCCCCGGTCCTGAATTTTCACCCGGGCATCCGCGACCCCCACGGAGGAGAGGGTTTCGATCACGGCACTTTTCATAGTCTCTTCATAGGACAGGAGGGACGGACTGTCCAGATCGAGAAGAAGTCCCTTTTTTTCGTCGGAGAGCTCAACGATCACCAGGGCGTCGCAGGATTCGAGAGATCCGGCCTGCCCTCTTCTTTCCTGGATCATGGTCTTTCCTCCTGTTCATGCAAGGGACTGAGAGCCCTTCTTTTGAATTTTGACGTTATAGAAGACTACGAAGGAGAGGAGAGCAAATCCTCCGGCATCGCCATAGATTCCCGGAACAATCAGCAGCAGAGCTCCGGCAAAGGCCAGAAACCGTCCCCAGAAAGGTACCTTATGCACGATGAAACCCTCCGTGGCGATGGCGAGACCGTAGACTCCCACTATTGCCGTGAGGATGGCGAAGATGGTCGTCGGCCAGCTTTCCACGTTCGTCAGCATGATCTCAGGAGCGTAGACGAAGACGAAGGGGATGATGAATCCCGAGAGAGCCAGCTTGATGGAGGTGAAGGCCGTTTTGTTCGGATCCGCTCCGGCAATTCCGGCGGCAGTATAGGCACCTACGCAGACGGGAGGGGTCACCGAAGAAAGCACTGCGTAGAAGAAGACGAAAAAGTGGACGTCCAGGGGCCGGCATCCGAGAAGAATAAGCGCCGGAGCTGCCACCGCGCTTGCCATGACGTAGCTTGCCGTGGTGGGCATACCCATTCCAAGGACCATGGAGAGCCCCATGGTGGCGATGAGGGTCATCAGGAGATTTCCCTTGGTAACGCTCAGGATGACATCTCCGACCTTGAGGGCGATTCCGGTGGCGCCCATCATTCCTATCACGATTCCCACGATAATACAGGCGATCGCCACTGAGAGGGCGCTTTTCGAGCCTTCTTCCAGAGTTTCAATCATTGTTTTAAAATCAAGGCGATCTTCTTTTTTCACGAAGCTCAGCAGGACGGAGAAGATGATTCCCCAGCATCCCGCATAAAGAGGATTGTACCCCTTCATGAGGAAGTAGACGATGACAATGAGAGGAATTGCCTTGTATCCGCTTTTGAAGAGAACATCCTTGACCTTGGGAAGGGTGTTTCGAGGAAGCCCCACGAGTCCGAGCTTCGCCGCCTCCAGGCTCAGGGAGCACCAGATGCCCCAGAAGAAGAGTATGGCTGGTACCACTGCTGCGCTGAGAACCTTGAGATAGGATATTCCGAGGGAGTCGGCGATGATGAAGGCAGCGGCCCCCATGACGGGGGGCATGATCTGTCCGCCTGTGGAGGCGGCGGCTTCTACGGCGCCGGCAAAATGAGGCTGATAGCCGATCTTCTTCATCAGGGGAATGGTGAATGCCCCGGTGGTGGCGACGTTCGCCGATGTGCTCCCGCTGATGGTGCCCATGAAAGCGCTCGAGACCACGGCGATCTTGGCCGGTCCGCCCTTGAGATGCCCCGTCAGAGCCATGGCGAGATCGTTGAAGAACTGAGAGGTGCCCGTGGAGCTGAGAAAGGCCCCGAAAAGGATGAAGAGATAGATATAGGTGGCCGAGACCCCCGTCACCAGGCCGAAGAGGCCGTCGGTCGTGAGGTAGAGCTCCTCGATGATCCGGGGAGCGGAGAGGCCGAAATGCTTCAGCGGTCCGGGCATGGACCGCCCGAAGTAGGCGAAGAGGATGAAAATCGAACAGAAAATAGGCAACGGGTAGCCGAGGACCCGGCGGGCCGCCTCAAAGACGAGAAATATCATGACCGCGCCGAGATAGAGCTCGTACTGCTCGTACATCCCCGCCCGTTCCGCCAGATCTTCGTACATGACGAAGATATAGATGGTGCAGACCGCGGCCGCTGCTGCGAAAACCCAGTCGAAAAGGGTTGGTTTACCCCTGGATGAGGATTTTCCCCGTGGATAGAGCAGGTAGATGAGAGGCAGAACAAAGGCGATATGAAGACTCCTCTGCTGCATTGCCGGGAAAAGTCCGAAAAAAGCCGTATAAAGCTGAAAAACAGCAAGCCCCACCGTGAGGACGGTAATCAGGAGCTTGAGGTTTCCAGTGAAAGAGCGCCTCTTGCCGCTGGATGATTTTACTTCCGGGGTTACGGGAACCGTGGTTGCCATGGATATCCTCCCTGAGTGAGCGGACGGGGGGAGTCGGGAACTCCGCTCCCCCCTTCTTTCCGCGATGTTCTATTCCTTCAAAAGTCCTGCTTCGACGTAGTACTTCTTCGCCCCCGGATGAAGGGGGACGGCCATGCCCGCAAGGGCGTTCTCAAGCTTGAAGTCGTTAAAGTAGTTGAGGCGCTCCCGAAGGAAATCCGTATTTTCGTAGAGCATCTTCGTGATCTTGTAGATGACCTCGTCAGGCATATCCTCGTAGGTCAGAAGGGATCCCACTGCCGCGATCACAGGAATGTCCTCGTTAAATCCCTCGTATGCGCCGCCGGGAATGACGGAAGCCGCGTAGTGGGGGAAATCTTCGGTGATCTTTTTGATATTCTCGGGGCTGATGCCGATGAGACCCACCTTGCCCGACCGGATCATATCCGTCACCTGAGCGTTGGGAGCGTTGGTCGTCCAGATATGAGCCTGGCTGTCCCCGATTTTGAGAGCTTCTGCCACTTCTGACCGGCCATAACGCTGGATCTCAACGTCTTCATCCTTCAGCCCGTAGAGAGACATGAGTTCTCTGGTATTCACTTCGATCCCCTGTCCCACGGAGCCGAAATCGATCTTTTTGCCCTTGAAGTCGGCGATGGTCTTGATATCGGCGTTGAGGTTCACCAGAATATGGGCGGGCATGGGGTAGATAGCGGTGACATACCGCAGGGTCTTGATGGGCTCCTTGAAAGTGCCCGTTCCGTTCCACGCGTCATTCACCGTGGAGGACTGGACCATTCCCAGCTCCACATCCTTCGTGCCCAGGTTGATGCTGTTCTTGATGGATCCGCCTGTCACTGCCGTAAAATTGATGTCCTTCATCTTCTCGGTGCCGAGCTGGGCGATGGTGTTTCCGATAAGGTAAAAACCGCCTCCCACGCTGCTCGTGCCGATCCTGACAAAAACATCATCCGCAAAGGCAGGGACTGCTGCAAACAGAACACAGATTCCGATCAGGAGCGCAATAACGTTTCTTTTCATCTTCATTCTTCTTCCTCCTTCTTCCGGTTCAGCCGGAAATAAAATACCTTCTGCCGCTCTTTTCTTCCGCTTTACTGCCCGTACAGGCCATCCACGATTTCGCACTTCTTCTCATGAAGCTGCGTCAAAACCCAGCTTCTGTCCGCCGTGCCGTCAATGGCCGCCTGAAGCTTCCTCTTGTCATTCTTCTGAAAGGCAAGGGCAAGCTCAAGAATTTTTTCTCCGTCGAGCCTGGGGATGACAATCACTCCATCGGCATCGCCGACGATGATGTCCCCTGGGGAGACGGAGACTCCTCCGCAGGAAATCGGGACGTTCACCTCTCCAGGCCCCTCTTTATATGGACCGCCCGGCGTGGAGCCGGTCGCGTAGAGAGGAAGGGCGCCGCTGTAGATTTCGAGGGAATCGCGGATGGGGGCGTCAAGGACGATCCCGGCGAGCTTCTTCCGCTCTCCCTGGCGGTACATGATCTCTCCGAGAAGAGATCGTTCTCTCCCCAGCTCGTTGGCTATGACGAGGATATCCCCTTCTTCCGCCATATCGAGAGCCTGGTGGATCATGAGGTTATCCCCGCAGCGGGTCTTCACTGTAAGGGCCACACCGACCATATTTCCTCCGCCGGGCTTCGTCATAAGGCGAATCTCAGGGAACATGGCATTCTGCCGCCCCATGCAGTCCGCGATATTCGCCGCAGGGATGTCGCGGAACCGCTCTACGAGTTCTTTTGGTGGAAGGTTTCTTTTTAAAAATACCCGAAAACCTGCGGACATGTCAAAACTCCTTTTCTCCGGATTAAAGGGTCTGTCAGGAATGGTCTTTTTTATTCCAGATTTCGTACACTTCTTCAAGGGTCTTCGGAGGGACCCCGCCGAGTTCTTCCCTCATTCCGAGGGCCGCGGACTTCTTCAGACGTTTCACTATGGCCTCGGCCATGATGGGTTCAATTTCCATATCCTTCATCAGTTCGATGGATTCGCCCACTTCAAAGGCCCTCCGCTCTGAATGGACCAAGTCAGCGGCGATCATCCGCCGGGCGGTGTGATCAAAGGGGACCTTGAGGGTCTCAGCGATGGAGGCCAGCACAATCTCCTCGGCGCCGCTCTTTTTCGCGAAAAGGAAGGACTCCACGAGGAGGGCTTCAAGCCCCTTCATGAAGACGCTGCGGACAAGCTTGATGGACGAGGCGGCTCCGGCCTTTCCTTCGGCGAGTTCAATCTTCATTCCGAAGGGGGTCATGAGTTCCGCAAACTCCGCCGCTCCTCTCCCCGAGGCGAGGATGGGGACGGTGTGGCCGTAGTTTGGAAGGGGGCCGAGCATGGCGCAGTCGATATAGGCGATGCCCTGCTCTCCGAAGAGCTTTTCCATCCGCTCCTTCTCAGCGGGCTTCGCCGTGGTGACGTCGGCATAAAAACGAAGCTTCGGTGAAAGCTGAAGGACCTCCTC
>CAYZZX010000008.1:6817-40630 GCA_964483085.1 uncultured Synergistaceae bacterium
AACGCCGACAAGATCCTTGAACTCGTCGAAGGAGAAGACCAGGTCCTTTCTCTCCGGTGCGAGTTTGCCCCCCTTGATGGCTTCGAGGTAGTTCAGCACGCCTCGAGCAGCGGCGAAGGTCGACCCCACGGGGATGCTGATCCTCGCAACACCCATGGCGGCAAGCTCTTCCACCGTGAGAAGAGGTGTCTTGCCTCCCTCGATGTTGTCGAAGAGGTTGATGCTCACGAGGCCGTTGATTCCCTTGACGGCCTTTTCTATCTCCTCCACCGTCCGAGGAGCCTCCACAAAGATCATGTCCGCTCCGGCCTCGATGTAGGCATTTCCTCTCCGGATCGCCTCGTCCACGCCGGAAATGGCAATGGCGTCAGTCCGGGCGTTGAGAATGAAATCAGGGTCGAGTCGATCACGAACCTGGGCGCAGGCTTTAATCTTCAGCACCATCTCCTCCATGGAGACCACGGTTTTGCCTTCGATATGGCCGCACCGTTTCGGAAAGACCTGGTCCTCGAGGTTCATCCCCGCAGTGCCGGCCTTGATGAATTGTTCCGTAACCCGCATGGCGTTGATGGAGTTGCCGTACCCTGTATCCGCATCCGCCATCACGGGGATGGAGACCGCGTCAACGATGTTTCTGGTGAAGTTGAGCACTTCCGTGAAGGAAATGAAGGCCATATCGGGAAGGCCGAGGTAGGTGGCAGCAAGGCCGAAACCGCTGACCTGAATTGCCTTAAATCCCGTTTTTTCGATAAGCTTTGCTGAAAGAACATCGTGGGCGCCCGGAACAGGAAGAGCCTGCCGTTTTTGCAGCAGCCCGCGGAGAACTGTAGATTTTTTCATAGTGTAGCCTCCTTCAATAAAGAACAACATACTTTCATATTGTGGAAGTATGTTTCAGATTGTGGTATATTTATCTTACAGTATGAATTGGATTTGTCAATACAGAAAGCATTATATTTCAGGAGGAGAAGGACGTGAAAGGCGTGAAAGAGCAAAAGAAAAAAAAGGAGGACGGCACCTCGGCCTTGAAGAAGGGGTTGGGAGTGCTCTCCTGTTTTTCCTGGACGAAAACCCAGATGTCCCTGACGGAGATCGCAAGGGAACAGGGCTTGCCCCTTCCTACAGCGGCGCGGCTGGCCAGGGCTTTGGAAGAAGAGGGATTTTTAGAGAGAGATAAAAAAACAAAGGTCTTCCAACTGGGGTTCAAGTGCTACCTCCTGGGCTCCATCGCAAAAAAGACCGGATTCCTCAGAACGATCGCCCTCCCCCATATGGAGGAGCTGCGGAAGCTGTTCAACGAGACGGTGAATCTCTATGTACGGGAGGGGGATTGGAGAATTTGCTATGAACAGGTGGAAAGCTCGCTGAATCTGAAGAGATCAGCACGGCTGGGCGCCCGTTTTCCGCTGTGGGCCGGAGCCTCGGGGCGGTGCTTCATGGCCTTCATGGAAAAAGAGGAGGTTGACCGTCTACTGGACGAGGTGGAGCCCCTCACTGAAAATACTATCCTCTCCCGGAAAAAGGTCTATGAAAAAATCAGAGAACTTCGGGAAAAGGGGTACGGCACCAGCGTTTCGGAAAGAGAGGAGGGGGTCTCATCGGTGGCGGTGCCGATTTTCGACGGGTCCATGCAGTCCATCGCCTGCATGACCCTCTCCGGCCCTACGGCGCGGTTTTCTGAGCAGATGATATCGGCACTCATTCCGGCTCTCAAAGCGCGATGCAGAGAAATCTCGCTCAAACTGGGAGCGGAGAGTCAAAATCTCGGGCTGCTGGGAGGAGATCAGGCACACTCCCTTACGCCGGAGCAGGACTGATCAATCAGTCCTGCCTGCAGCCCTTGCAGCCTCACTCCTAAAGAGAAACTTCCTTCGCCTCGAACACCCTCACGGAGACCGGTCCTGTGATCATGTCCTTCCGGGCCTCCCGGGCGGCGGCGATGTGCTCCGTCTTCAGGTGAGCCTTCAAGGCATCAAGGCTTTCCCACTCCTCGTAATACATGAACGTATCGTCTTCCGTGCTGCTGAGCAGCGTATAGCTTATGTTCCCCTCTTCCTTGCGGGTAAGCTCCACGGCCTTCCGCGAGACCTCCACAATCTTTTCCTTCATTCCCGGTTTTGCTGTAAATGTCGCACTGACTATGATCATTTCAATTCCTCCTGAAAAATATTTCCCCGGCTTTTATGTTCCCGCTGAAGGCCGGGCGGGGGCGCCTTCAGCGGCTGTGTACAGTATCTTTCTGGCGAGAACTCAGTTCACGAAGCCGAAGCGGTACTTCGCCTTCCACACCAGCTTATACACCGGAGGAATGGCAAGGAGGGCGAGCACTCCTCCCGCCACGAGGCCGCCGATGGCCACGATGGCCATGGGAGACCGGAAGGAGCCGCCGTCCCCCGCTCCGATGGCGAGAGGCACCATGGCGATGATGGAGGTGACGTCCGCCATGATGATGGGGCGCAGCCGCACCTTACACGCCTCAATAATGGCTTCGGTCGGCTCCTTCCCCTCTTTTCGGACGATCTCTGCGTAGTCGATGATCACGATGGCGTTGTTCACCACGAGCCCCACGAGCATGATGACCCCCATGAGACCGTAGATGGACATGGGCGTCTTCGTGAGGATGAGGGCCGGAACCACGCCGATGACGGAGAGGGGCACCGTGAGCATGATCACGAAGGCGAAGAGGAAGGACTCAAGGATGGCGGCGATGAGGAGGAACGTGAGGAGCACCGCCAGGCCAAGGGCGAAGTTGAGGGGGCCGAAGTTATCCTGAATGGACTGAATCTCTCCGGCGTAGGTGATGCGGTACCCCGGAGGTAGGGGAATCTCGTCGATCCTGGGGCTGATCTCCCGGTAGGCCTCTCCCACGGTTGTGCCCGAGACGTTGCCGTCCACGGTGATTGAGCGCTGCCGGTCTTTCCGCAGGATCTGAGTGGGGCCCATGGTATCCTTCAGCTCGGCGAGGTCCCGCAGGGAGACGAACCCCGCAGCGGTGGGAAAAGGCAGATCCGGAAGCTGAAAGGGGCTCGAAATTTCCTCCGAGCGAAGCTTGACCAGAATGTCGTATTCCTTTCCTTTTTCGCGGAAGACTCCCGCCTTCAACCCCGTGACATACCCTCTCAGGATATCCGACAGCGCCTCGGTGCTGAAATTGAGCCGCCCCATCCGGAGCCGGTCGGGGATCATCTGGATTTCGGGACGGCCTGTACGCCAGTCGAGGTCCACGTCCACGACCCCCTCCACGCTTCGGAGCACCGTCATGACCTTCATGGCCAGATCGTTCAGCACCTCCGTCTCATCCCCGCGGACGACCACCTGGATGGTCTTTCCTCGCACTCCCCCCCTGCCCCCTCCGGCGGTGACGCTGGCCTTGAGGTCGGGAAGAGAGGCGAGAAGAGGACGGAGGGGCGCGGCAAAGGCGAAGCTCGAGGGGCGGTCAGGAGCGTCGTCGAGATAAATCCGTATAGTGGCCCGGTTGAGCCCCGACCGGGAGCCTCCGCCGCCGATCACTGCATCCACCCCCTTGACGTGAGGCAAAGAGAGAACGTGGCTTTCCACCTGCCGCACGAGCCGGTCCGTCATGGCCAGAGAGGCCGATGCCGAGGTCTCCATGGCGATAGAGACCTGCCCCTCGTCGGAGGTGGGAAAGAACTGGAAGCCTATGCGGTTCGAGATGAGCACCGAACCCACAGTGAGCCCGGCGAAGAGAAGCAGGGCAAGCCAGGGGTACCCAACGGCAGCCTTTACCAGAACGTGGTGGAGGTCCTCGAACCCCTCGTAGAGCCACTGCCACCAGCCGGTCAGCAGGCGGCTTCCCCGGGATGGCCCCGAGGAGCTTCCGATCCGGGCGGCGAGCATGGGGGTGAAGGTGAGGGCGACCCAGAGGGAAAAGAGGGTGGAGAAGACCACCGTCATGGCAAAGGGGTTGAAGAACTGTCCCATCCGTCCACCCGCCAGGGCCACGGGGATGAAGACCCCGAGGTTTGTTGCCGTGGTGGAGAGAACGGCGATGGCGATCTCCTTCGTTCCACGCTCCGCCGCCTCGATGGGGTGGTACCCCATCTCTTTGTAGCGGATGATGTTCTCGATGACGAGAATGGAGTTGTTCACCAGCACTCCCGTAGAGATAGCGAGGCCAAGGGTGGTCATGATATTCAGAGTGTATCCGGCGAGCACCATGGGCATGAAGGTGGCGATGACGGCTGTGGGCATGACGATGGCCACGAGGAGGGTCACAGAGAGCCGGCGCAGAAAGAGAAAAAGAATGAGGGCGGTGAGGGCGGTGCCGGTGATCATGTCCCGGAAGACGTTCCAGATGGAGCTGGCGATGAACTCGCCGTCGTCAAAGGGAATGGCCATGGTGAACCCCGGAGGAAGGGTGGGAAGAATGCGGTCGAGCATCTCCCGGGCGGCCCGGCTCGCCTTGACCAC
Source organism: uncultured Synergistaceae bacterium (assembly GCA_964483085.1). Classification (GTDB taxonomy): domain Bacteria; phylum Synergistota; class Synergistia; order Synergistales; family Aminobacteriaceae; genus JALHFZ01. The sequence goes on from CAYZZX010000008.1 coordinate 11,249, forward strand.
GTTGCCGTCGGGGACGGCCGTGAGAGAGAGGATGAAGGAGTCCAGCCCCCGGTAGCGGGCAAGACGACGCACCTCCGCCGTATCATCCATGACGGTGCCGATATCGGCGAGACGGACGGATACTCCGTTGGGGAGGGGGATCTGCACGTTTTCGATCTCAGCGACGGTGGCTGACTCACCAACGACCCGGAGGATGGACTCCTGATCTCCGAGGGTGATCCGCCCGGAAGGGGAGCTGTAGTTGCCGCTTGAGAGGATATTCGTCACCTGGCGGATATTCAGGCCCAGACTGCCCAGGGCCACTGGGTCGAGCTCCACATGAATCTCCCTTGTGAGCCCTCCGTCGAGGGATACGTCCGCCACATCCACCACCTGAGAAAGCTGGCGCTGCACGCGATCTTCCAAAATATCCCGGGCTCGCTGAGGAGGAAGGGTGGACGTGAAGACCACCGACATGAAGGAGCGGGCGTTGATGTCGAACTTCCGGACCACGGGATCATCAGCGTCCTCTGGAAGAGACACCGTCCGCACCCGGTTGGCCACGTCGAGGGCCGCGTCAGCCAAATTGATGTCGGGATCGAACTCCACGAAAACGTAGGAGAGCCCCTCTAAAGAGGTGCTCTCTATCCGCCGGGAGCCCTGCACCTGGCTGATGGCGTCCTCCAGGGGCTTTGAGACGAGGGTCTCCATGTCCACCGGGCCTGCTCCGGTGTAGCGGGTGACCACGGAGACGAAGGGAACTTCGATTTTCGGAAGAAGGGAGATGCCCATACCCTTCATCCCCGCCAGTCCGAGAAGAACGGCGAGGATGACAATGACCAGGGTCAGGACCGGACGGCGGATAGAGATGCTGATAATGCCCATGAGCTGCTATTTTCCTCCCCTGTCGCCGCTCGCGGGGGTCTCTTTCCTGGAGGAATTCTCTCCCGGTTTTGAAAGAAGTCCGTTTGAGACAATGATGTTCGCACCGTCGTAGAGGCTGCCCGCGCCGCTTTTGACTACCCGGTCGCCGGGGGCGAGACCGGAGAGGACCTCCACGAAGCCGCCGCTCCCCTCCCCCACATCGATATCGCGCCGCTCCGCCTCGGAGCCGGAGACGAGAAAGACGTAGGGTTTGCCCTCCTCCCGGAGGATTGTTTCGTAGGGGATGGCGAGGGAGTTCTCCCTCCGGACCATCCGGACCTCCATCCGGACATAGTCTCCGGGGATCAGAGTACATTCAGTGGGAAGGCGAACGATAAAACGGAAAAACCCCGTGGCGGGGTCGGCCTCCGGGTCCATCCGGTAGATTTTCCCCGTGGTCTCTCCGCCCCAGGGGGCTGTGACGAGGACATCCATTTCCGGCAGGATGAGCCCGCGGATGGTGGGTGAGACGAGCATAGCGACCTCCCGGCGCTCAAAGTCCGCCACTGCGAGCAGCTCTCGTCCCGGCTCGGCGAACTCCCCTCTCTCTGCGGTGCGGCGAACCACCACGCCGTCAAGGGCCGAGCGGATCTGGGTTCGGGAGGACGTGGTCCGAGCATCCCGGAGCTTCGCCGCCTCGTCCTGCATCTGGACGTTTGCCCGATCGAGCTCCTGTTTTGATGTTCCTCCCGCTTTGAAGATTTTCTGCAGGCTTTCATAGCGGCTTTTGGCGTCCTCGTAGGCAGCCTGCCGGGCGCTGAGAAGAGCAGCCTGATTCTGCCCGGCGAGGGAGATGAGCACCTGTCCTTTTTTCACCCGATCGCCCACGGAGACGGAGATATCCTCAATGACCTCACGAGTCTGGGCCGTCACCTTCTGTACCTGGGCCGACCGGACGGTTCCGTAGAAGCTCCGCCAGATCTCCCAGGTGCGGGGCTGCACCTCGTAGGCGGTCACCGTGATGCCCGCAGAGAGGAGCGTTCCGCGCTGTTGGGCTCCTGAGGGTGCCAGTAGGCGGTAGCCGAGAAACCCGAGAGCTCCGGCAAGCAGAACGATCCAGATAAGGACATTAAGTTTTTTCAAAATTCCCATGGCGGACCTCTTTTCGTCTTCGGTAAAAATCTCAGTGATAGTTTACTCTAGAAAGACGGTTTGAAGGCAGGGGAAAACTACTGATGGAGACCGATCTGCTCCCTATTCCTCACTATATCGGGTGAGAAGGGAGTGCCGCTCATCCGGTTTCAGCAGGAAGTCCAGAACCCAGGCCATGAGAACGACCCCCGTCAGAGAAACGGCGTAGCGGGAGAGGCCGAAGGCAAATCCGAGGTTCGAAATTTCGAAGAGGGCCATGGGAATCCGCATGGTAGACCACGCGCCGATGAAGATGAAGATATTCCGCAAACTCGCTCCCTTGCGGATCATCACTTCCGCAATGGGAAAGGCGATATAGAGCGGACCGGCGGAACTCGAGCCGAGCAGGAGGGAGAGAATCACTCCCCGGAGGCCGGAGTTCTCCCCGAGGTGAGGGGCCACCCGCTCCCGGGATATCCAGACATCGAAGAGCCCCAGAAGAACGAAGACGGGAGGAATAATGCCCATGACCATGAGAATGTTCTCTCCGAGAAGATACGCCGCCCTTTCTCCCCGGAGGGGATCGTAGAAGGCAAGCGGTAGAGTGAGGGCCAGGGCGACGAGAGGCAGACGCCATTTTTTCAACTGTTCTCTCATGGCACTACCGCCAGCCAGACCACATATCCGACAAGGAAGGAGTAAAAATAGGCCATGCCGTTCCGCAGCAGGGTGATCTTCCAGCCGAAGTATTGAGCTTCAAGAGGGGCGGTGGCCACTCCCACCATCATCAGGGTGGAGATGAAGACGCCCATCTGGGCGATCCCCGCACCGTTCTCGATGAGCAGCTTCGCCATGGGAAAGGCGATGAACCCGGGAATGAGAGTGAGCGATCCGAGAATGGACGCCAGGACCTGGCCGAAAAAACCGCTCTCACTCCCCAGGACGGCGGCGATGAACCTTTCAGGCAGAAAGGCCACGGAAAAGGAGACAAGAAGAAGGACCGCGAAAAAAGGAGGGAGGATATTCACGAAGCTGTTCCACGCCTTCTTCAGAGCTTTTTTTGTCTTTTGGCGGTCAAACAGTACCGAGGCAGCGAGCAGGATAAACGCCGTGCCGTAGAGACCCCAGATCATGAAGACGAAATTCCTCCTTTCTCTTCAAACGATGAGTATACACTGCTCTTTATCAAGAGGCCAGCATTCCGAAGAGCATTCCGGCGGAAGTGGAGAGAAGAACCACCAGTGCCACGTAGACGGCGGTCTTTCTCATTCCGAGAATGGTGTTGATCACGAGCATGCTCGGCAGAGAAAGAGCCGGTCCCGCCAGCAGTAGAGCGAGGGCGGGTCCCTTTCCCATGCCCGCTCCCAGCAGCCCCTGCAGGATTGGTACTTCCGTCAGAGTAGCGAAATACATGAAGGCCCCTGAGATGGAGGCGAAGAAGTTCGCCCCTGCGGAATTTCCACCCACAAGCATGGCCACGTAGCGGCTGGGGATAAGGGCCTCGTGTCCGGGGCGCCCGAGAAGAAAGCCCGCTACGAGCACTCCGGCAAAGAGAAGGGGCATAACTTGGAGGGCGTACCCCCATGTGGAGCTGAACCACTCGCTCCGTTCGTCCCGGGTGAACCAGAGCCAGGAGGTCAGCACAGTCACTGCGAGGGCAGCACCCGACAGAATCCACTTGAGATTATAGACTCCCTCCCAGAAGGCATGAGAAGTCTTGGGGGCGGCCCAGTTCGCAAAGACGAGAAAGACGATCATCCCCGCCATCTGGATCACGGTCTTCCACAGTGGACGGGACGGCTCCTCCTCGCAGGTGAGGGCGAACCCCTCCTGCCGGGCCTTCTCCTCTTTTCCGAAGATGACCGCCATGAGCAGTCCGATGACCACGCTGAAGAGAATGGCCCCCACAGCCCGGGCGATACCCATCTCGAGACCGAGCACCCGGGCGGTGAGGATGATGGCGAGGACGTTGATGGCAGGACCGGAGTAGAGAAATGCCGATGCCGGGCCAAGCCCAGCCCCCCGTTTATAGATTCCGGCGAAGAGTGGAAGAACCGTGCAGGAGCAGACGGCGAGGACAGACCCTGACACGGACGCCACGGAATAGGCAATCCACTTCTTCGCCCCGCCCCCCAGGTACTTCATCACCGCCTGCTGGGATACGAAGACGCAGATCGCTCCGGCGATGAAGAAGGCGGGCACCAGGCAGAGCAGTACGTGCTCCCGTGCGTAGTCGCTCATCATGGCCACCGATTCCGCGAGGCCGGCCAATATCCGTTCGTTTCCCTCGGGCAGGAAATAGAAGGCGAGGAAAAACAGGACGATCAGGGAAAATTTCGTGCGTTCCTTCATTCTTTTCATCTCCTGTAAAGGCTTGTTATGTGGCATTTCTTTCACATAAATGGAAAGAGAAAAACCCCCGGTTTTCCGGGGGGTTAGTACCCTCTTTATTTTGCCCGCTGCAGCAGGTCCCTTACTCTCTCAACTGTGGGGACGCTTCCCGAGCAGACGAGCTTTCCATTGACCGCAAGGCCGGGCGTCGAAAATATGCCGAACTCCATGATATCAGAGATGTCTTCCACCTTTTCAACGGTGTACTGCATTCCCGTTTCTTTGGCGGCCTCTTCGGCCACCTCGGCGAGTTTCTTGCACTTCGGGCAGCCCGTGCCCAGTATCTGGATTTTCATTCGTCCTCCTTATGTTATCGAAGCGGAGACCGGGAACAGACGCTGCATCCCGGGGCCGACTCCCGTGCGGGGCCTTGCTTCAGCACCGTTCCCTCCAGGCAGGAGAGAAGAGCACCGATACAGGCCAGTCGAAGGGAATAAAAGACCTTGATTCCTTCCTTACGGTCTTCAAGAATTCCCAGAGATTTCATCAACGACAGGTGCTTGCTGATCGTGGTGCGGTCGAAGGGAAACATGGACGCGATGTCGCAGACGCACATTTCCCCCAGTGACAGGACCTCCACTATGGAGAGTCGTACAGGATGGGCTATACCCTTCAGTATGGCCGCCTTTCGCTCCTGATCGGACGATTTCAATCCCGTCCCCTCCTTTATGTGAAGATTCTACCACTCATCCGGCAGGCGCGCAAGACTTCCAGCATCGCGGCGAGAAGATGGAGGCCTTGCCCTCGGAGATGAGGAATGGAGACAGCGGGATAGATAATGATTTCTTCAGTCAAGAGATGATTTCTAAGCATTTTTACAGCAGATGGATGATTTCTAATTATTTTAGCGGCAGAATAATGGTTTTTGCAGACCACTTCTCAATAGTAAATGCCTGCCAGATGAATAATCGCTGCAGGGGATTTTTGTATACATCAAAAGAGAATACCCCCTAAAAAAACACATATTTCTGCTATAATCTTTGCGGAGGTGGTTTCCATGGAAAAAAAGCCTCGGGCTCAACGAGGGTTCGCCTGCCCTCCCTGACTTCTCATTGCCCTGGTCGCGGCGGTCGTCGCGGGAATTTCATGGCTTGTGAAGTGGTTTCGAGGATAGGCTCTGTTCTGGTATAATGTAAACAAATGGACAACTTGCGGAGCAAAGTAAAAAAACGATATGGCCAGGCCATACGGAAGGAAAGAGGATGCGGCTCCGGAGACGGATGCGCTCCTTTTTTCCTTTCTGCGGAGAGACTGTACGGCCCTTCATTCCTCGAGGGAGTACCCTCAAGCCTGGCGGAACAGACCTTCGGCTGCGGTAATCCTCTGAAGGACGCTGATCTGAAGCCGGGGGAGACCGTTCTTGACCTCGGATGCGGCGCGGGGCTCGATCTCCTGCTGGCCTCGGAGGCGGTGGGGGCGGATGGTCATGTTATAGGCATCGACATGACCGAAGAGATGCTCCGGGCTGCGGAGAAAAACCTGAAGGGGATCGGGAACGTCACACTGCTGCGGGGATACCTTGAGGATCTTCCTCTCGAAGAGGAATCCGTGGACGTGGTGATCTCCAACTGCGTGATCAACCTCTCTCCGGACAAAGGGAAAGTGCTGAGGGAGGCGTGGCGCGTTCTGCGGCCCGGAGGACGGTTTTCCGTTGCCGACACGGTTTTTCTCAAACCAGTGCCCTCTGAAATTCTGAATTTTCTTGTGGGATGGTGCGGGTGCATCTCGGGAGCCCTCTCCGTGGAGGAATACGAACGTTTTCTCTCCGCTGCGGGGTTCGTCTCCATAGAGGTCAGGCCGAAAAAAGTGTTTTTCGCCAGCGAAGTCCTTCTTGAGATGATGTTTCCGGACCTTCCTGAAGCGGACAGGATGAAACTGAAGGGAGCCCTGGCGAGCGTCGCAGTCACGGCAGTGAAGCCCTTGGCCTGACAAGTGAATGGTGCTAAAAAAACAGGGAGCCTCCAAACTTCGGGAGGCTCCCTGTTCGTATGACGGATTTTTCAGTTCTTCGCTGCTGAATATTTCTCTCCGAACCACTTCAGAAAGGCTGCTTCTGCACTTTCCATCCGCTTGCGGCACTCGGGGGTGATCTCGTCGCTGAAATCGAAGGATTCTCCCTCCACGCTGATGAGGACAGAGGAGGGGACTCCCCTCCCGAGACTCTGGGCGAGGGCGAGAAGCCATCCTGGCCCTATTGAATGGATGTTCAGCCCCTCAAGTTGAGGGTCCGGGGCGATCTCCTCAATCCTGTACTTCTCCACATCCCCTCCGTCATCCGACGGAACCCGGGCGTCGCAGAAGATCAGCAGATCGAATCGGCTGAAATCCTCAGCCAGTTCGGGAAGGAGCTGGTGCTCGAGGGAGAGTTCTACTTCCTCTCCCCTCTCCCCGAGCACCTTCGCAAGATCCTCGGCCAGAATATGGCCTACCCCGTCGTCGGTGCGGAAGGGATTTCCGTATCCGCAGACGAGGATTTTCACTCCTTCGTGACCGTCCTCAGCAGTTCTCCCTTACTGTCGAGTATTTCGACCATGAGGGGCATCTTGCCCACTGCGTGGGTCGAGCAGGAGAGGCAGGGGTCGTAGCAGCGGATGACGTGCTCCATACGGTTCAGGGCGCCTTCCTTCACGTCCGGTCCGGTGATGTATTCTTTGGCCACCAACTCCACGCCCTTGTTCATGGCGTAGTTGTTGTGCCCAGTGGCCACGATGAGGTTGACTCTTTCGAGGGCTCCTCTCTCGTCCACTTCGTAGTGGTGGATGAGGGTGCCCCGGGGGGCCTCCACGACGCCGATCCCCTCCCGGTTCGTCACGTCTGCAGTGACCCGAAGGTCGCTTCCGAGGACATCGGGGTCGTTCAGCAGCTCTTCAAGCCGCTCCATGCCGTAGAGTATCTCGATGAGACGGGCATAGTGATAGTACAGGGTGTAGTGGACCATGCCGTCCCCGGTGGTCTTTCTGAACGCGGAAAGCTCGGCGGATGCCTCGGGGGTCGCGATGTCATCGCAGGCGTTGAGGCGACCGAGAGGTCCGACCCGGTAGGAGCCGTGGGGGAATCCGAGGGAGCGGTAGAAGGGGAACTTGAGATAGCTCCACTCCTCCACGTGCTCGCCGATGTGGGCCACGTACTCTGTATCGTCGAACTCATCGGTGATGCGCCCTCTGGGGCTGCGCAGGCGGATTCTTCCGTCGTACATCTCGAGGTTTCCGTCCTTCACGAGGCCCATATAGGAGGTCTCGAGGGTGGCGAAGACCTTCGCGAGCTCTGCGTTCTCGGCCAGATAATTCTTGACGAGATCAAGGGCTTTGCGGAGATTTTCCTTGTGACCGGGCAGAGCGGCGAGCATAGCATCCCGCTCCTGAGGGAAGAGACTCCGGTTCACTCCTCCGGGGATGCTGTGCCAGGGGTGAATCTTCTTTCCGCCAAGGGTCTTGATGACCTCCTGGCCGAACTTGCGCATGGTGATCCCCGCTACGGCGAGATCGGGGAACTGCTGGGCCAGCCCGGCCACGTTGCGGATCGCCGGGTCGGCGTCGAATCCGAAGAGAAGATCCGGGCTCGACAGATGGAAGAAGGAGAGGGCATGGGACTGAATGATCTGTCCCATGTGCATGACCTCCCGGAGTTTTGCCGCCGACGGCGTGAGGGTGACGCCGAGAACGGCGTCACAGGCCTTCGCCGAGGCGAGGTGATGGCTTACCGGGCAAATTCCGCAGATCCTGGGGGTGATGACGGGCATCTCACGAAAATCCCGTCCCTTTGAGAAGACCTCGAAGCCCCGGTACTGGGTTACGTGAAAGCGCGCCGAGTCAACCGCACCGTCCTCAGTGAGGTTCACGGTAATTTTACCGTGCCCCTCGATTCTGCTCACGGGGTTGACGACTATTGTCTTTCCCTTTTTTTCCTGAGCTACTGTATTTGTGTTTTCCATACTCTCATTCCTCCGCTAATCGTAGCGCATAACATCGGTTGGAACGGTGGGAATCCGCCCCTCCAATATCTCGCTGAAGATGTAATAAATCGTGTCCGCGTCGGGCGGACAGCCGGGAACGTACACATCCACCTTCACGGCCCTGTCCACGGGGATTGCGTGAGGAAGCAGGGCGGGCACATCGATCCGGGGGATAATTCCTTCGGGGTTCACTGTGCTGACCGTATCGACGAATCCTTCTTTCAATACATCTTCCACCGACATGAAGTTGCGCATGCTGTTGATGCCGCCGAAGACAGCGCAGTCCCCCCAGGCGATGAGGATCTTGCATTTACTCCGAAGCTCCTTTGCAATCTCCAGCTCCTCTTCATTGCCGAGGCCTCCCTCGATGACTCCCACGTCGACTTCAGGAATTACCTTGATGTCGGTGATGGGCGTAGAGGTCAGTTCCACCTTCTCGAGAAGCCCGACGATGCGCTCGTCGATGTCGAGGAAGGACATGTGGCAGCCGGCACATGCTTCGAGCCAGACGGATGCCAGTTTCGCCTTTGCCATGATCATCCCTCCTCCTTCATGGAGACTGTTTGCGCCGCGGCGGGTTCCGCCGTGGACACATAGATGTTCTCGCAGGGAGCGGCCGTGGCCTGAGCAAGCTCGTGCCCCAGCTTCGCAGCGAGGTCCTTCATGATGACCGACAGCCCCTTGACGTTGCCTTGAGGGGGTACGATCATATTCATTCTCCGCCGCTCCCCTTCAAGAGTGCAGTAGTGGCCGCTTCGTTCATACCACGCCGGAGCGGGGAGCAGAACGTCCGCCATGTTCACGAGGGGATGGGACATGAAGGGCGTGTGTACAACGACGAACCGCGCCCGGGACATGGCCTCGAGGGCCCGCTTGTCCTCATCCACCATTCCGGTGGAGAGCACGTAGAGAAAATCAAGATCGCCATCGGTGAGCCAGTCTTTCGTGCCTGTAACCGTATTCAGAGCGCCGAGGCTGTTGCTCGCCCGAAGCATGGGAACCACTCCAAGGCCGTCTTCGAAAATGGCGCCCGCGGCGATGGCAAGGTTCACGGCCTCTGTGACGATGGCAGGAGAAGAGGCAAGGGAAGAACCGATGACGAAGACGGGCTTCTGTGCATTCTTCAGAAGCTCAGCGGCCTCTTTCAGATTTTCAGGAACGTCCTGCCCCTCCACTCCCTGTCTCAGAGTGCGGATAAGCTGCTCCATCTCTTTTTCGGTGGTGCGGATATCTACGTCGGTGATCCCCTCGAAGGGATTCTTTCTCGCGGAGATATTGACGAGTTTTGCCCGCTCCAGAATGGTGGAGACGCGGATGTAGCTCGCGGCCACAGGGGCCTCCTCCTGGGGGTTGGCATCGAGGAGCACGATGGCATCGCTGGCCGCTATGCTGTGGGCCGCTGTGAAGGGCCGGATGCCCTGGTCTGCGAAGGGCTTGAAGCCGTCCACAAATCCCCGGAGCATGTTTCCATAGTAGCCGTCAACCTTATCCATCTTCAGGGTATCCCGGAAGAAGGAGGACATGACGGTGAGCTCTTCATCGGTGGAGAGCTCCGTGAGAAGGGCTCCGGCCTTGCCGGACTCGAGGGCTCCCTTCATTTTGGACGCGGCGAGCTCGAGGGCCTCATCCCAGGATGCCTCCCGGAAGGTGGAGCCCGTGCGGATCATGGGGACGGTAACGCGGTCCCGCTCAGTGGATTTTGGAAGCTCCCAGCGCCCCATATGGCAGAGTTGGCCGCCATCGGCGCTCGTTCCGGAAAGACCTTCCACCCGGACGACGCTTCCCGTGCGAACCCATGCCTTGATGCGGCAGCCAAGGGAACAGAGGGGGCAGATGCTCTCCACGATGTCGTCGCAGTCGTTCCGCCTTCCCCGGTAGACGAAGTCCCGGAGGGTGATGGTTCCCGTGGGGCACACCTGGGCGCAGGCGCCGCAGGAGATGCAGGTATCGCTGTCGCCAAGCATTTTTCCGAGGTCGGCGACAATATTTGTTCCCCAGCCCCGTTTTTCAAGATCAAGGGTATGGGCTCCCACTTTTTCCGCACAGACCCGGATGCACCGGAGGCAGAGGATGCACCGGTTGTGGTCGATCTGGATGTGGGGGTCGGAGGCATCATTATGGAAAGACTCATACAGGAAGGGATACCGCACATTGTCCATTCCGTGCTCGATGGCGAGCCTTTGAAGTTCGCAGTCTCCGGACTGGGAGCAGAACATGCAGAAATGGTTCCGTCCCGCGAAGAGCAGTTCGAGAATCTGCAGTCTGTATTTTTTCAGTTTTTCCGTATGGGTGGAAACCCGCATATCCTGAACTGCGGGGGTCGTGCAGGCCGTGAGAAGCTTTGGATTTTTCTCCACCTCTACTACGCACATGCGGCATGATCCGATGGGGGTGAGCCCTTCCATCCAGCAGAGGGTCGGGATGTAGATGTCGTGCTTCCGCGCGACCTCAAGGATGGTGTCTCCCTTTTCCCCCCTGCATTCTACTCCGTCGATGACGAGGGTGATTTCACTCATAGTCTTCCTCCTCAGGAATTACTTTTTTTCGATGGCGCCGAAGGGGCACTTGTCAAAGCATGTGCCGCAACGGATGCACCGGTCGGTGTCGATTACGTATCCGGAAGTCCGATCTCCGGGGATGCAGTGGACGGGACAGTTGCGGGCGCAGACTCCGCACTTCTTGCACGCGTCCTGGAGAATGCTGTACTCGAGCAGGGCCGTGCAGGCTCCGGCAGGGCATTTCTTGTCCCGGATATGAGCGAGATATTCATCCCTGAAGTAGCGCAGCGTTGTGAGCACAGGGTTCGGAGCAGTCTGCCCCAGTCCGCACAGAGACATTTCCTGCACCATGTTGGCGAGGTCCTCAAGGGTCACGAGATCTTCCATGGTTCCGTTCCCCTCGGTGATTTTGTTGAGGAGCAGGAGCATATGCTTCGTTCCCTCTCTGCATGGACTGCACTTGCCGCAGGATTCCTTCTGGGTGAACTCGAGGAAGAACTTCGCCACGTCCACCATGCAGTTGTCTTCGTCCATGACCACGAGGCCGCCCGATCCCATGATGGCGCCGAGGGCCGTCAGAGTCTCGTAGCTCACGGGGGTGTCAAGATGCTCCTCCGCGAGGCAGCCGCCGCTGGGTCCGCCGATCTGTACGGCCTTGAACTTCCGGTCGTTCAGAATTCCGCCGCCGATATCGAAGATGATCTCCCGGAGGGTGATCCCCATGGGAACTTCCACGAGGCCCGTATGCTTCACCTTTCCGGTGAGGGCGAAGACCTTCGTTCCGTTCGATTTCTCCGTTCCCATCTCGGCATACCATTCGCCTCCGTGGGCGATGATCTGGGGAACGTTCGCCCAGGTCTCAACGTTGTTGATGTTCGTGGGTTTTCCCCACAGTCCGGAGTTCGCGGGAAAGGGAGGACGAGGCCGGGGCATCCCCCGGCGCCCCTCAATGGAGGCCATGAGGCCCGTCTCTTCGCCGCAGACGAAGGCTCCGGCACCCTCCTTCACGTGGAGCGTGAAGGAGAAGGGCGTGTCCATGATGTTCTCGCCGAGAAGGCCGTAGTTCTCCGCCTGCTCAATGGCCGTCTTCAGCCGCTGAATCGCCAGAGGATACTCCGCCCGGCAGTAGATATACCCCTCGTCGGCACCCATGGCGAAGGCTCCGAGAAGCATCCCCTCGAGGATGCAGTGAGGGTCGCCCTCAAGAATGGACCGGTCCATGAAGGCACCGGGGTCACCCTCGTCAGCGTTGCAGATGACGTACTTCTTGTCGCCCTTCGCGCCGGCGCAGAAGCTCCACTTGAGCCCTGTGGGAAATCCGCCGCCGCCGCGACCACGGAGACCGGAGGACTTCAGCACGTCGATCACTTCGACGGGAGCCATTGAGGTGATCGCCTTGGCAAGGGCCTCGTAGCCGCCCCGGGCAATATACTCCTCGATATTGTCAGGATTGATGTAGCCGCAGTTCTTCAGTGCAATTCGGTGCTGTTTTCCGTAGAAGGGGATGTCCTTGTAATGGGGAACCGTGGGCATCTCCTCGCCGCCGGAATACATGAGCCTGTCAACGGGACGCCCCTTATAGATATGTTCCTCCACTATTTCAGGAACGTCCTCGGGGGTCACCCTGCTGTAGAATGTTCCCTCGGGATAGACGACCATAATCGGCCCCAATTCGCACATGCCGTGGCAGCCCGTGGGCACCACAAGAACTTCGTCCGTGAGATTCCGCCGGACAAGCTCCTTCCGCATCGCTTCAGTGACTTCCGTCGCCCCGTTGGAGACGCATCCAGTGCCTCCGCAGATCAGTACGTGAGAACGGTACATTGCCATGGACTCTCCCCCTTCCTAGTCGGCGCGGCCGATGGCGAGCTTTTCCACCACCCGGCCGTTCACCACATGCTCGGAAACGATGAGGGGAACATCCTCCGGCTTCACGAGGCCGTAGGTCACCCGCCGGCCGTCCCTCATCACGTCGAGAAGGGGCTCGTTCTGGCACATGCCGATACAGCCGGTGGTCTGCACAGAGACGTTGTCGATTCCCCTCCGGGCAAGCTCGGCCATGACTTCGTTCAGTACCTCCCGGGCTCCGGCGGCGATGCCGCAGGTCCCCATCCCTACTATGACCGACGTCTCTCCTCCCGAGCGGGCGGACGACAGATCCTTCGAATTTTCGCGAATCTTCCGCAGATCGTCGAGGCTTTTAATCTTTCCTTGCGTCATGAATTTCTTCCTCCGCTTCTACTCGAACTTGTCGAGAATACCCTGGACCATATCGGGAGTGAGTCTTCCGAAGGTCTGGGTATCCACTACCATCACGGGCGCCAGGCCGCAGGCTCCGAGACAGGCCACGGGTTCGACGGTAAACCGGAGATCCTCCGTGGTCTCATTTTCACTGGCTCCGGTAATCTCCTTTACGCTGTTCAGGATCTTCAAGCTGCCCCGTACGTGGCAGGCCGTGCCCCTGCATACCCGTATGATATGCCGTCCCCTCGGCTTCAGATGGAACTGGGCGTAAAAGGTCGCTACGCCGTAGATCTCCGAAGTGGGTATTTTCAGCTCAAGAGAGATCGTCTCAAGAGCCTCTTCGGGAAGATACCCTATCTCATGCTGTACCTGCTGCAGTATGGGAATGAGTCCCCCCGTTCCGTTCCGCCAGGGCTCAACTATTTGCCTGGTCTTTTTGCGAATTTCCTCCACAGTGAAAGCCATGATTCCCCTCCTTTACAATTTTACCGACGGTACGATCCAATTGTGCATAAAGACAAAATTAAGTGCATGATAACATAATCACATAATGAGGACAAGGGGCAGGGATATGTATACTCCATACAGATTTATCCATGCTATAATTTCCCCGCAACGAAGTTGTAAAACATTTCAACCGAGACGAGGGTGCTGAGAGTAATGGCGATAATCAGTCAAGTGAGTGTGGAAAATGCCGTGGGGATGACTTTCTCCCATGATATCACCCAGATCGACACAAAAAAAGGGTACAAGGGTGCACGTTTCAAAAAAGGGGACATCGTAAAAGCTGAGGACATTCCGATCCTGAAGTCCATGGGCAAGGAAAATCTCTCCCTTCTGCAGCTCGAAGAAGGGGACGTCCACGAGGACAACGCCGCGAACCGTCTCGCGGAACGCCTCTCCGGTGAGGGGACCGGCAAGGGGACTCCCGAGGAGGGCAAAGTCTCTCTGAAGGCGTTGTGGAACGGACTTCTCATCTATGACGAAGAGTCGATTCACACCATCAACAGCGATCCTGACTGGATCGTGAGCACTATGGCGAACAAGATCCCCGTGAAAAAGGGCGAGACCGTGGCCGCCATGCGCATCATCCCCCTCGTCATGAAAGAAGAGCAGATCCGGCGGGGAGAAGAGGCCTGCCTTCCCATCACTATCTTCCCCTTCACTCCTTTGAAAACCGCCCTGGTGACCGTCGGCCGCGAGCTGGCGGAGGGGCGCATCCGGGACACCTTTGCTCCGAAGCTCATCGGAAAGCTCGCCTCCTACGGCACCACCCTCATGGGACAGCTCATCGTGGGGGACGAGCCGGAGAAGATCGCCGAGGCCATACAGTCCTTCATCGACGACGGGGCGGAACTGGTCATCACCACGGGCGGAATGAGCGTCGATCCCGACGACTGTACCGCCGGAGGCATCGCCAGGGTTGCGGACACCATCGTCTTCAAGGGTGTTCCCGTGGTTCCCGGAGCGCACCTGATGCTTGCCATCAGCGGCGAGACGAAGATCGTTGGCGCTCCGGCCTGCGTGGTCCACGATGAATGGACAAGCCTGGACATTCTGCTCAACCGACTCTTCGCGGGGCTCATTCCCTCGGCGGCCGAAACACGCCGATGGGGCGCCGGCAGCCTCTGCAGAAAATGCCGGGACTGCAACTACCCCATCTGTGCCTTCGCGGCGCGATGACGAAAGCCGGGGATCTTCTCAGCTCCCTGGATATACGCCCCACCCCTCTGAGGAGGGCGATCCTTGAGGTCCTTCTTGAAGCCGGAATGCCCCTTTCATGGAAAGACACCTTTGTCCGCCTCCGCAAAAGAACGAAGGCGGACAAGGTGTCTCTGTACCGCAACCTGGCGCTCTTCGAACGGAGCGGGCTCGTTCATAAGATCCTCGGAAGCGACGGGGCCTGGAGATACTGCGCCCGCCAGGCGGAAGAAAACCGCTGCCCCGGAAATCACGCCCATTTCCTCTGCCTCAGCTGCGGCAGAATGATCTGTCTTGAGGACCAGCCCATCCCCACGGTCATGCTGCCTGAAGGGTTCACCGTAGAGGGAAAACAGCTGCTGGCCTACGGCTGTTGCTCTACCTGCGCTCCGCAGGGCTGAGAAGCTCGCAGCAGCAGGGCGTCAAGAACACCCCGGGTCAGAGGCACATCTGCACCCAACCGCTCCCCCTCCCGTACAACGAAGCCGAGGAGTGAATCCACTTCCGTTCGATTCCCCCGCTCGCAGTCGAGCTGCATGGACGACTTCGTCTCCGGAGGAAAGGATCGCCCCTTCTCCATGGAAAGATCCACGATGTCCGCCGAAAGAGAAATCCCCTTCATCCGAGCGATCGCCTCGACCTCCTGCATCATTCCGCGAAGCATGGGGGCACTGTCCTCTCCGGCGAGGACTTCGCCGAAGTTCCGGCGAAAGAGGGATGTCGCTCCCGCAAAGGGGGAGAGAAAGATAAATTTCGTCCAGACGGCCTCGTCGATATTCTCGAGAAGGGCGGCATCAATACCGCATTTCCGCAGAAAATCCTCGAGGAAACGGAAGTCCTCAGAGTTTCCTTCAGGCGAACCGAAGAAGAGCTTCCGGTTGCCTCCCGTCTGCCGGATGACCCCCGGAGCTTCGATGGAAGAGGAGATATAGACGCATCCGTTGAGCATTCTGCACGGAGGAAGAACGGATGCGAGAATCTCCGGACTGTTCACACCGTTAAGAAGGGGAAGGACAACCGTCTGTTCATTCACGAAGGGTGCGAACTCCCTGCCCGCCGATTCCAGATCATACCCCTTCACGGCCACCACCAGCACATCGACGACCCCGGCCTCGGACGGATTGTCCGTGGCAAGGGCGGGACGGGCCGTGAATTCACCCTCCGGGGTGATCACCTTCAGCCCATGGTCGTGTATTGCCTTCAGATGCTCACCCCGGGCGAGAAAGACCGCCCTGTCCGCTTCGCTTCCTTCCAGAAACCGGGCCACGGCAGCACCGTAGTACCCTCCGACGCCGCCGAGGCCCGCAAAAGCTATTTTCATAATTCTACCTGTTCTCCTTTCGGGAGAAAATATTTTTATCGTACCCTGCGAAGAAGCTGTTTTTCTCCCTCTTCGGACAAGCCCAGCTGTGGAAGCAGCTCTTTCAGCTCCTTCTCAGTCCCCATCCCCGAGACGAACCCGTTGGCCTTCGCTGCGGCGGGGGACTCGCGGAAGTCCGCCTGGTCGGGGTAGAGGGCCGCAAAATCGGCCATGACGCGCCCCTCCTGGCGAAGATAGTATTTCTGGTGATAGTCCTCGGCAACGGTAAACTTTCTCAGGGGCTCGATGGCCGTTGAAAGCTTTCTGCCGATCTCTTTCTCCACCCGGGCGGCCGACTGCTCCGCCGCCTTCTGCTGCTCTTTATCAGAGTAGAAGATCACCGACCGGTACTGAGTCGACCATGACGGTGCCATGGGGTTATGGCTGTTCCAGAAGATATCGAGCAGCTCAAAGTAGCTGATCTTTGCCGGGTCATACTCCACCTGGAGCGTCTCCGTAGCGTCGCCGATACTGCGATAGGTGGGATTTTCGATTGTGCCGCCGGCGTACCCCGCACGGGTGCGGATGACGCCGTTCAGTAGCCCGAACCGGGCATCGGGACCCCAGAATCACCCGAGGGCAAAGGTAGCGGTCTTCAGATCTTTCGGAATATCTTGATCCATGGGGGGGATTTCCGCCGCGAAAGCCCGGGCGGCAAAAAATACCGTCCCCGCAAAAAGCAGGATTTTCTTCATCTTTTTCATAGCGTCCACCTCCTGTTGCTGAATTTGTTTTATTTTACACTATCCCCTTATTCGCCCCTACGGAAGGAATACTGATTCCTCGAAAAACCGTCTCTCACCGACCCTTCCGAAGCTGGTACAATAGCTTTTAGAATACTCTTGACGAAGGAGGAAATGATCGTGAAGGAATCCTCGGTGGACCTCTACTACTTCACAGGAACGGGAAACACCCTGCTGGCTGCCCGGGAGGTGGCCGAAACCCTGCGAAAGGGAGGAAAAACCGTCCGTCTCCTGCGCATTGAGAAGGGGCTGCGCCCTCTCGAAGAAGACTGCGCCCTCGGAATTGCCTCGACCATCGCCGTCTTCTCCACCTACCCCTTCGTATGGAAGACCCTGCAGGACCTTCCCGAGGGAAACGGACGCAGCGCCTTTATGATCTCCACCCTGGCCGGCGCCTCAGTGGGAGGATTCCGCACTCCTCTGAAACGGCTCCTCGAGAAGAAGGGGTACACCCCCCTCGGAACGGGGGAGTTTCTCATGCCCTCAAACTACGCCCGCACAGGGGACGACGGCAAAGATAAAGCAATTATTGAAGCAATGAAGCCGGCGGCAGCGGCCTTCGGGCAAGAACTGCTCGAGGGGCGGGCACAATGGGCGAGGGGTACTCCCCTCTCCTCCTTTGCCTTCTGGCTTGCGGGAAAAAAGTTTCCCTGGAAATTTATGGCCCGCATGCTGCCCCTCGCCGTGGACCGGGAGAAGTGCATCCAGTGCGGCAAGTGCGCCCGCCTCTGCCCGGTGAAAAACATCTCCATGGAAACCTGGCCGGTCTTTCGCAACCACTGCGTCGCCTGCCAGCGGTGCATGGGCTTCTGCCCGCCTGGGGCGATCTTCGTGAAGGGAAAGAAGTACCGTCAGTACCGGACGGTGGAATACGGAGATCTCGTGAGTGAGGATCATCGAAAATAATGAAAGAAGAGGTGAGCACCCGTGACAGCCCAGATGAAGCTCTACATGGAAAAACCCTTCTCGTCAGTCTGCTGAAGCGGCTTTGTCTACGGCAAGGAGGAGCTGGCCTCCTTTCCGCAGAGGGCCGCCCGTGAGGCGGCGGGACCGCTGCTTGTACAACTGAGGGAAACCTACGGAGATGCCCTGGAGGTCAACATCTACGATCCCCGGTGCTTTTTCTGGTTTCTCGACCTCATCCGCTTCTCCATCCGTTCGGAACCCACATGGATTCTCAACGGCACCCTCCTCTTCCGGGGAATACCGACCTGGGAGGAGCTGAAGGGAAAAGTCGACGCTCTTCTGCAGCACCCCCGATGACCCGGAGTGCTGCTCTTCTTAAGAGGAGATCAGACGTTTCTTCGAGGACGGCAGAGAAGCTCGTGAGGAAATAAACGTAAAAATTATTTTCTTGCAGTTCAGAGAGGGAAATTCACCGGAGAGGATCTCCAGAACTCCCGTGAGGTCAAAGAGTTCTGTCGGTACGGCGGCAGAACTTTTTTCCTTTCTTCCGGGGGCATAGAGGGAAAAGACCAGGCTCCCGCCCTTGTCTGTGACGGAATAGTCTCCGAGCCAGGGGAGGGTGAAGAGGGCTTCGTCCAGCCGGGCGAGGAGGAGCAGCCTCTCCGGAAGGGGAAGGACGTTCCTCAGCCGCCCGCTGGTCTCAATGCGCCGCAGCTGCGAGCCGCAGGGGCAGCGTCCTGCCAGGAACCGCCCCCTGTCCCCCGTCCGGTAGCGGAGAAGGGTCGTCCCTTCAAGGGTGAAGGGGGTGACGACAATTTCGCCGAAGGCTCCTTCAGGAAGAGGCTTTCCCTCCGAATCAACGATCTCGAAGAAAAAGTCCCCCTCCATGACGTGAAACCCATTCCGTGCATGGCATTCCAGCGCCCCGCCGTATCCGAGCTCCGTCAGGGCGTAATGGCGCAGCACCCTGCACTTCCAGCTTTCGGCGACTGCACCGCAGAGGCTGTCGGCGGCGTAATCGGCGCTCAGCAGAACCCCCTTGAGCCCCGAGGCGAAATCGGAAGCCGGGTGGCGGGCCAGAGAGAGGGCAAGAGCGGGGAGAGAGACGATGCAGGCCGTCTTCGTGTCGGCGATGCGCTTCAGTATGATCTCCTCGTCCGGCGGAGGCCAGAGCCATTCGCATTCCATTCCCCCCTTCGCCAGCCCCCGGCGAAGAAGATCTCCGATGCTCCCCGGACGCTCGCCGGGAAGGAGGACGAGAACGCGGTCCCCCGGCGCAGCGAGGAGGGTCATCCCCTCCCGGAAGATCTCCATGGTCCGTTCGAGATCCCCCTCAGTGAAGAAGAGCCGCTTCGCCGCTCCTGTGCTGCCTGAGGTCGGAAGGGTGACGATCCGGAAGATTTCATCCTGAGGCACGGCGAGAAAGGCCAGGGGGTCGGCGGCAAGGTCACCGGGGAGAGTGAAGGGCAGGGAGGCGTATTCCTCAAGGGTCCGGGGGAATTCTTCCGAAAGGGAAGGAAGTGTTTTTTTGTAAAAGGGGGAGTTGTTTCTGGCGGAGGCGATTTTTCTTCTCAGCCCCCCCAGTATGTATGCGTCCAGCTCTCTCCTGATGAGGACAGTTCGCTCCCCCCGCCGGGCTGCTATTTCGTCCAGAGGGCAGCTTCCTTCAGCAGGGGGAGGGATCACTCGGGGAGGGGCCTCCCCTCCAAAGGGTCGATGCCGTTCTCTTCGAGAAGCTCAAGAACCTTTATCCACACGGACCGCACCATAAGGCCGCACCGGGTACGCCCCGAGATGTTCAGAATATCGCCGCAGAGGATGCTCCCCTCCGGAGTGGACATCTCCTCCCGGAACCACTCCGTGAGCCGCCGGACCATCATCCGAAAGGCGGGGTGCTCTCCCTCGCCGTCCTCCCCCTTGCCTCCGTAGAGGCCGAGAAGGCAGACTCCGCCCAGAAGGGCGCCGCAGGTTCCGTTGCTGTGGCCGAGGCCGAGGGCGACCCCTCCCATGGACCGGATCAGGTCGGGGTTCTCCCGTCCAATCTGGCGGAGGGCGAGGAGGAAGAGGATCTGGCTGCAGTGGTAGCCCTTTCCTTCGAGGGAGATAAGCTCCATCTGAAATTCGTCGAGATCAAAGGATTCCGTCATTTGTCCTCCAGTATCTGTTCCACTTCATACATCTTCCCCAGGGCCAGCTCCTCGGGGACGAGGGTCAGGCCGCAGGAAGGGCACGAGGGAAGTTCAAGGGTGAAGACGCTTCCGAGGTAGGTGATCTCCGTCTTCCGAAGCTCAAGGGGGCAGCCGCAGTTCGTGCAGAGATACTCCCGGTACTTGCCGTAGGACGCGGTGAGTTCCTTCACGGCTCTTCCCCCTCTCCCGCACCGGCCACGGTCATGCGGTGGCTCCATGCGTTTTTCACCTCGAAGGCGCCGTCCTCCCGGAGGAGATATTCAGCCCAGTAGGTGACTGAGGCGGGGCGCAGTGAGGCGAGAAATGCCCCGTCGGGCTTTCGTATCTTTCTGCCGCTCTCCTCGGCCTGAAGAATAAGCCGCTGGACCACCGAGGCAAGAATTCGCCGTTCCTCAAGTTTTCCCTCCATTCCGGCAGGGTAGACGAGCCGGACCGATTCCCAGGGTTCCGCCACTGTTTCCTCCTCCTTCCAGAGAGTTCTGTGCAGTTCACGGACCAGATCAACCCGGTTCTCCCGTTGGTCGGAGAAATTGACATGAGGTGCCGCCGGGTTCTTCTCTCCCTGCGGAAAGAGGAAGTCCAGCAGGTGAGCTGTTCGCTTCCCCGTCCGGGCAAAGGCGTCCCGGCACATGGCGCAGTAGACGAGCAGGTCACGGGGGGTCTCCCCTCCTCTGTCCGAGGCGATCTTGTCTGCGAGGGCGGGGTTGGCGCACTCCTGCAGCCCTCCCCAGCCGCAGCAGGTGGTGAGATTTCCCGAAAGGGGAAGCTCTTCTGTTTTCATGCCAATCTTCTCTGCGAGAGCCCGCACAGCCCGCTGTACACCCGGCATCTCCGCAGACGTGCAGGGGTCGTGGAGAGCCACTGCCTCTCCCGGCAGGCAAACTTCTTCGGGGAGGTCGAGCTCCGCCAGGATCTCCCAGAGGGAGACGGTCTTCATCTCTGGTGCTTCTGCGGCAAGGGCCTCAAGGCAGCTCGTGCAGGCGGCGACGATCACCGGCTTTCCGAGGGCAGTCCATTCCTCCCGCAGAGCCGCGAGATTGCCGTCGAAGAGATCCTCTCGGGCCGCCCATCGGGCGGGGGCGCCGCAGCAGTTCATCCAGAGGGCCACTCCTCCGTCGAGGCGCTCCCGGAGAAAATCGTACAGAGTACTGACATGGCCGGGAGAGGACCCGGCGAGGCGGCATCCGGGAAAGAAAACCCACTCGCTCTTCTCCGTCCCCGGAGCGTGCCGGGAAAGGACCGCTTTGGCGGAGGTGTTGAAGGCCATGTCCTCAAGGGCAAAATCATGGGCGGAGGGGGGCATCTTGTTCACGGCCACCATCTCCGTTCTCGCCTCCGTGATGAGCTCCCTCATGGAGAAACCGTTGGGGCAGATCCGCTCGCACCGTCCGCAGAGGCTGCACGAGTTGATCATGCGGTTTGCCGACCGGGTTCCCGAGATGACCGAGAGATTGTTGAAGATCTCCCGGGCGTAGGCCTTGGGGTAGGCCCCATATTCCTCGAGGTACAGACAGCTCTTCACGCACTCTCTGCACTCGCAGAGAAGACACCGTTCCGCCTCCTCCTTCGCTTCAGAAGAGGAATACCCCTCTTTGGACAGAGGTAGGGGCGGGCGGAAGGCGACCCCCTTCAGGCTCGTGTAGAGGCGGGTCTCAAAGGGGCCCTCAGCCTCCCGGGAGGAGTGGAGAGAGGCCTTCTGAAGAAATCGTTCGACGGACTTCATCCCCCGCCGACCGTCCGCAGCCCGGCCGATGAAGGAAGGGGTATCCCCTCCGGCGAAGACTCCCGGGATGGCCGTCTTGAGGCTCACCGGGTCGAAACTTCTCTTTACATCAGCGAGCAGAAGGGCGGCTTCGGGGTCATCGAGGCCGATATAGAAGGCTGAAAACTCGCTGCCCGCCTCCTGCAGAGGAGGCATTTCTGCGAGGGGGCGAAAGCGCACTCCCTGTTTTTCCAGCCATTCGAGCTCTTCCCGGGCGATCTCCTCCGTCACCGCCGGAGAGAGGGCGGTCAGCAGGGCCGTTCTGTCGGAACGGCAGAAGACCGTGACGGAATACCCCTTCTTCGCCCCGTCGGAGGCCGCAGAGAGTGAGCTTAGTCCGCATCCGGCCACAGCAACTGCGGCGCCGCTCTTCGGAATGAGAAGCGCCCGCCGCCGGAGGGGTCCCTCGTCGAGGCAGGCCCGCTCGAGCCCGCCGAGTTCGATGCTCCCCCCCGCTTCCCTCCGCTTGCAGGACACTTTGCAGGGGGCGTCGCAGATCCGGCCGAGAACTCCCGGAAGGGGAAGGGTTCTCTCGATGATCTTTCGCCCCTCGTCAATTTTGCCGTCCTTCACCGCCTTGCACAGCCCCCGGCCGTCGAGATGGAGGGGACAGGCGGCGGAGCACCAGGGGGGCTCCTCCTGAATGCACTTGTATTCGAACTCCTGCAGCCGGGCTCTCTTCATTCCGTCACACCCCTTCAATACATGCGGGGGAACACCGGATGCGATGTTCCCCCGCAAAAACCGCTTCGTTTACTTCTTCTTCAGCCCCGCAAGAACCTTCTCAGGATAGGCGGGAAGATGGGTAATCCGCACGCCGCAGGCGTTGTAGATGCCGTTGATGATCGCAGCGTGAGGGCTGGTCAGCGGAAGCTCTCCGATGCCGGCGGCGCCGTGGGGCCCCTCTTCTCTGGCTTCCTCGAAGTAGACGATCTCCATGTCGTCGGGAATGTCCTTGATGTAGGGGAACCCGGCTCCCGGCATGGTGGAATGCTTCTCAATGTCCTCAAAGTCCTCGGACAGGGCGAGGCCGATTCCCTGGGCCAGACCGCCCCAGTTCTGTCCGTCCACCACGAGCTTGTTGTTGATCTTTCCGCAGTCGGACATGAGGGTCATCCGGTCCACGGCAGTCTTTCCGGTCTCCGTGTCCACAGTGACCTCCGCCATGAAGACGCCGTACATGTAGACGGAGAAGGGCCTGCCCTGGGCGTTTTCATCGCAGTTTGTGCAGGTGGCGGCGGACCATTTTCCTTCGAAGGTGGTGGGCTTCCCTGCGGCCTTCAGCTCGTCATAGGTCATGAACCCGCCATCGGGCTTGGCAGTCTCCTTGAGGAGAGTTTCGCAGGCGACTCGTATGGCGTTGCCCGTCACGACCTGGGAGCGGGAGCCGCCGGCGGGGCCGGAGTTCGGGCATTTGGCCGTATTCGGCCAGGTGAAGCGGAGCTTGTCGGGGGAGATGCCGAGGGGAAGAAGGGACTCGTGAGCCGTGCCTATGGCCCCGATGTCGGCCCCCTGGCCGTGGTCCTCCCAGGCGGTGCGGACGGTGATGGTCCCGTCGGGGTTCATGTCGACGGCAGCTTCAGAGCCGTCGGGGCCGTCGAGACCGCACCCGTAGACGCCGAGGGAGATCCCCACGCCTTTTTTATGCTTTTCCGTGGACCCTTCCGCAGCCCGGGTCTTCGCCTTCTCATAGCGGGGGCGAAGGGCTTCGAGCATCTTCGGAAGGCTGAAGGAGTCGGGCACCTGCCCGGTGGGTGTGGTGGCTCCGGGGCGATAGCAGTTCTTCAGCCGGATCTCCAGGGGGTCCATGCCAAGCTTCTCGGCGAGTTGGTCCATCAGGACTTCCGACGAGAAGAGGGACTGGGGGGAGCCGTAGGCCCGGAAGGCCGAGCCCCAGACGTGGTTCGTGCAGACCGTCCGCCCTTCTCCCCGGATGCTCGGAATGTCGTACCCCGCACCCATGAACTGGGTGCCCCGGAGGGTGAGCAGGTCACCAAACTCGGAGTAGGGGCCGTGGTCCACTGAGTAGTCCGTCTCCATGGCGAGGAGTTTTCCCTCTTTATCGGCGGCGAACTTCATATTCACGAAGAAGGGGGAACGCTTTCCCGTGTACTGCTGCTGCTGTTTGTAGGTGTAGTTCAAAGAGACGGGGCGTCCAGTGGCGAGAGCCGCCGCCCCCACGAGGGCCTCCATGGTGGGGCTGAACTTGTAGCCGAAGGTGCCTCCCGCGGGGTTGGTCACGAGGACGAGCTTCTCCGGTTCGACTCCGAGGCCGGGGGCGATCATGGCGAGGTGAAGGTGCACGCCGATGGATTTCGAGTGGATGACAAGGCGCCCTTCGTGGTCGAGATAGGCGAACCCCACGTCCGGCTCGATGGGCATATGGGGCTGGCGCCCCACGTAGAAGTCGTCCTCTACGGTGACCACGTCGGAGCGGGCGAAGATGGGAGCGGTGTCCTCACCTTTTTCAATCCTCTGGGTGAAGTAGATATTGGGCGTTCCGGGGTGGATCTCGATGGCGTCCTCCGCCATGGCTGCCGGAGCGTTCATGTAGGCGGGGAGGACCTCGAGGTCGACCTTCACTTTTTTGGCCGCGGCCCGGGCGTTCTCCACAGTGTCGGCGCAGACGATGGCGATGGCGTCACCGTACTGAAAGACCTTTTCGTCGCAGAGGATGGGGCGATCCCATCCGTCTCCCTTGTTCGTCGGGAAGGTGATGAGCCCCGTGATCCGGTTTCTCCCCTTGATGTCCTTCGCTGTCACTACCTTAAAGACTCCGGGCATCTTCTCCGCCTCGGAGAAATCCACCCCCTTGATGAGGGCGTGGGAGACCTCCGCCTGAACGAGAGCGCCGCACAGAGCGGTGTTCGGCAGCTTGAGGATGAGGTCCGCGCCGTAGTCGAGGGTTCCCGTGACCTTGGCGGCAGCAGTGGGGCGGGGGTACTTCGATCCCCAGATCCGGCCGTCCTCGGGAAGCTCAAATTCCAGTTCCTCCGCCTTCATCTCCCCTCGCAGGACCTTCGCGGCATCCATGACGGCGTCCACCAGAGGAATGTAGCCCGTGCAGCGGCAGGCGTTTCTGTTCACCTGGAACCAGTCCCGCACTTCTTCACGGGTGGGGTTGGGGTTGGAGTCGAGAAGCCCCTTCGCCGACACGATGAAGCCGGGAGTGCAGAAGCCGCACTGGGCCGCGCCGTGCTTTATCCAGGCCTTCTGGAGGGGGTGGAGGCAGTCGGGCGTTCCCAGACCCTCAATAGTGGTCACCTGCGCGCCCTCGGGAAGGCGGGTAATCCTCGTCACGCAGGAGCGGACCACCTTGCCGTCGAGAAGGACGCTGCAGGAGCCGCAATGCCCCTGGCCGCACCCGATCTTCGTTCCCGTGAGGCCGAGCTGCTCTCTGAGCACTGTGGAGAGCATGGCCCCCTCGTCCACGATGAGATTCCGTTCAATTCCGTTCACGAAAAATACCTTCTGAATCATCCCTCGTATTCCTCCTTCCATAACTTCACAGAACTACACTCTACTTTGCCCTTCGATGAAAAACCCGCTTGCAGCCTTTTCACTCTGTTCTCTCCTCGATTTTGCACAAAAGCCGTCTCCGAGAGGGGGACGGCTTCAAGCAACAGCTCTTCAGCCTTTATCTTCAAAAAACTGGCCAAAAAATGGGCGGAATTATTGAAATATACTATCGCTGAATTATTGTACGATATCGTGCGGAAAAGAACAAGCCTGTTCTCAGTTCCGTGTGGTCACAGATTTGGGGCGGTTTTACTCCCAGTTTGTGATGTCTGCGGCCGCGCCCTCTCCGCCCTCTTCTCCGTCGGCTCCCCGGGAGAAGATATCAAACTCTCCATGATCTCCGGGAGCCCGGTAGACATAGGGCATTCCCCAGGGGTCCACGGGAAGCTTGCGAATATACCCCCCCTCCCGGTACTTCCGGGGTTCGGGGGGAATGGAAGGCTTCGTCACCAGGGCCTCGAGCCCTTGAGCGGTGGTGGGATAGAGGCTGCTGTCGAGACGGTACATCTCCAGAGCCTGCTCAATCTCCCGGATCTGTACCGAGGCCGCCGTCCGCTTGGCCTCCTCTCCCCGTCCGACGACCCGGGGTACCACGAGGGCGGCGAGAAGTCCCAGGATGACCACAACGACCAAAACCTCCACGAGGGTGAAACCTTTTCTTTTTCTCATGGGCTTCCTCACAAAAATCATTCCTTTCAAAGAAAATTAAATCAACCCGCAAGGCTGGAGAGATCGAAGATGGGCAGAAGAATAGCGATGACCACGAACCCCACGGCCACGCCGAGGAAAAGGACCAGAACCGGCTCTGCCAGGATCGAGATACGCTCCATCCCCTCCTGAGCCTCCTCCCAGCTCATCTCCGCCACCTGACGGATAGCTCCGGGGAGATCCCCTCCCATCTCGCCGATCCTGAGGATGTAGATGACCTCCTCGGCGAAGCTCCCCTCTTTTTCCAGAGCCCGGTCGAAGCGGAAGCCCTCCTTCACGAAGCGCGCCGTCTCCGTCCACCGCTCGGGGCGGGAGTCCATGGAGGCGGCCATTCCGAGGGCGGCCACAAGGGGAATCCCCGCCGAAAGGAGCGTTCCGAGATGGGAGAGGACGAGGGAGAGGGAGAGGTTCTCCCGAATGCGCCGGAAGAAGGGAAGGGGCCGGCCTTTTTTTATTTTTCTCAGAAAAAAGAAGAGGAGAATTCCGCCGGCGAGGAGAAGCCACCAGCGGTTACGGAGAAAATCGGCAGTTCCCAGCAGAATCCGCGTGGGAAGAGGGAGCTTCTGCCCCATGTCGGTGAAGAGGTCGGCAAGGGACGGAACCACGTAGACGAGCAGAAAGGTCACTACGATGATGCCGATGAGGGTCATTGCGAGAGGATAGGTGAGGGCGGCGCGGATCTTTCTTCTCTGACGGTCCTGAAGGGTGTAGAGCTGGGCCGCCTGCTCGAGCACTCCCGGCAGGGCGGAGGTCTTCTCTCCCGACTCGACGATCCGCAGAAGATCGGTGCGGAAGAGCTCCGTCTCCTCCATGACGGCGGAGAGCCGCTTCCCCCCCAGCACCCCCTCGTTGAGGGCGAGGCAGGCTGCGGCCACCTTTTTTTCCGATGAATGACGGCTCAAAAACTTCAGGGCCTCCGCGAGGGGAACCCCCCGCTTGAGGTAGGAGGCGAGCCCGCGGCAGAAGAGGGCATGATAGGAGAGCCCGAAGGGTTTCCCCTTATGCCCCTTGTCCGAGGCACCTTCGCGGATGTCCACCGGCACGAGCCCCTTCTCGGACAGGATCTCTCCAGCCCGGACGGAGGACGGAGCGTCGACGACCCCCTTGCGGATTTTCCCCGCCGCATCGTAGGCGGAATAGCGGTAGGAGGGCATGGATCAGCGGTCCTCGCTCGATGGGCCGAACTCCTCGGGGGAGACGACCCGGAGCAGCTCCTCCGGAGAGGTTTTCTTCTCCCTCAGAGCGTCCAGGCCCAGCTCCCAGAGGGTGCGGAACCCCTTCGCCCGGGCCGCCTCACGGATTTTCGAGGAGGGGAGGTTCTGCCCCACGGCCTCACGGATGTCATCGTCGAGGATAAACTGCTCGTAGAGCCCCACCCGCCCCCGGAACCCCGTCCCCATGCAGTAGTCGCACCCCTTGCCCCGGACGACGGAGGCGAGGCCCTCCTTGCGGAAGAGGGGAGGCGGTTCATGCTCCTCGGCGCACTGAGGGCAAACCGTGCGGACAAGCCGCTGGGCCACGGCACCAAGAAGGGAGCCGGCGGCGAGATAGGGCTCAACGCCCATGTCCATGAGGCGGACCACGGCGGAGATGGCGTCATTCGTGTGAAGGGTGGAGAGGACGAGATGTCCCGTGAGGGAGGCCTGAACGCCGATGTGGGCCGTCTCGTAGTCTCGCATCTCGCCGATCATGATGATGTCGGGGTCCTGGCGGAGAATTGACCGGAGAGCCGATGGAAAAGTGACTCCCGCCTTTTCGTTCACCTGTATCTGCCCCACTCCTCCGAGGTCGTACTCGATGGGGTCCTCCACGGTGATGATGTTCACCGAGGGGCGGGCGAGGGCCTTGAGGATGGCGTAGAGGGTCGTGGTCTTTCCCGATCCCGTGGGCCCCGTGAAGAGAAGCAAACCGTGAGGGTTCTGGATGAGCCGGTCCATGATCTCCCGGGAGGGAGCGTCCATACCGAGCTCTTCCAGTGAGAGCAGCCCCGACCCCTTGTCGAGAAGCCGGAGGGCGAGGCGTTCGCCGTGCTGTACGGGAATGGAGCTTACCCGGATGTCCACCGCCCGGTTCCCCACGGTGATGCCGATGCGGCCGTCCTGGGGGGAGAAGCGTTCGGCGATGTCCATTCGGGCCATGACCTTGATGCGGCTCGTCAGGGGGGCCTGGAGGTTCCGGGGAAGGCGCAGACGGTCGTGGAGCACACCGTCCACCCGAAAGCGGACGAGGACCTCCGCTTCGCAGGGCTCCACGTGAATGTCCGTGGCCCGTATTTTGAGAGCCTCCCGGAGGAGCCCGTTCACCAGCTTGATCACGGGAACGTCCACTGAGTCGCTCTGAACGTCCTCCCGGAAGATATCGTCTCCGTCGTCGATGCCGATCATGGCGGTCACCGTCTCGTCTCCGATTCCTCCCCGGAGGTCGTAGAGGCGGTTCAGCAGCAGCTCCATATCCTCTCGCCGGTGAAGCTCTCCGACGGCTTCTTTTCCGAAGGAGGCGGCAAGAACCTGGGCGGAGGGAAAATGGTCGAGGGAGGTCAGAGCCACCACGAGGCGCCCCTCCTCCTCCCGGAGAGGAAGGATCCCCGCCCCCTTCAGGGCGTCGAGGCTCACGCTCCCCCGGATGAGGGGGGCGATCTCCTCGGGATCGGGCAGCTTTCTGCCCGACAAGGCCGCACCCTCCGTCATCTCTGCTTTTTCACCGATTCACGGTACTCCTTCTCGAGGCGCTTCCACAGGGACAGTTCGGGCGCGCTCATGCCGTGATCTCCCGAGACGATCTCACGGGTGATCTCCTCCGCCTCGCTCGGAGTATCGAGAATGTAGGGGGTGAGGAAGATCATGAGCTCGATCTTCTCCCTCTGCTTCACCGACCGGGTGAAGAGCCCTCCGATGAGGGGGATGTAGGAGAGGCCGGGAACTCTGCTCTTCATGCTCTTCTCCACTTCCTTGATGAGCCCGCCGAGGATGACCGTATTCCCCGAACTCACGAGGACGTTCGTCTTGATCTTCCGTTTGCCCGTGACGGGGGTGTCAATGGTCATGGCGGTGAGGACCTCCTCCACGACCTGTTCCACGTCGAGGGCCACGAGGTTGCCGCTGCGGATGGAGGGGGTCACATTCAGGATGAGCCCCGTATCCTTGTAGTCGTAGCTGTTCTGAACGGCGCTCGGGTTCGAGACGTCCGAGAGCTTCGATTTGAGCTGGGGGATGACCTGCCCCACCTGAAGCTCGCTGGGGAGGTTGTTCGTGCACATGAGCCGGGGCATGGAGAGGACGTTCAGGGCGTCGAACTTCTTCAGCAGGTCCATATAGGCGTAGACGAGGCCCATGCCCTTGTAAGTAGTCCGTGTTCGTGTTGACGTTTCCGGGTTACCAACCACCTCCTCAGTCCTGGAAATGTTCTGGAACCAGTCGATGATGTTGCCCGGCACCC
>CAYZZX010000009.1:0-34724 GCA_964483085.1 uncultured Synergistaceae bacterium
AAGGGAAAGAAACATTTTCTCCTGCAGAAAGTTTTTCTTGCTCAATCTGCTGAAAAAGTTCCTTCCATCCTCCCGGAGTATCCATGGGATAACCGGAAGGATGGGTTGTCAGGGTACCGATGCCAGAAGCGCCCTTCCCCGGGCGATCTGTTCACGAACCCGGTCGAAGGCTGTGCCGCCCCAGGTCGTGCGCCGCTCCACGGCGGAGCGGAGGGAGAGAAGGGGCAGAAGGTCATTCTCCGCTTCGGGGAGCAGCTCTCTCCACTCCTCCTTTGTGAGGTCGAAGAGGCCCTTTTTTCTGGCGAGGCATTCTTTCACTACACCGCCGACCTTTGCGTGAGCCTCCCGGAAGGGAATCCCCCGGAGGACGAGGTATTCCGCCACATCCGTAGCGAGGGCGAAGCCGTCAGCCATCCCTTCCTCCGCCCGGGCTCCGTCGACCTGCACCGCTGCGAGAAGGGGGACGAGGACCTTCAGCATTCCCTCGACAGTCAGCAGGGAGCTCCGTAGCCCCCGTTTATCCTCTTGAAGGTCGCGGTCGTAGGTCATGGGCAGGCCCTTCAGGGTTATGAGAAGATCGAGGAAATGGCCGACGATCTGCCCGGTCTTTCCGCGGAGCAGCTCGAGGACGTCGGGGTTCTTTTTCTGGGGCATCATGCTCGATCCCGTGCAGAAGCCGTCGGGAAGGAGAAGCCAGCCGAACTCCCTCGACGAGTAGATCACAAAGTCCTCCGCGAGGCGGCTGCAGTGCACGGCGAAGAGGGAGGCAAAGGAGTGGTAGTCCGCCATATAGTCCCTCTGGCCGACGGAGTCGAGGCTGTTGTCGGAGGGGCGGACGAAGTCGAGTTCTGTGGCTGTAGCGAAGCGATCAAGGGGAAGGGTGGACCCGGCGAGGGCGCCGGAACCCAGGGGGCAGTCCTCCAGCGATTCGAGGGCGAAGCGCAGCCTGCGGCGGTCCCGGGAGAAGGCCTCGAAATAGGCCATCCAGTAGTGCCCCAGAGATATCGGCTGGGCCTGCTGAAGGTGAGTGTACCCCGGAATGATGACCTGAACGTGTTCTTCGGCCTTTTCAAGGAGGACGGCGAGCAGCCCGTCAAGGCCTTCTGCAAGATGGTTCAGCCTGTCCCGGAGAAAGAGGCGTACTGTCACGGCAACCTGGTCGTTGCGGCTTCTTCCCGTGTGGAGCTTCGCACCGACCCTTCCGAGAAGTTCGATCAATCGGTGCTCGATATTCATATGAACATCTTCGAGTTCTTCCGAGGGGATGAACTCCCCCGAGGAGATCTCTTTTTCTATGCGCCCCAGAGCCTCTTCGATGGCCTCCCCCTCTTCGGGTGAAAGGAGCCCGGCGGAGACGAGCATCCGCGCGTGGGCAACGCTCCCCTGAATATCATAGGGGGCGAGAAACCAGTCGATGTCCAGAGACTGGGTGAAGTCCTGAACGACTTGGGCTGTATTTTCGCGGAAACGGCCTTTCCACATGTTTACGACCTCTTCTCTGTAGATTCGTCCTCCTCTGCGGAGAGTACGCATCCGTTTATGCACGGGGAGGAGCACTCCAGAGGAACCAGTAATTTCTTGAGGATCTCCTCTCCCGGATGAAAACCCAGGGCAAGCCACGAAGCTGCCTGGAGGTGGAGGCATTTGGCCCCTCCTCCTCTGCGAAGATCGATACCCCCCGCTCCTCCCCTGCGCAGCGAATTCCAGAGGGCAGGACGGCGGAAGGAAAGAAAGGCCTTTTCTGCCGGAGAAAGAAGGGAGAGCCGGATACGGGCGTGGAGGAGGTTCCAGGCCCTCCACAGGGTGGTTTTTCCCTCAAGGAAACGGTCAAGGAGACCCACTCCCCCCTTGGCTTCCTCCTGACCGCAGAGCCGAACGAGGTGAGGGCAGATAAGCCAGAAGGTGGTGGGGAAAGGGTGCCCTTTCCTGAGCGGCCCGCACAGGAGAACCGACGGAATACCGAAGGAGCAGCGCCGAGCGGCGCCGAGAGCAAGGGAGGGATCGAAGTTTCGCCCCTTCATCTGCCGGTCGATAATTTTGCGGTCCCTCCCCGTCAGGGGGTCAAAAAAAGAAGGGGGCAACGATCGCCCCCCGGAATACCCGACCTTCATTTCATGACTTCGGAGGCTTGCTCCGTTTTTTTGCCGCCCGGGAGCTGTTGAGCTTGCTGTTGATGTCGGCTATCTTCGCTTCGCTGGCCTTTAAATAATTGGACAGTTTTTTCTCGAAGGAATCTCGCGGATCCTCGGGGGGACCGCCTGCGCTCCGGGCGGAATAAGAAGGCCTGGACGACTCCATCTTCTTCAGTGAAAGATCGATCCGACCCTTTTCATCGATCTTTATGACCTTGGCCTGAACTTCCTGCCCCATGGCGAGGATATCCTCCACCTTTTTCACGAAGCTGTGGGACAGTTCTGAGATATGAATCATCGCCCTCTGCCCGTTCTTTATCCGGACAAAAGCCCCGTAGGGCATGATCTGTTCGATTACACACGTGACCACATCACCCGGGGCGATGGGGACTGCTTCTGTTTTTCTTTCATCTGCCATGCAGTTTCTACCCTCCACATATTTTTATCAGTTCCGATTCACGAAAACACCAGATGTTCATGGTGTTTGATTCCAATCAGTTTCCGGCAAAAACCACCTCCGCAGGTTGAAGCCAGGCATTACTCCGGGGAGATCCATCTCCATTCGAGCCCTCCTTTCCCGCCTGTCCTCCGAAGAAGGAGGAGGGCCCGGGAAGAAGAAACCCTGCTGGATGAATTATACCAAAGAAGAAGGGTTCCTTTCTCCCTGTTTAAAATACTTTTCTCGAGATTATCCTGAAGGAGAGGATAAAAAAGAGCCAGGGGTATCTCATCGGCTTTCAGAGCGGAGGGGCGCTTCTTGATCTGAGAGAGCCTGCTGACCCTTTCATGGGGCAGGGAGGCTATCCGCTCATGCCCTCGCCGGAGAGAGACTGTAAGGGGCGGAATGCTGCCCGGAGGGCCGAGGCGGTACGTGCCGAGAGGATGCCCGTGCACTCCGGGTGCCCTTCCCCCGCCGAGGCTGACCGCTCCCCCCTTTACGGAAATGCTCTTGAGTTCCTTGTTTCCGCTGCGGACGACGACGCCGTTCTTTCGTTCCCTGGGAAAGGCTGGATAAACCTCCGGTGGCGCGAGGAGGGGAACGGCACGGACGGCAGGGTTCCTCCGGCAGGTGGAAGTTTTTACGGTCCTTTTCGGGAGAGCCGCCGACCGAACGGAGATCCTCGAGAGGAAAAGGCGGGCAAGCAGTCCGCGGATCTTCTCAATCTCCATCGCTCTCCTCCGCTATGGCGGAGAGCACCTTCCCCATGCGGGAAAAGGGTTCGAGAATATCCATAGTTGAGGCCGCCTCCACGAGAAGGGCAACGGTGTTCTTCAGATCCTCCTCCCGTGTCCCTCCTCCGCCTATGGCCAGGCGAAGGGGTGCGCTGAGGGGATCGGCCTGAAAAATACAGGACCCCGGCTCGTTCTGCTTCTCCCATATTCCCACGCTGTCGAAGGGAGGGCGGTTTGTCTGGGCCAGCAGGACGCTTCGGGCTTTCGTGATGCGGGCAAGGGGCTCCGGTATGCCCTCATCCTCTCCGATCCAGAGCAGCGGCTTTACCTCCACGGCACCGGTCAGACTGCCGAGGATGAGTTCTTCCCGGAGGTAGGCTTCGAGGGAGCTGCCGTAGAGAATCTTTTCAACCCGCGAGGGGGTGATCGGGTCAGTATAGCGGAAATCCGCCGGTATTCCCCGAAAGTCAGTCACGAGGACCGCTCCCCGATAGGTACCGTCAACGGCCTCCATGATCACGTAGCCGAGATGCTTCGATGGTGATGCCATTGAACTCCTCCCTCAGTGAATGGCTTCTTTTACGCGTAGAAGTCCACCCTGCCCTGTATCTTTTCTTCTGAGCCCTCTTGCTCTTCCTGCTCTTTTTCAGGAGGGGCGGTTTTCTTTTTCTGTTCTTCCCGCCGCTCCCGCTCTTTTTTCCGTGTAAGCCGTTCTTCCTCTGAAGACTCTTCAGTTGCCTGTACAGAGGCATCCCTATGCTGGGCGGCGGTCACCCCCTCTCCCTGCCTGCCTGCCTGCGCGGCGGCAGCAGAGGGATCCCTGTTCTGCTGGGCAGTGTGCTCCAAGTTCCAGTGAGCCAGCTGAAGATTGACGGGATTGACCATGACGTCACCGACCTTTCTATCAGAAGTCGAAGGGTTTTACTTTGATCTCTCCTTCATCGAAAACAAATGCGCAGAACTGCTGCTCCTCACGAACGATATAGGTCAGCCCTCTCATGGAGATGGTCACGCCGGAATAGCATTTTCCCTTGACCCGGACAGCCCCCTTCAGCCTGCTGCTGTCCATCTGCTGGTTGAGGAGCTCAATCGTTTCCTTTGCTGCTCCGCATTGGCTCTGAAGCTGGAATTTCGCCTTCGTCAGGCTGATGAGGAGAGCCCGCTTGTTGTCGTCGAGCTGTCCCATAGTCTCCAATTTTTTCAGGAAAGTGATATTGGCGTCTATTTTCTCCAGCTTTCCCTCGTTGTCGGCTAGGAAGGCAAGCCTTTCCTTTCGCTTCTCACTGATCTCGGAGAGCACACCCACGACCACTTCGGTCTTCGTGCCCATTTCGCTTCCGAGGGTGAGGCACCGGACCTCCTGCCCGGCCTGAGTCCTCCCTCCGGCGATCTGGGATTTCAGCCCTCCAAGGACGGTGACAGTGCCGTTGGCGGCAATGTCGCTGTGCAGGACGGCGTTAGTGATGGTTATATCCTCTCCGCTCCGAATCCTGGCCTGGTCGACGAAACCGACGGTAATCGATCCTTCCGCTTCGACGACTGCCTTCCCCATGCCGCGAATACCGCCGGTAACTGAGATATCCCCCTTGCTTTCGAGATGGGCTCCCTCCACCACTCCACGAACTTCTATGTTCCCAGAGGAGATGATCTCGAAGCCCTCTCGAACGGCTCCGTTGACGAGAACGGCCCCGATGAAGTGGATGTTTCCCACGCTGTAGTCCACGTCGCCGTCCACCTGAAACACGGGAAGAACATGGAGCTTCCCTCCCCGAAGGACGAGGTTCCCGTCGATGAGAGCGGAAAGGGTCATTCCATCTTCGGAGACGAAGGTCCCCTCTCCGGAGGGAAGGGGGCGGTCTTTTCCATTCTTCGACCTGAGAACTGCGCCCTTCACCGTCATTCCGTCAATACCCTCTGTGGCCGGAATTTTCTCGGCAAGAAGCTGGTTTTTAAGGATGATGTTAACACAGCTCAAATCCTTCAGATCCACTCTATCCTCGCCTTCCACCTCTTTCGGACGGGAGGAGCCGAACTGGACGCGGTACTCCACGTCCGCATCCGAACCGTCGATGGGAGCACTTCCCGAGGCCACAGTAATCCATTCCTTCCCCTCCTTCGATGAGAGAAGAGCGCGGATGGCCCCCTGGTCGATCCCCTCCACAACACCCTCTGCGGCGAGAAAGGCGAGAACTTCCTCGATGGTTGGCCAGGGCTTGGTGAGAAAGGGCGGCTCGATCAAGAGTTCGGCCTTCATTCCATCGGAGCTGATTTTGCAGCTGCAGCGGGCATCTTTTTCCTGTTCAGGATCCCGCTCCGCCACCTTGAAGGGCTCCTCCGGACGGGTCTTTATGAAAGAGGAGATAAGATCACCGTCGTAATTCTCCACACCGCAGCTCTGAAGATATCCGACGACGGAGGGGAGAGAATAATCGGCCCCTTCGAGAGCCTTGAGATAAATGCCGTCCTCCCGGATTTCAATGTGGAATGTGTCGTCCGCCATCTTGACCTTCCCCTCCTTATTCTCTATTAGAAGTGAGAACCTTTAAAATCGGGCCCCGTTTTGCTGCCGGCTTTGTCAGAAGAAAGAGCTCTCTCCGGATGAGAGAATGCCCCGCAGAGTTGCAAGAGCCTTTCCGTGAATCTGGGAAATCCGCGACTCCGTCACGCCCAGAACGCGGCCGATCTCTTTAAGGGTAAGCCGCTCATAGTAATAAAGAGAGATGATCTGCTGCTCCCGTTCGGGCAGTTGTTCCAGGGCATTTGCGACCCTGGCTGCCTCTTCTCCGTCCTCGAGAAGATCCGGCGCCTCCACTCCTTCGTCGGGAATAAGCCCGCCTCTGCTGACCTCTCCGTCCTCCAGAGTAAGAACCTCGTCAAGGGAGACGATGTAGCTTCGGCTCGACAGCTCGAGAGTCTCTCTGTATTCCTTTTCGTCCATATCGAGAATATTCATGAGGGCTTCGTCAGACATCCCTCCCTTTTCCTGAAGGACTTTCTCCATGGCTTTCCCCAGGCGCTGAAGCTTTTCCCGTCCGGTTCTGGAGATCCAGTCGCATTTTCGAAGCTCGTCGAGGATGGCACCCCGAATGCGGGGAACGGCGAAGGTCTGAAAGGAAAACCCTCGGGACATGTCGAAACGGTCGATGGCATCGAGAAGACCAAAGACCCCGAAACTGAGAAGATCGTCGTAATCGAGCCCTGAGGGGGGGGAGACGGCCATCCGGGCGGTCACGTATTTGACGAGGGGAAGATAGCGTTTCACGATCTTTTCTCTCGTTTTCTCGTCCCGGCCGGAGGCATACTCCTCCCAGAGCTGGGCGTCGAGGGGTTGAAGGCCCATTCAGATCCCCCCCTTCCACAGAAACATAAGAGCGAGGAATGCCAGAATTCCAAGGAGAATCGCTGCTGCTGCATAGCGTTTCCCCTGAGGTGAGAGCCCCTTTGATTTCTCCTGGAGGGGAGATGAAACCTTGAGTCTGATATCCGTTCCTCCAATGACAGTTCCTACGACTCCGGGGCTGATGGCGAGCCGAAGGAGGCTCTGTCCGCTCGGCAGCCTTTCGAGAGAGAGAACCGGGAATATTGTCTGTTCGCCGGTACGTTGAAAGATTTTTGCAACGAGGGCTGAAAGGCCGCCGGTGGTATCAAGCTGTACGTGAACCCTGTCCCCTTCCTTCAGGTCAGAGATAGCTTTCCCCCGGACCGGGTCCAGAACGGGCTTGCAGGCGATCTGAAGCGCGCCCGGTCTTCCCGGAATGAGGGGAGTTTCTCCCGCCGAAGCAGGAGGCGGCGGAACATCTTCTTCTTCGCCAAGGCCTCCCTCTTCGAGACGGACGCTATTGAAGGTCTCGGTGGACAGGGAGAAAATGAACTCTCTGTGCATTTGTTCCCGAAACTCCATCTCGAGAGCAGCCAGAAGAGATTCCTGTTCCTCATCTCCATGAAAAAGCCTGTTGATCGCAGTGGGAAGAAAGACTGCCTTGATGATTTTCGTCATACTGAGGTACAGATCCCGCTCTCCTTTTCCTTCAAAGGAGCGGAGGGTCATGCGAAAAGCCTCCCAGTCGGCGTCAATGTGAATTCCACTGAGCAAAGACCGGTTTCCTACCAGGAAGGTCTCGTTGAGGATCTCTCCCGAGCTTCCCCGGGCGATCAGACAGACAGCCCCTCCGGGACCCTCTCTTCTTCTCGGCTCGAAGAGTATTTTTATCGCCAGATAGGCCGGTGAGAGTGACCGGGCGAGGGCGAGTATCCCCGAGGGGTCAGACCCTGCCGACGCCAGAAGTACACCAAGGGATTCCCTGCTGCAGCCGAACATGGCGCAGAGTTCCTCCGTCGTCTGGTCAGAGAGGCCCTCGGAAGAAAAAGGCACGGTCTCTTTTGCTGCCTTTTCCTCTGCAGGCGGAGGGGAGTCTCCTTCGAAGAGCTCTGTTTCCTGCGGCGTATTCAGTTCCTGTTCCATGGGTCCCCTCCTTTCCTGCATTGGTCAGATATCGGTCGTTCCCTTTCCCAGAACTCTGACGCTGAGCATCCACGTTTCCGTAGAAAATTCAATCGTCCGCCCCTTGTTGCCTCCAAGATCGGACGCGATGAGAGGAATTGCCAGGCGTTTCAATATCTCCAGCGTTTCTTTGGTATTTCTGCTTCCCACGGCAAGGATATCGGCAGGGGCTCCGGGAAGAGCAAACATCTGGGACCCTCCGGCCATCTTCGCCTTCAGTCGGGAGCGGACCCCTCCCTTTCTGCAGACCCCCTCGATGAGAGCAGGTATGGCCGTGTCGGCGTATTTTCCCGGTTTCTGCAGGGCCGCCGGGGAGTTGGCACTGTCGGGGAGCATGATATGAGCCATGCCGGCAACCTTGGCCTGGGAATCGTAAATCACGAGACCGATGCACGATCCGAGCCCGAGGGTGACGAGAGATTCTGGAGACATAAGAACGACCAGATCCGCCATTCCGACGTGATGAGCCTTCCCCATGGTACTAAAGTACCCGCAGCTTTCCGAAAAGACTTTCGAGAGAACCTGGGTCGGGAAGAAGCACGATTTTTCCGGCGATGCTTCGAGAGGATCCCTCCACTCTCAGGGAGGTGTCCACAATCAAGGCGTCATCGCCATACTGGCCGAAGAGGACAGCCATCACCTGAAGGATGGTCCCGAGCATGTCGTGGGCAGCCGAGGGAACGGAGATGGAGGCCACTCCGGAGGTGAGCTCGTTCACGGCATTAAGGAAAGCGCTCAGGATGATGTTCCCTCCCTCTGCCAGGGCGCTGTCCCGAATCTCCGCAGAAATGCCCTCAAGGGGGATATCTCCGCACTGGCTGCTGAGGAGGAGATCCACGAGAGCTTGTCCGTCCTCTTCATTTTGAAGAAATATAAGGCTGCAGGGAAAGTCCCCTTCAGACCGCACAAAGACCGCCGACACCGGGCTCAGAGGATCACCGTAATAATCGGCCAGTCTGTAGATAGACACGATTTCGGCCGTGGGAACATCCATATCAACAGGGCGGTTCAGCAGCACTGACAGCGCAGTTGCCGCGTTTCCCGCACCTATATTGCCCACTTCCTTCAGCGCATCAAGCTGCATCCTGTTCAAATTCTCCATGATCCGCCCCCACCGCTCTCTCTTCGCCTATTTTGCGTACAGACCTGCCGTATCAAGGATGAGCGCCACGTTCCCGTCGCCGAGAATGGTCGCTCCGCCTATTCCCCTGATTTTCGACAAAAACCGCCCCAGGGATTTGATCACGATATCCTGCTGGCCGATGAGTTCATCTACAACAAATCCAACCCGCGTCCGGCCTGTCCGGACGACCACGACGGGGTATTCTCGCCGGTCTTCCCCTTCCTCCCGGACTGCTCCGAGAAGCCCTCCGAGATCGGAGAGGGTCAGCACATCTCCCCGGACGAGAACAGCTGGCGTTCCGTGCACGGTTTTCATATTCTCCTTCCGGACAAGGATCGTCTCCTCCACACTTTCCAGCGGAAGGGCATAGGTCTCTCCGCCCACTTTTACAAGCAGGGCGAGGACGATGGCAAGGGTGAGAGGAAGCCTCAGGAAGACGCTCGTCCCCTTGCCCAGCTCCGTGGATACATCGAACTGACCGCCCAGGGATTCCACCTTCGACTTCACCGCATCCATTCCGACTCCGCGGCCCGAGACGTCCGTTATTTTCTCCGCCATGCTGAAACCGGGAAGGAAGATGAGATTCACCACGTCTTCATCCGACATGGCGAGGGACTCCTCTTCGGTAATCACCCCGCTCGCAAGGGCCTTCGCCCGGACCTTGGCGGCATCAATTCCTCTGCCGTCATCAGTCACCTCGATGATGACGCCGCTTCCCTCCTGATAGGCCGCGATGCGGATGCGCCCCTTTTCATCCTTGCCCGAGGCGCGGCGGTCGGCGGGGGTCTCTATGCCGTGATCCATGCAGTTGCGGATGATGTGCACCATGGGATCCCCGATTTCGTCAATGACCGTTCTATCAAGCTCCGTCTCCTGCCCTTCGAGGACAAGATCGATCTCTTTTTCCATCGTTCTCGACAGGTCGCGCACAAGGCGGGGAAAGCGCTCGAAGATGAAGGACACCGGGACCATACGAAGCTTTGTGACAAGCTCCTGAATATCTCCGGAAATTCTGCCGAGCTGAGAGAGGGGTTCATCGAACTCTCGAAGGCGGGCCTCCTGCACGAGGCGCTCGATCCGCGCTCGTCCGATCACCAGCTCTCCGACGAGGTTCATCAGTTTATCGAGCCTGTCGGTCTCCACCCGGACCGTCTGGTGCAGCTTCCTTGCACTTTCTCTCCTGCTCTGCCGCGGACCGGGGTGGGGCTCTTCCGGAGCGGGAGGGGTCTTTGTTTCCCCAGGTACTTTTTCTTCCGGAGATGTCTCCGCCCGGGCTTCTTCTGCGAATTCACCTTCGGCGGACGGGTGGAAATCGGCTCCCAGATCCTTTACCTCAACGGAGGCCACTTCGCTGATCCGGGCAGCGGCGTCATGAATTTCGCTCCTCTGCCGTGACGAGGCAAGCCAGAGAGTGAAGTTCTTGTCAAACTCCTCGTTTTCAATGGCCTCCACCGAAGGGACGGCCCTGATGATCTCCCCCATTTCCTCGAGTCGGTTCACGACCATGAAGGCCCGGGCAGCCTTCAGCATGCAATCAGGAGAGAGGGTGACCAGCACTTCATGAACGGTGAGACCCATCGCCGCCGCCTCTCGGATCCATTTCGCCTCCTCTTCAGAGAGAGAAGACACGGCAACTTTTTCGGAAAGCTTCGTCTCTGCGGCCGGGAGGGGATCGTTCTGTTCAGCGGCGGCGTCTCTCAACAGCACCGCCAGGTTGCCGATATCGACTGAGGAGTCGTTTTCACCTCCCCGGATGGAGTCCACCATGATCTGGA
Organism: uncultured Synergistaceae bacterium; assembly: GCA_964483085.1. GTDB lineage: Bacteria > Synergistota > Synergistia > Synergistales > Aminobacteriaceae > JALHFZ01. The sequence goes on from CAYZZX010000009.1 coordinate 10,705, forward strand.
GGGTATCCAGAGAGCGAAAGAGCAGATCTATATCCTTCGATACAAGGGTGTACTTTCCCTTTCGTACTGTATCAAGCATGTCCTCCATGGAGTGGGTAAGGGTCGCCATCTTCTCGAAACCCATGGTAGCGGACATCCCCTTGAGGGTATGGGCCGAGCGGAATATCTCCGCAATGGCCTCCTCGTTTTCGGGGTCTTTTTCGATGACCAGAATCAGATCGTCGAGATGCTTCAGGTTGTCTCCGGCCTCATCGAGAAAGGGGCCGAGGTACTGGTTCATATCCAGAGTAGTCACGGCAGATCATCTCCAGCCTTGTAATTTCAGATAGTCCTCATTACCGGACGCGCCGCAAAACAGCTTCTGAAATGGAATCGAGAGAAAGGAGCTCATCCACCACTCCGAGCTCTACCGCCGCTTTCGGCATTCCATAGACAACGCAGGTTTCCTGAGATTCAGCGATAATGTGCGAACCCCTTGCCCGCATTTCAGCAGCTCCTTCGGCGCCGTCGCGACCCATGCCCGTCAGAATAACCCCAACAGCCTTTCCGCCCGTCACCTCGGCAACGCTTCGAAAAAGGATATTTGCCGAAGGTTTGACCGAAAGAACGGGAGGTGCGTCTGAAAGGCTGCAGCAAAAAAGGGATGATGTCTTCCGCTGCACTATCATATGATACCCTCCAGGGGCGACTACTGCCAGCCCCGGGCGAAGTTCCATCCCCTCCGTTCCCTCAGCCACGTCCAGAGCGCAGAGGGAATCAAGCCTCCGGGCGAAGGAAAGGGTGAAGTCTGCGGGCATGTGCTGCACAATGACTATGGGAAGAGGGAAGTTGGCAGGTATTTCCGACAGAACGCTCTGGAGCGCCCTCGGCCCCCCCGTGGACGCGGCCATGGCAATCATTTCCGGTCGCCCCGGCCTTTTCGCTGACAAAGGAGGAAGGGGGGAAGGAGGGGGACTTGTGAGAGCCTTGGGGCTCTTCTCTTCCCTCTCCCGCCGAAAGACCCGCGCCATGCTCGCCGCGACGACCTTTTCGACAAGCTCCCGGCCCAGGGCATCGAGATCGATGGAGATATATCCTGCGGGTTTCGCCACGAAATCCACAGCTCCCGCTGAGAGGGCCCGCAGGGTGGTCTGGGCACCCTCTGAGGTAAGGCTGCTGACCATGATAACCGGCAGGGGGAAACGCCTCATGATCTCCTCGAGGGTGGCGAGGCCGTCTCTTCTTGGCATCTCAACGTCCAGGGTCACCACGTCGGGAGAGAGCTTTACGATTTTTGCCAGGGCATCGTCTCCGTCCCGGGCCGTCCCCGCCACCTCGATTCTCGGATCGGCGGAGAGAAGGTCACTCAGAATCTTTCTCATGAAGGGGGAATCGTCCGTGACGAGTACCCGGATCTTCGGTCCGTTCATTGATTTTTCCCCTCCCGGGCGGTCTGCCTGCCGGCAAGCTCCTGCTGGCGGATGAAATTACCGAGAAACTTTTCTACGCACCCCGGAATGGAGTCAAAAGAAATTCCGTATTGGGTTGATTCGACCGTCTCTATCTTTTTCACAATCTTTCCCGTAAGAAAAAAACTTCTATCCTGCAGGGCGATATTGACGAGATACCTATCCTGCGGATGAATATGAGAATTGTGGGGGTGGAAGAGAGAAAAACCGACTCCTCCGAGGCTGATATCCGTAGCGGTCACCTCTTTCCAAATCTCTTTGTCGGGCTGCAGCCGATCTCCCTCAAGGCGAAAGAGCCCTGTCTTGAGCAGACAGGGAACCCGCACGAAGTATCGCCGCTGTACCCGAAGGGCATCACTGACAGGGGTCACCCAGAGGAGGGGGATGCCTCCCTGAGAAAACCCCCGGGCAACTGCCGCCCCTGCCTGAAAAATCCCCTCGTCGGTCTCCACTTTCAACTTGAGCTGAACGTTTCGAAGCACCGGCAGGAGAGCACCCTTCATCAGCGGATGGGAGAGGGCGATCATGCCGTCTTTCACGTCCTCGATCCGGGAGGGGTAGACCCCCTTATACAGTCCCGCATCAATGGAAAGCGTGGCCTTCGCTCCGATGCAGGCATTCAGGTATTCAAGGAAGGACGCTCGCCCCATGGGTTTCATGAAGTCTTACCAAGTCCCAGTCCGCGGGCAAGGCGGAAAAAAAACGACTTGATCCCTCTGCCCGAAAAAAGGGATTTCTCTTTCTCTTCCACTCCGAGAAGGAAGTCCGCCATGCCACCCACAGCCCGGGAAGCTCCGGAGTCGGGAAAGGCCTGGAGAAAGGGAGAGCGCATCTGCACTGCCTTGCGTACAGCCGCATCTGTGGGAAGGGATCCGCCGTAGGCCACGGTCAGTTCGAGAAACTGGCTGGCGGCCATCCGCACTCTGTCGGCCACCTCCCGCCCTTCGTGATCTGAGGCTGTCATATTCACGAGAAGAGTAACATCAATTTTACTTCGCGTCGCAATGGCGAGGGATTTCAGCACTCCGTAGGCGTCCCGTATGGCCGTGGGTTCAGGAGTGGTGACAAGCAGGGTTGAGTCAGCCGCCACGGCGAAGGAGAGGGTGTTTTTGTGAATTCCCGCCCCCGTATCGATGATCAGGATATCGGCGATTCCGTCGAGGACGGAGAGACGATCAATGAGCAGGGACAGAGAGGCCTCGTCGAGATCGGCAAGCCCCTGAACTCCCGGGCCGCCCGGAAGGAGAAGCACGGACCCGCCGATGGGCAGAAGAAGGTCTTCCACTGTTTTTTCGCCCCTTACGAGGTGTGCGAGGGTATATCTGGGGGAGATGCCGCAGAGAAGATCCACATTCGCCATTCCGAGGTCGGCGTCGAGAAGCACCACCCGCTTTCCCCTCTCGGCCATGGCCAAAGAGAGATTGACGGAGATGTTGCTCTTCCCCACGCCCCCCTTGCCGCTCAGCACCGCCAGAGAGCGCAGACCCGAGAGGGACCGGGCAGGCCTGCGGTGAAGATCCACCATGCGGCGGAGTTCCCTGGCCTGATCGGTGAGGGGGCTTGCTGCGTCAGTCACGGAGAGCCCCCCCTTCGTTCTTCAGCAGCATCTGCGCAAGACGCATGCCCGAGGCGACCTCGATGTCGTTGGGCACATTCTGCCCCGTGGTGAAGAAGGAGGCCGGACGGGCAAAATCGAGCAGAATATTGAGCAGCGCACCGTAGGTTGTTGTCTCATCAAGTTTCGTGAAAATAATATGGGAGAGGGGAACCACACCCATACGCTCCACCACATCAAGCATATCCCGGTATTTCATATTGGCGGGAAGGGCAAGGTGCACTGTGTCAGGCAGAAAGGCGTCGTAGAGGGCCCTGAGCTCCTCCAGGCGGCGGGCATCCCTCTGGGAGCGGCCGGCGGTATCGAGAAGTACGAGGTCGGGTTTGCCGTGCTTCGCGAGGATATCGGGGATCTCCGCTGGCTCGTAGACCACGTCCATGGGAACGCCGAGGATTTTCGCATAAGTCCGGAGCTGCTCCACGGCCGCAATCCGGTAGGTGTCTGCCGTCAGAAGGAGAATGTTCTTTTTCTCCCAGAGAGCGTGGATGGCGGCGAGTTTCGCTATGGTTGTCGTCTTTCCCACTCCCGTGGGGCCCACGACCATGACCCGCTTTCCTCCGAGGGCATCCCAGGAGTTGTTCGCCGCGACGGAAATCCGGGCTCCGAGCCAGGCGGTGAAATCCTTACCTTCAGGATTCTCTCTGAATTTTTGTACGACACTCCGGGCATGCACTTCGCACACATCGGCTGAGAGGAGGCGGGATACGAGCTCTCCACCCTCGTCTCTGGGAAGGGCGGGGGGGGATCGTACCGTTCAGCTTCAAGACGCTTCAGCACTCTGTCAAGACGCTGAGATATCTCGTCGACCTCCTCCTGCAGCTTTCCGGTGCTGTGAGAGGAGGGGGTGGGCTTTTCCGCCGCGAGAGCTCTGCCCCGGGGGGAGATTTCCGCTCTGTCCTCCGTCTCTTCGGAGACCGCCTTTTCTTTTTCGGCCCCCGGCTTCCTGGGAATGGGGGAGTACACTCCTCCTCCGGAAAGAGGAGGGGCAGCAGGCGGGGTTTTCTGCCCGTCGAGAAGATCTTTCTCCCCCTCGGTCACACCCTCTGCGGAGGATCCAATGACCTTTTTGAAGTCAAGAAGCTTCTGAAATGCTGCGAGGCGCTCTTTTTTCTCCGTATCCGTCTCGGGCTTCCGCTCCTCTTCAAGAATGGCAGCGGTCACCTTCAGCACGGTTTTCCGGAAAAAACCCAGGAAACCGCCCACTTTGATCACCTGGGTTGAGAGGAGCACAGCTTCCCTTCCCAGGCGGTCTCCGGCGATGCGGAGTGCTTCCGCTTCGTCCTTCGCCTGAAAGGTGATCTGCGATTTTATCTTCATGGACATTCTATTCCACCATCCCCACAGATTTGAGCTGTGCGCTCTGTGATATTTCATTATAGGACAGAACGATCAGGCTTGGCAACGATCCTTCGAGAATCCTCCGGACGACAAGGCGCACGTCCGGATGGACGAGCAGCACGGGCTGATGCCCCTGCATGGTCATCTCCTCGGCGGCCCTGGACACCGCGCCGATAAGCTGCTGCACCTCCTTCGGCTCAAGGGAAAACTGCCACCCCTGAAGAAGATCCCCTTCTATGGCGGCCTTTATCTTCGACTCCCAGTTCGGCGAGAGGGCCGCCACAGTGACGATCCCCTCCTCGTCCTGCACCTTCAGGGTGATCAGGCGGGTCAGGGATTCCCGGACCCGTTCGGTGAGGAAATCGACGCTCCGGGAGATCTTGCCGTTATCGGCCAGGCTTTCGAAGATGCTCACGAGATCCCTGATGGGGATCTGTTCTTTCACCAGATTTTGAAGGACCTTCTGAATTTCTCCGAGGGAGAGGACGGAGAGCATTTCGTCCACCACCGCGGGAGCCGCTTCCTTCACCATGTCAGTGAGCTTCTGCACCTCCTGACGGGTGATAAGGTCCGCGCCGTGGCGCTTGATCACCTCGGAGAGGTGGGTGGCGAAGACGGAGGGGGCGTCCACCACGGTATAGCCGAGGGATTCGGCCTTTTCCCGCATCTCCGGAGCAATCCACACTGCCGGAAGGCCGAAGGCGGGCTCCGTCGTGGGGATGCCCACCATCTCCTCCTCGGCGGATCCGGTGTTCATTGCGAGGTAATGATCGGGAAGAAGTTCTCCTCTGCCCGCTTCCGCTCCCCGTACCCGGAGGATGTATTCCGTCGGCTTGATCTGGATGTTATCCCGGATGCGGATGGGAGGAACGATGAGGCCGAGTTCCATGGCCATCTGCTTTCTTATGGTTCCGATCCGGTCGAGCATATCCCCTCCCTGGGCGGGGTCCACGAGGGGGATGACCGCGTATCCGATCTCCGCCTCCATGGGGTCCACGGTGAGCAGTCGCATGACATCCTCGGGGGAGGCGGGAGGAGGCGCGCTCCCCTCACCATCTCCACCTGCATGCGGCCTTCCTCCGTCCTTCTTGGAATCTTCCAGAGCTTCCTGAATCTTCCCCTCCCGGTAGACCCAGTACCCCATGAGGCAGAGAAAACAGGCGAGGAGCAAAAAGGGGATGGTGGGAAGGCCGGGGACGATGGCGAGGGAAAAGAGAAGGATCGAGCCGATGAAAAGAGGCCGGGGGTAGGCAGTGAGGGATGAGAATATCTCTTTCCCGAGGTCGGTCTGCCCTGCTGCCCGGGTGACGATGACCCCTGTGGCGGTGGAAAAGAGAAGGGCGGGGATCTGGGAGACGAGACCGTCCCCTACGGTGAGGAGGCTGTAGAGTCCGAGGGCCTTCTCGAGGGGAAACCCCCTCTGAAGAACGCCGATGGCGAGCCCTCCCACAATATTGATGATCGTGATGATCAGTCCGGCGATGGCGTCGCCCTTGACGAATTTCGAGGCGCCGTCCATGGAGCCGTAGAAATCGGCCTCCCGCTGGATTGTGAGGCGTCGCTCTTTCGCTCCGGCCTCGTCGATGAGTCCGGCGTTGAGGTCGGCGTCGATGGCCATCTGTTTTCCCGGCATGGCATCGAGGGTGAAGCGGGCCGCGACTTCAGCCACTCGTTCCGCTCCCTTGGTGATGACAACGAACTGGATGACGACGAGGATGAGAAAGACCACGGCGCCGACGACGTAGTTTCCTCCTACGACGAAGTTTCCGAAGGCGCTGACGACTTGCCCCGCGTCCGCGTTCAGAAGGATCAGACGGGTGGTGGAGACGTTCAGGGCGAGGCGGAAGAGCGTGACGATGAGCAGCATGGTGGGAAAGGCGGCGAGGTCGAGGGCCCTGCGAGCGTAGAAGGTGGAGAGAAGGACGACCACGCCGATGGTGATATTCATGGAGAGGAGGATGTCCAGCAGCCATGTGGGCAGGGGGATGATCATCATGACGACAATGAGGATCACGAGAGCCGCCATGCCGATGTCCGCGTAGTGAAGCATTTTCTTGAAAGGCGACATGTGTGTCGTCGATTCAGCCATCCTGTCCCCTCCTTTCTTTTTTATCCCGATCTATTTTTTATACTGATCTATTCTACATGAAAACGGGGGTGCGCCGAACATCCCCTTCTTCCGGAGCTTGCCCCTGAGGAGGACGAGGGCGCTTACTCGGAGGCTCCTTCATCTTGTAGACAAAGGCAAGCACCTCCGCTACCGCCTTATACAAGTCTTCGGGCACTGTGTCCCCCGGTTCGAGGGTCTCAAAGAGCGCCCGGGCCAGGGGTTTGTTCTCTACAAGGGGGATGCCGTTCTCTGCGGCGATCTCTCTGATCCTTCCGGCCAGATGACCGCTGCCGAGGGCAGTGACCACGGGGGCCTCCATGATCTCCCGGTCGTATTCAAGGGCCACGGCGAGGCGGGTGGGGTTCGTGATGACCACGTCGGCCTTCGGCACGGAGGACATCATCCTGCTCCGGGCCATCTCCCGCTGTTTCTGCCGGATCTTGCTTCGGACCTGGGGGTCTCCCTCCATTTGTTTGTACTCTTCTTTGAGTTCCTGCTTGCTCATCTTGATGGACCGCTCGAACTCCCACTTCTGGTAGACGTAATCGAAGACGGCGATCACCAGCAGGAGAAAGGCCAGCCGGAAGGAGAGGTTCATGAGTTTTTTCAGAAGGATGGGGACGGAGTGTTCGAGGGGAAGACGTATGGCCTGGACCATCTCGGGCGTATCCTTCCGAAGGGAAAAGTAGATGACCAGGGCGAAAAGAGCCGCCTTCATCAGTCCCTTCGCCATCTCGACAAGGGAGCGAAGGGAGATGACCTTCTTGAGCCCCGAGACGGGGTTGAAGCGGTCCATTTTCGGCGCGAGGGGCTTCGCCGTCAGGGTGAACCCCACCTGGGATACGGTGACGAGGAGAGCCCCGAGTGACGCGGCGATCCCGAGAGGAATCCAGGGAAGAATTGACGCCGGAACAGCCTCGGCTTTCAGCATCGAAAACCATCCGTCCTGAAGAAGGGTTTTTTCTCCCATGAAGCCGATTACCTCCCGGGTGAAGGAGAGAACAAAGGTGAACATGTATCGCCCGAAGACCATCAGGGCGAAGAGCCCCGTGAGGATCACCACGGCAGCACCGAGGTCCTGACTTTTAGCGACCCTCCCCTCCTCCCGTTCTTTTCTCCGTTTCTTCGGAGTGGCCGGTTCCGTCCGCTCCTGGGAGAAAAACTGGAGGTCGAAGATCACCGCCATGCCGTCGCCACCTTCAGCCCGTATTCTATCCAGGGTTCCATGTTCTCTGCCATGAGCTCCACCATGACGGGAAGGACCACCATGAGGACGAAGAATCCAAGACCGATCTTCAGCGGAAGGCCCAGAACGAAGATGTTCATCTGAGGAACGGTGCGGGCGAGAAAGCCCAGCCCCACGTCCGCCAGCAGGATAGCACCATAGAAGGGGAGGACGAACCGCAAACTCAGAGTAAAGGCCGAAGAAAGCCAGCTCCCGAGGCCGAGATCCCAGGGTATGGAGATAGCGAGGCGCCCCGGTGGAACGAGTTTGAGACTTTCCACCACCGCCTGGGTCATGAGGATATGGCCGTTCCAGCGGAAATAAAACCACAGCCCCACGAGAAACTGCAGCTGACCGATGATGGAGATCTGCACTTCGCTCAGCGGGTCGAGAAGGCTGACCATGGAGAGCCCCATGGAGATGCCGATAAGTTCTCCCGAGATCTGGAGGGCGTACAGGGGGAGGGCGGCGAAAAAGCCGATGGCGGTGCCGATGAGAAGCTCCCGGAGGGCGAGGAAGGCCAGAGCCGTCCAGCTTTCAAAGAGGACGAGGGGCACTTCTCCGTTCAGGGTCCCCACGGCGGACAGGGTGAGGAAGGCGGCGCTCCAGAAGCGAAGCGGCAGAGGCATGCTCGATGCCATGAAGATGGGGGCGGAGAACATCATCCCGATAAACCGTATTCCCACAAGAAGATAAAAGGTCAGGAGGGGGATAAAGGCGGTCTGCTCCGCCGTCATTGAATAAACCTGTGGAGCTGGCCGAAGATGAGCCGGGCCATCTCGCCGATGCGGCTGAACATCCACGGGCCGAAGACTACGAGGGAGAACATGACCGCCACGATCTTCGGTATGAAGATGAGGGTCTGCTCCTGAATCGATGTGGCCGTCTGGAGGATGCCGATGACGAGCCCCACGAGCATGGCGACAAGGAGCACCGGCAGGGCGGTGGTGAGGGTCGTCCATATGGCATTGCTGAGCACATCGTACATATTTATGGGAAACATGGGCTGTCCTCCTTAGGCGAAGCTCTTGAGCAGGCTCGTCACCACAAGATCCCATCCGTCCGCCATGACGAAAAGCAGGATTTTAAAGGGCAGGGAGATCATCATGGGAGGGAGCATGATCATACCCATGGCCATAAGGACGCTGGCCACGATCATGTCCACCACGATGAAGGGGATGAAGATGACCACCCCCATCTGGAAGGCAGTCTTCAGCTCGCTCAGCATGAAGGCGGGAAGAAGAACCCGGGTGGGGACGTCATCGGTGTTCCGGGGCTGATCGATCTTCGCCATGGTGACCATGAGGGAGAGTTCCTCCTGGCGGGTGTATTTAAAAAGAAATTCCCGGACAGGGGTGATTGTTCCGTCCCAGGCCTCAGCGGAAGTAATATTCCCGGCGAGGTAGGGGCCGAGGGCATCGTCATAGACCTTCCCCCAGGTCGGCCCCATGATGAAGAGAGTGAGGAAGAGAGCAAGGCCCACGATGACCTGATTGGGAGGAGTCTGCTGCAGGCCGATGGCCCGTTGAACAAAGCCCAGGACGACGAGAATCCGTGTAAAACACGTCACCATGAGGACGATGGCCGGGGCGAGGCTGAGGACGGTGAGGAGGGCGAGGATCTGGAGGGTGAGAGCGACATCTGATGGGGATTCGGCCATTTTGATGCCAAGGGAGAGGGCCGGAATGGGAATCGTCGGAGCGCCCTCCTGCCCCCAGGCCGGAAGGCCGGAGAAGACGACAAAAAGACACAAAAGAATCACCCCGAGGCTAGTGCTGCCCGGGCTCTTCATCGGTCGATCGAATCCATTCCTCATATTTCCACCTGCCGATCACTCTGGCCCCTGCGCTTCCCGTGGCGATCGCAAGGACATCCGGGCCGCACCGCACGAGAAAAAGGACATCCCTGCCCAGGGGCAAGGATGCGAGAACCTTCAGATTTTCCGAGGTCCGCCCGGGCATTTTTCTGCGAGTGTAGAGCACCGCCCCGTATCCGGCGAGGGCCAGAAGGGCCAGACTCAGAGAGATTCTGAGCATATATCCCGAAAGGGAAGGTACATCCCCTGATGAAGCTGCGGCGGGAAGAGCGAAGGCGAGAATTGCCGCTGCGGAAAAGGACGGAATTCCCGTGGCGAACCTCTCTATCCGAGAGCCTTGTTGAGGGCTTCCACTACGCGGTCAGGCTGAAAGGGTTTGACGATGAAGTCCTTCGCCCCCGCCTGAATTGCTTCGATGACCATGGGCTGCTGCCCCATGGCGCTGACCATGACGATCTTCGACTCAGGGTCGAAGGCTTTAATAGCCTTTACTGCCTCAATGCCGTTCATCTCCGGCATGGTGATATCCATCGTGACGATATCAGGCTTGAACTTCTGATAGGCGGTCACGGCGACTTTTCCATTTTCAGCCTCTCCGACCACCTCAAAGTCGTTTTTTACCAGAATATCCTTCAGCATCATCCGCATGAAGGCGGCATCGTCCACGACCAGAACTTTTCTCCCCATGTTTCTCCACATCCTTCTCCTGGAAATGGCTGACTCGGCAAATGTCCCTAGACAGCGTGGACACGGCCGGAGGACGAAAGGATTTCCGTGACGCGCACGCCGAAATTCTCGTCGATCACGACCACTTCCCCTTTCGCGATGAGCTTCCCGTTGACGAGAACGTCTACGGGTTCACCGGCCATTTTATCCAATTCTATCACGGAACCGGGGGTCATGTTCAAAATATCGGAGATATTTTTTCTGGTCCTTCCCAGTTCGACGGTCACCCGGACGGGAATATCCGCCACGAGATCGATCCGGCTGTTCCCACCGCTCGACCCCTTCGACATCAGGGGAACGAACTCCGCAGGCCGCACATCCACGGATTCCTGCTCGTAGACATTTTCGGAGGAAGAGGGTGTGCCTCCCCTTCCAGCCGGTGAAGACGGGGCTTTGCGAGGAGAGGAGCCACTCGGAGGGGCTTCCTTCTTTCCCTCTTCACGGGAGGGCGAGGGCTTTTCCGCCCCATTCCCTGCCATGGCTTCGTGGATCTTGCCGGCGATCATTCCCGCGGTATCGAGGGGAAGAAGAATCCACAGGGGGAAATCGCCCAGCCCTTCGATTGTGACCACCACAGAGGCGGCCCAGACAAGGTCCTCCGCCGACCGGACGGAAAAGGGAAGCCATTCGTCCTGCTCAAGGCCCGAGGAGATATTTTCCGGAAGAATCCTCAGGCCGCCGAGCATTCCGCTGAGGCTCGTGAAGGCGGCGCCAGCTACCTGGCTCAGCCCCTCCTGGGCTGCATTCAGATAGAGTTCCCCCGCTTCTTCGGGCACGTCCTTTCCCTCTCCGCCCATCATCAGATCGGCGAGGGAAAGAGCTCCGGACCTGGTCACCACGAGGTCCATGGGGGAATCGGCCAGGCCGCCCGCAGTGAGGCGGAAGACAAAGGCTTCATCTCCAGCGGAAGGGGGAAACTCCTTCTGTGGTGGAGAGGTAATGCCGGAGACAGCGGCAGTAACCTCTTTTCCTGAGAGCATCCCGTAGACGCTCGCAGCTGAGTTGGCGAAAACCTCCGCCAGATTCTCAAGAATCCCTATCTGCTCCGGAGACATGTCTCCGGGGCCCGTCTTGCCGCCGTTGCCCAAATCCGCTCCGCTCAGGAGGGCATTTATTTCATCCTGGCTGAGAAGCTCGTCAATCATCTTCCGCTCCTCCTTCCAATGAGGGGGCATCCTCTTCATCGGAGAATAGCACTTCCGATATTTCCGCCCCGTAATTGCCGTTCACCGAGCCCGGCACGGCCTTGAATTTCACTCTGTTTCCCACCCGCACGTCCAGTGAATTCCCCACCGTCTCATCCAGCTTGATGACGTCACCGGTCTGCAGCTGCATCACATCGTCTACGCTCAGCACGGTGTGCCCGAGTTCGAGTGCCAGGGGAATCAGCACTCCCTGAAGGCTTTTTATGAGGAAACTCCTGATTCCATCCTCATCTTTCCGCCCCGTGGAGGCAAACCACTGCTGAGAGCTGAGCTTGTCCATAATGGGCTCCATGAGGAAATAGGGAATACAGATGCTGATCATCCCCTCCACGTCCCCCACCTTCAGCTTGAGAATGACGAGAAGGACCATGTCCGTTCCCGGACAGATTTGGACGAAGAAGGGGTTGCTCTCGAGGCTTTCGTAGCGGAAGCGCACATCCACCACTGTGCTCCAGCTCTCCTCGAGAAGTTCAAGCATTCTCATGAGAACTCGCTCAATCACTGTGCGCTCTATGTCGGTCAGCTCTCGTATCTTCCCCGCGAACTGCCCCTTTCCGCCGAGCATCCGGTCGATGATGGCGAAAACAAGGTTCGGATTCATCTCTATGAGGGCATTTCCGCTGAAGGGGTACATCTCCAGAACGCCGATCACCGTGGGCTGAACGAGGGAGCGGATGAATTCGTCATAGGCCAGCTGGTCCACCGAGGCGATCTCCGCCGAGACCAGAGAGCGGACGAGAGTTGACATGGTGGTCGTCAGCTGCCGGGCAAAGGCTTCGTGAATCATCTGGATCGCCCGAAGCTGATCTTTGCTGAATTTATCCGGACGGCGAAAATCATAGTTCTTGATCTTTTTTTCGTCCGACTGACCAAGAGCTTCAACATCAACCTCTCCCGACGACAGGGCTTGTAGAAGAGAGTCTATCTCGTTTTGGGAAAGTATCTCGGGGGTCATCCTTCGCTCCCTCCTTTCATGCGGAATGAGAACATGCTACTGGAGCACAAAACCTTCGAAAAGAACGCGAACAACGGGAGGTTTCTCCTTCATCGGGGGCAGAATTGAATTCAGCGTCCTCCTGATATCCTCAGCGAGATTCATGATCCCCTCGGCACTCGTGAGCTCTTCAAACACACGATCCTTTGTGAGGAGGATCACCTCGTTCTTGATCCGGGCGAGCCAGCTCGGAGAGGAGACCATCTCCATGGATTTCGGTCCTTCCATCTCGAGGGAGAGCTTGAAATTTACTACGTGACTTCCCGTTCCCGACAGGTTAGAGATGAAATCCCCAACGAAAAAGACCGGCCCCGGCTCCTCGATTTTCGTAGAGGGGGATTTTTCCTCGGAGCTCAAAAAAGTCCTGCCCGCAAACAGCCCGCCTCCGAATCCAAGAGCGAACAGAACCAGTGCTATAAGAAGAGCCATAAAAAGCCGTTTCATTTCATCATCCCTTCTTCACTGTTTCGGATAGCGGGACAGAAAAACTAAGTCAACCCGGCGATTAAGGGCCTTGTGTTCAGGAGTATCGTTCGGCACAAGGGGCTGGTTCGGCCCGTACCCCACGGCCTGAATTTTCCGGGGATCGAAATTCGCCCGGTACTGAAGGTAGGAGGCCACCGAGGCCGCCCGTGCCGAGGAGAGCCCCCAGTTATCATTATACCTTCCTCCCCGCAGGGGCGTCGAATCCGTATGTCCCTCAACGGCAATTGCAGGGACGGCGTCCCGTATGAATTCCGCTATCTTGAAGAGGACCCTCATCCCTTCCGGCCGCAGATCCGCGCTGCCTACGGAAAAGAGGAACTGATCCGACAGGGAGACAGTCACTCCCCGCTGGTCCATCCGCACGACAACCTGCTCATCGAGCCCTTCGCTCTGAAGGTAGCTTCTGAGATTCTTCGCCACCTCTTGAACATTAGGGTTCACCCGGGTGGATTCAGCCGCCTGGGTAGCCACCTGGCCGCCGAATACCGCCGGGTCCTGCTGAAGGGCTTTTCCGCCGGGCATAACCCCCAGGGCGCCCTGAAAGGAGAGGATCATCATCTCAAACTTCATGACGTCGATGGATGAAAAGGAAAAAAGCAGAACGAAAAAGGTGAGCACAAGGGTCACCATGTCTCCGTAGGTGACGAGCCACAGAGGCGCGCCGGGAGCGGATTCTTCTTTTTTTTTCCTTCTGGCCAATCAGGCCGCCCCCTCTCCCCTGGTTTTCTCCTCGAAGGCCGTTCTCTGCTTGGGGGGAAGGAAGACCTTGAGCTTTTCCTCAACGATGCGGGGGTTCTCTCCCGCCTGGATGGCGAGGACTCCTTCCACCATGAGCTCCATGGAGAGGACCTCCTGAGCCGATCGTACGGCCAGCTTCTTTCCTATGGGAAGGGCAAATCCGTTGGCGATCAAAGAACCGTAAAAAGTTGTCACCAGTGCAACGGCCATTCCCGGGCCGAGGGCCTCGGGGTTTGAAAGGTTTCCGAGCATGGTTATAAGGCCGATGAGCGTGCCGAGCATTCCGAAGGCGGGGGCGAGTTCGGCCATGGAGTCGAAGAAACCCTTGTTGGACGAATGCCTCGTCTCGAGAATGCCGATCTCCGTGTCGAGAATCGCCTTGACAAGCTCGGGGTCCGTTCCGTCCACCACGAGCTGTATGGACTTGCGGAGAAAGTCGTTGTCCAGTTCAGAGGCGTCGGACTCAAGGGCGAGGAGCCCCTCCCGCCTCGCTTTTTCGGCGAAGCTCACCACTGTCTGCACCAGGGAGACGAGGTCGGGGGTGCCCCCCGTGAAGGCCATCTTGAGGATCTTTAAGAATCCCTTGAGCTTTTCCGGAGGGTTAGAGACGATGAGCGCGCCCCCCGTTCCGCCGAGGACGATGAGCATGGATTGAAAGTCGACGAAGGCACTCCCCTGCCCTCCGGCGACGACACCGCCGATGACGAGTATCAAGCAGATGGCAAGCCCAATGATTGTTGTAAGATCCACGTAAATCGCGCCTCCCCGAAATGAGCCTCAGCTGCCCTGAGGACGGTTTACTCTGATTCTTCTCCCAGAGGGGCGAGCTCCCTGCCGGCGAAAAATGAGAAGAGAACTTTCTGCCTGTATTCCAGCACCCGCTGCACGATCTGGTCCATGGGCTCGGTGACGACATACCGGTGGCCGTTGACGAGCCGGACGACCGTGTCGGGGGTGGATTCTATCGTTTCGATGAGGTCCGCATTGACCGTAAAGGGCTCACCGTTGATCCTGTGGAGGGTTATCATGAAGATCCTCCGTCCTAACGCTTGATGTTGATCAGTTCTTCAAGAACCTGGTCGCTCGTCGTCACGACCCTCGCGCTTGCCTGAAAACCCCTCTGGGCCACGATGAGACGCACGAACTCCTCTGAGAGGTCAACATTGCCCATCTCGAGGGTTCCGCCGGCGATGCTCCCCGCTCCCCCTTCCAGGGGAGGGACAACCTGGGCGAGACCGGAGTTGTTGCTCGTGAGATAGGCGGTGTCACCGACTTTGTCCAGCCCGCTCGGGTTGGAGAACAGGGCGAGGGCAACCCGGTAGAGGGGGATGTTTCTTCCGTTGCTGTAGACTCCGGTTATGGTGCCGTCCTTGCCCGTGGCAAAATCGTTCAGTACGCCCATGGCGTAGCCGTCCTGAAAGTACCCCTTCGTGGTGAAGGCACTGCCGTACTGGGTCAGCCCTTCAAGGGGTCCCTTGCCGAAGGATTCTCCGGTGAAATCGAGGGTGATCCGTGCGTCCTCAGCTCCAATGGAGCCGAAGTTGATGCCTATTTCGGCGGTGGAGCCGCTTTCGATCTGGCCGCCCGGGGTGAAGTTCACGAGCCCCGTGTTGTTTGTCAGGGTCATGCCGGATTCTTCCGGAAGCCACGCCCTCCAGCGCCACTGGTTATTATCCGTTTTTTCCCAGCTTACTTCAAGGGTATGGGCATTTCCCAGACTATCGTAGACGTCCATTTTCGTCGTGTGGACACTGGCGATTTTCTGATTTATGGTGATGAGATCGTCGCCGGAGGCGGAGAGTATGGCTATTCCAAGACCGTTCTCCGAGGCCCTCGCGGTGAGGCTGCTTGTCCCGATCGGTGTGGCCGCGGAAAGATTGAAGGTTCCGTCATCCTTCACAGGGATGAGCAGTTCGTTGACCTCTGCAACCGGGGGCGTGGCACTATCCATGCTCCAAAGCCTCAGGATGCGGTCACCTTCAAGCCCTGGAGTCCGCACATCGTCAAATTCCGCAAGGTAATACTTCGCCGGAGAGATGGAACCGTCTGTCACCAGGGAGTAGTTCATGAACCCGGCCGCTTCGATCTTCGTGGAGAAGGAGAGGGGCGGGGCGAGGGGGTCTGCGGGGTCAGGATAGGTCCCGGAGATACTCAGCGTTCCTGTGGCGGAGTCAAAAACTACCCCGGCGGGAGGTACAGTAATCCCTGCGGGGGTGGCAAGGGGTGCCGTGGTTGATAGAGTCAGTCGAGGCATTCCGGTGGTTTCGTCGATGCCACCGAATTCGAGGGGAATACTCCAGTCTCCTCCTGCGAGAGTGAAGAATTCACCCGCGACAGTTCCTCCGGAAATATTGTTCAGAATAAATCTGTCCGTCCCTACATCGAAGGAGACGGAGGCGTCGTTTCCGGCGATTCCCATGGGGAGATAAACAGAGGCTCTGCTGTCGAGATTACACCGGTATCCGGCAAGTTCAGTTCCCTTGGCGGGGATTTTCTGCCCCACTGGAATGTGGATATCCGTGAGGCTCGACCCGACGATATATTTCGTCGGATCGATGGGGTCCATGGTCATGGAGAAGCCCTTGGCTAAATATCCCGTTCCAGCCTGAGCCAGGTTTCCGTCCCCATCGAGGAGGAAATTACCTGCCCGGGTGTACATCTCCTTGTTGCCGTCGCTCACCACGTAATACCCGTCTCCCTGAACAGCCATATCCGTGCGGTTGCCCGTGAACTGAGTCTGCCCCTGGGAATGGATAGTGCCGATGGCGGCGACATTGACTCCGAGGCCGACCTGCATGGGGTTGATTCCCCCTCTGCCCTCTGCGGGAGAGGAGGCGCCCCGGGTGGTCTGGTACATGAGGTCTTGAAAGGTCACTGTGGATTTTTTGAATCCCACTGTATTGACGTTGGCAATATTATTGCCTACCACGTCAAGAAGGGTCTGATGGGCTCTTACGCCCGTAACGCCCGACATAAGGGATCTAAGCATGTTTTTTCCTCCCGTTTCTTTTCAAAGGATGCGCAGTCCCTTGCGGTCCGTTCTCCGCCCTGCCTTCCGTGGGGGGCCGGATGTTTCCTTTATATCTCGGAGGTCCTTTCGCTTTTCTGTAGCCTTACCTTCCTCAGGGGTGGGGAAGGCTAGGCGACTGCGAGGACCTTTTCGAGGGGCACGTCGATTTCCTGATCGGTGACGAGGATAGTTCCGCCCTTTTCAAAGCGCAGATAGGCGATTTTTCCGTATTCACTCAGGCCGTCGTCGTTCTCGTACTCCACCGTCCGGCCGATGTAGCTCACTGCCGCCCCCCGGGAGAGGGCATTCATCTGCTCGATGCTCTTACTCATATTAGTCATCTGTTCGAGAGTGCTGAACTGGGCCATCTGGGCGATAAAATCCTTGTCCTTCAGAGGGTCGAGGGGGTCCTGATTACTCAGCTGGGCGATCAGGATCTTGAGAAAGGCGTCCTTTCCGAGTTCGCTGTTGACCTCCCGAAGCTCATTTTTACCGTTCTGTTGCGTTGTGAAAATGGTGTTCGACGTGTTTTGAATTTCCATTCTTCATTCCTCCTGTTCCTAGGCCATCCAGTAGAGCAGGCCCTGTTCAAGATCCACTCTGAAGGAGAGGGGCTCTTCTCCTTGTTCGCTTGCAGACTGGGCGGTATGCAGTGTTTCTCTCTCTCCGGTGTCTTTGTTCTCGCCCTGGTCCATCCGGCTGTCTCCGATATCGACAGTGCACGACGTCATCTGAACTCCCTGCTGAGAGAGAGAATTACGGAGAACGATGAGCTGGTCCTGCACGAGTTGGCGGAGCTGCTCGCTGCCGACCCTGATGGACGCCTCCACTCCGCCGGCAGTAGAGGAAAGTTCAATTTCGACTCTGCCCAATGCGGGTGGCTCCACAACGATGGAGGCCTTGTGCAGTCCGTCCCTCCGAAGAAAGCGGACCACGTTGGTCATCCCCTCGCCCAGGGCTTCTCCGTTGCGGGTGGAAAGAGGAACTTCCGCACCACGGGAGGCAGCGGGCGCGCCTTTGGCTTCCGCCGGGCTGCCAGCCCGGAGTAAAGAGGCAAAGGGGCTGTCTCCGTCGCGGGAACGGACGGACTGAGGCTCCTTCTGGCCGTCCCGGTCTGCAGAAGAAAATTCAAGGGGTTTTGGGTTATTCTCCTGGCCCTGGTTCTTTACGGCAGGGAGTTCTTTTTCAGAAAGAGAGGGTTTTTCCTTTTCCTCGCCGAAGGTGGAGTGATTTTCGCTCCCATTTCCACTATTTTTGGCAATCATATTTTTTCCCTCGCCGGTTTCAAGGAAAGGAGCTGCTTCAGACTCTTTCTCCTCGGCTACACCTCTCGACGGAGGAACTGGAATCCCTTCTTTTCGGAGCGGCGGAGAAGGAGGGTCGTCCCCTGAGATCTTTTTTCCTGACGAAATCCCTCCTACTTCAGAGAGATTCTTCTCTGGCACAGAACTTTTCTCTTCTCCCGTCGAGGTAGAGGAGCTGGGAACTGTAACGAAAAGTTTCTCCTGTTCCGACATCGCTTCGGAGCCGGGAACTGTGGCAGTAGTTTCGCTGCGGACCTGCGCTTCCTGTACAGAGAGGAGATTTTCATCTCCCGCACTGTCTTTTACGGAGAGGGGGGTACCCTTCGGAGAGAGCAAACCGATAGGAGACATGCCGCTCTCTTCGGTCCCCACAGTTGAGATGATCTTCCTCTCGCCGAGAGAAGCGAACGCAGCACTGTCATCCTCTTCGTCTGACTTTTCTTCCGCAGAGGGGAGATCATCATGAGAAAGCAGAGCGCTGGACAAATTTTTCTCTCCGAGTTCGGACGTAATTGCTGAAAAAACCTCTGAAGGGATCGGAAAACCAGAGGCCTCGTCCAGCAAAGAATGTGGAACGGAAAGAACGCCGATGTTCCGGGGGCAAAGCATCCCATCAGGTATTTCGTCCTCTCCGGCTTCTTGTACCCCAGCTTCCAAGGAGCTCTTCGCCGTTCCCTGAAGAAGAGATAAGAGTGCAAGGGAAGAAAAAGAAGATCCTGAAGCGCTCTTCTTTGGAAGGTCTGGAGTTGGTACAGGCTCGCCGCAGCCTGTCGAATTTTTCAGACATGAAGAGAGAAGCTGTGCGAACCGTCCGGGCTCCTGGAATGCAGAGGGTGTATCGCCAGCGTCCGGTGAGAGTCCGTCAGGTGAGAGTCCGTCAGGAAGGGCAGGAGAGTTGTTCAACAGGGGCGAGAGCATGGCAGCACCTCCACAGAGTGTTATGGCCGTCCCGGAGCAGCGAGGCGCTCCGTAAGCTGTGCCGCTAAGCCAGCATCCATGCGGCCGAGGATGGACGCTCTCACGTCGTTGGACATCTTTGCTAGAAGCTTGACGGCAAGGTCTTCCCGGAGCTGTTCGAGAATCTGGGCGGCTTTGCGGGGAGATATTTCCTCGTAGGTCTTCATGAGCATCGCCATGTAGGTATTCTCCTCATCAGAATTTTCGTCCGGCTTTGCCGTTTTTTCACTGAGAGCCTGCTCTTTATTTTCAAGAGCGCTGGCTCGCTTTTCTATGTCTGCGGAGAGGGCATCGAGGCTGTCTGAGCGCGTCTTCAGCTCCATCTCCTGCTCGCTGAGCCGGTCGCTCCAGCGTTCGAGTTCGAGGCTCCGCCGTTCTTCCGAGGTGAGACTGTACTCCTTTGGAATTCCAAAGGTCTTCGCAAGGGACGGTCCTACCCATGGAAGCCGGGGGACGACATTATAGAGAAGAGGGCGCGCATCCCATGCACCGGCGAAATGGAGGCCTGCGGATGCACCCACGGCCAGAAGGAGGAATAGAAAAAGGAGAGTCCCCTTGCGACCTTTTCGTTTTTCCTTTTTTCCTTTTGGCCGGGGGGTGCTCTCCTGGGAGATTTCTTCAAAAGTCTCTCTGGGTTCTTCAGGCATTAATCATCATCGCCCCCCGATTTCTTTCTGTACAGTGCAAGGATAGTCTTCACATAATGCTGCGTTTCGGCGAAGGGAGGAATCCCTCCGTAGGAGTCCACTCGCCCCGGGCCTGCGTTGTAGGCGGCGAGGGTTTTCTCAAGGTCCCCGTCATATTTATCGGACATTTGAGAGAGGTATTTAATTCCCCCCTCGAGATTCTGAACTGGATCGTAGGGGTCTTCCACACCGAGCATCTTCGCCGTGCCCGGCATGAGCTGCATAATCCCCATGGCACCCTTCGAGGAAAGGGCGTCCGTCTTTCCTCCAGACTCCATGCGGATGACCGCCCTGACCAGCTTTTCATCCATACCGTATTTTTCTGACAGGTCTGTTATTCGGCTGCGCCAGTCTCCGTCCTTTATTGAAGGGCTTTTTTCTGGAATACGGCCCGGCAGGGCGGGACGGGGTTTTTCTATTCTCTTTTCTTTTTGGGGATTTTCTTCCCGGGCCAGCACATCGACGAACCGGTCCTTGTTCTCAGGGGGAGGGGTTTCCCGCACGGGGCGAATTCTCCGTTCGATCTCCTCCATCCGGCCCATCACTCTGGAAACACCGGAAAAATTCGGTCTCATGCCGGTCCCCGCTGCAGGGCACAGTGGCGGATGCCGGCGATATCGTCCAGTTCGACCTGCTCTTTTTTGAGGACGGTGTCCTTCCATTCGTCCACAAGGTCCGAGACGTATTTCTCCATTATCTGCACATCCCGGTGCTTCTCCACGAGGCGCGCCTCCGTCGCCTCGATGGTCGTCCGCACCGAGCAGAGGACATCTCCCTGATCGCAGATGGTGGATTCAACTCTGTCGATGGCCTTCCGGTTCATCCACATCTCCTGAACAGTCATGGGTTCTTTTCCCTGGAGACCGAAGGAGAGAAGGGCTTCTTTCTTTTTCGTCTCCAGATCCCGGAGAAGATCCACGAGGCGATCTTCTTCTCTTTTTTCGGAGGAGAGAAGAAGCTGCTGCTCTTCCCGCCCCTTTATCCTCGTCTTGAGTATTTTTTCGAAACGCCGTACTTTATTTTTCATAGGGTCCTCCCGAAGGTGTTCAGTATATTCATCGGCGAAAAATACTTTATTCTTGATCGCTTCTTACGGAACGAGTCCGAGCAGCTGCTCTTCCATAGCCTCGAAGGAGACCTTTTCCTCCACGGACTGGCGCAGAAATTCCCGCACGTCCTCCAGGTGTTTAAGGGCCCAGTCAACCTTCGGACTGGTCCCCGGCTTGTAGGCACCGATGCCGATAAGATCCTCCGATTCTCCGTAGACAGCGAGAAGCTCACGGACTCTTCCGGCTGCGTCGATGTGTTCCTTTGAGACGATGGACGGCATGACCCGGCTGACGCTTTCGAGCACATCCACAGCGGGGTAGAAGTTTCTGGCGGCGATTTTCCGGGACAGAATCACGTGACCGTCGAGAACTCCCCGCACTGTATCGGCCACCGGTTCATTCATGTCGTCCCCTTCCACGAGAACAGTGTAGACTCCGGTGATGCTCCCCCGCTCGCCCGCTCCCGCCCGCTCAAGAAGCCGGGGGAGCATCTCGAAGACTGAAGGGGTGTATCCCCGGGTTGTAGGGGGCTCGCCGATGGCCAGGCCAACCTCCCGCTGCGCCCGGGCAACCCGGGTGACGGAGTCCATCATGAGGAGGACGTTCTTTCCGCAGTCGCGGAAATATTCGGCGATGGCGGTGGCTGTGAGGGCGGCCTTGAGGCGTATCAGAGGGGGCTGGTCAGAGGTGGCGATGACGACCACTGAGCGCTTCCGCCCCTCTTCACCGAGATCCCGGTCGATAAACTCCCGGACCTCCCTGCCTCGTTCCCCCACGAGGGCGATGACGTTCACGTCCGCCGAAGTGTACCGGGCCATCATGGCAAGCAGTGTGCTCTTGCCGACTCCCGATCCGGCGAAGATGCCGATTCGCTGTCCCGTCCCAAGGGTGAGCAGGCCGTCCATGACCTTCACGCCGACGGGAAGTGGGGAGGTGATCATCTTTCGTCGCAGGGGGTGAGGTGGATCAGCGTAGAGGGGGTAAAAGTCGGAGGCGGCCACAGGCCCCCGGTCATCGAGAGGGTTGCCGAGGCCGTCAAGCACTCTGCCGAGAAGGGCGGGGCCGACCCGCACCCCCAGGGGGCGTTCCATGGAGAGCACATCGCATCCGGGGCCGATCTCCTTCAGGTCGCCGAGGGGCATGAGGAGCACCCGGTCGCCCCGGAAGCCCACGACCTCCGCGGAGAGGGCGGACGTGCTGTTTCTGTAGCGGATGGAACACAGATCCCCCACCCGGACGTCAGGCCCCTGGGATTCGGCCACCAGCCCGACGACCTGGACGATCTTTCCGTTGATGCGCACGAGCTGGGTTCTGGAGAGACGGTTTTCGAGGATGGAGAGGAGCTCTCCCTCAGGAAGTTTCTGCGTCATCGTTCCGGCCTTCGATAAAGAGGTGATCGATATCCTTGCCTATCTGTTCGAGCTGGGTGCGCCAGCGGGCGTCATAAATTCCGAGGTTCGTCTCCACGATGCAGCTCCCCTTTTCCACGTTGGCGTCGGAGAGGTATTCAAGATGTTTTACTCCCCGGAGAAGATCGCCGAAGGAGTCCTTTCGGCCGAGAATCCCCTCGAGGTCGTCCGCATTAAGGTAGACAAGAATTCGCTCCCGGTCGCTCACGCGCTCAAGGACCTCCCGAAGGACGAGCATGGCCGTATCCTCCCGGAGGGTGACCTCCTGCTGCAGCATCCTTGAGAGAAGGAGCTCCCACATCCGGATGAGCTGAGGAAGATGAAGAGCCGCAAGGCCTTCGAGACGCTCTGAAAGGGTGGCGTGCACGTTTTCCAGAAGGGCGACGAGGGATGCCACCTTTTCCTCGTAGTGGCGCTTCATCTCCCGCCGTGCCTGCTCCTGCCCTTCGGCGCAGCCTGTCCGTTTTCCCTCTGAAAAACCCTCTTCTACCGAGCGTTTCCGGAGGTCAGCAGCTTCCGCTTCCAGAATGGTTCTCCTCTCCTGCTCTTCTTCCTCTGCTTTTTTCCGTTCCGCCTGAAATTGCTCTGCAATAACGCGGTTTCGGGAGGAAAGAAGGGTGATCTCCGCCTCAGCCTTCTCGAGGCGGCTTTCCGCCAGGGCCAGTTCCTCTTTGAGCAGGGCGAGGGGATCACGGGGCGGCGCTGGCTTGGAGGCGGGCTGGAGAGGCCTTTCCGATTCCTCTGCGGAAAGAGAGCTGCCTACCTTGACTGTTTCAGAAAGTATCCGGACCGCTCTCAGTACGTTTGGCCGAAGGAAATCAGACAATCAGCTCCTCCTCTCCGCCCCGGGATATGATGATCTCGCCAGCGTCTTCGAGCGCACGGACGACGTTGACCACTTTCTGCTGCGATTCTTCCACGTCCCGCACGCGGACGGGACCCATGTATTCCATGTCCTCCCGAAGCATTTCGGCGGCCCGCTTGGACATATTCTTGAAGAATTTTTCCCGAAGCTCCTCTGTGGCGCCCTTGAGGGCCAGGGAGAGCTCCTTCATCTCGACTTCACGAAGCACCCGCTGGAGGGAGCGGTCGTCCATCTTGCTGATGTCCTCGAAGACGAAGAGTCTCCGTTTGATCTCATCAGCCAGATCGGGATCGTTCTCCTCGAGGTTTTCCATGATATTCCGCTCTGTCGCCCGATCGGCATTGTTGATAATGTCTACGATAGCCTCGATACCTCCGGCGAGGGTGAAATCCTGCCCCATGACTGTGCTCAGCTTCCGTTCAAGCACTCTCTCTACCTCCCTGAGAACCTCCGGTGTTATCCGGTCCATGCGGGCGATCCTTTTGGCAACCTCTGCCTGCAGCTGTGCGGGCAGCCCGCTGATGATGGACGCCGCCTGTTCCGGCTCGAGATAGGACATGATGAGGGCGATCGTCTGGGGGTTCTCTCCCTGGATAAATCCGAGGATCTGCTGGGCGTCCGTATGGCGCATGAAGTCAAAGGGACGGACCTGAAGGCTTGCGGTGATGCGGGTGAGGAGGCTCTGAGCCCGCTCGGTTCCGAGGGCCCGTTCGAGGATATCCCGGGCATAGTCAACTCCACCCCGGGCCATATACTCTCTGGCGAGGAGCATCTCCTGAGCGTCCTTGAGGACTTCGAGGCGGGCTTCCGGCGTCACCTTCCGGAGATTGGCGATCTCGAGGGTGACGATCTCGATTGTGGCATCGTCAAGACGCTTATAGATTTCGGCGGCAATCTCGTTGCCGAGGGCCACGAGGAGAATCGCTACCTTCTCTTTTCCTGGAATTCCCTTCAGGATGGTCTTTGCCATGGCAGAATCTCCTCTCAGATTTCGTCGGCGAGCCAGTCGTGAATGAGACTTCCTATCTCCTCAGGCTTG
>CAYZZX010000009.1:34824-40096 GCA_964483085.1 uncultured Synergistaceae bacterium
TCAGATTTCGTCGGCGAGCCAGTCGTGAATGAGACTTCCTATCTCCTCAGGCTTGGATCTGGCATAGGCGCGCAGCTGATCCTCCAGGACGGCCAGTTCTCCCTGGGATTCGAGAAGCTCGGGGGAGGACAGAAGCTCCTGGATGGAGGGGATCCGTTTGTCCTTCTCCTCTTCGGGGGGAACGACCTTTCTGCTCTTTCTGCGCCGCATCCACAGCACTCCCGCGAGGACGGCGAGGAGAAGGACGGCCGCTCCGGCCATAAGGGCGAACAGAAGCTGCTGCCGTTCTCTTGCCCTCATCTCCTCGGCAATGCTGTCCGCATAGGTGGTGGAGAATTTCATGGATTGAATGACGAGCTGATCTCCCCGTGCCGGATCAACACCGAGTGCAGGAGCCACAAGGGCCCGCAGCTCGGTGAGCCGGTCCGGCTCAAGTTCGCCGTCCACCAGAACGGAGGCGGACAGGCGGCGAATCGTGCCCGGAGTGATGACCTGCTGGGTCTCCTTCGTGGTGATCTCAAAATTATTCGTAGTCTCCGACTTGTTGTAGTCCGTGTCGGTCTCCTGCTGCTGGCCGACGGCATAGCCCGGGATGTTTGTCGTGGTCCCCGGCGCGCTTCCGGGCGGAGTTCCACTCCCGGTATAGGCTTCTTCCATACTCTGCTGACTCCGCAGGACACCCTTTCCGGTTTCACCGGGAAGGAATTCCTTGGAGGTGCTCGATCTTCGGTCGAAATCAAGATCCACCTTGATCCGAACAACCACCTTGCCGGGACCGAAGACCCGCTCAAGCATGATCCTGATCTTATTCTCGAGTTCTCGCTCCTGCTGACGCTCCAGTTCGCGCTGAACGGATGAGACACTCCGGCCGTCCCCACCCTGGGAGTACAGAAGCATATCGTCGTCGACCAGATCGGTGAGCACCTTGCCGGAGGTGTCCACCACTGAGATGTTCTCGGGCAGGAGCCCCTGCACGCCGTGGGCGACGAGATGCATCACGGCCTTCACCTGTTCGGGGCCGAGCTGCTTTCCCGATTTGAGGCGAAGAAGGACAGAGGCGGTGGAGGGCTGCTGCTGTTCAAGAAAGAGGCGCTGTTCGGGGATGACGATATTCACCTTCGCGAAATCGACGGCGTCGATCTGGCGGATGGTGCGCTCCAGCTCCCCCTCCAGGGCGCGGATGTAGGTGATCTTCTGCTGAAATTCGCTCAGTCCCATCTTCGCCGTATCGAATATTTCATACCCCACGCTCCCTCCCTTGGGAAGACCTCCCTGGGCGAGGCTGAGGCGGGTCTCGTAGACGATGGGGCGGGGAACGAGAATGGCGTTGGCTGCGGGGTCGAGGCGGTAGTCGATCTTATTTTCCTTGAGGTAATTGACGATGGCGGACTGGTCCTCCACCTCGAGAGCGGTGAAGAGAGGCTCGTAGGAGGGGCGCCCCGCCCAGTAGACCATCAGGATAAGAGCGGCAACAACAAGGGCTGAAGCCGCGGCAATGGACATTTTCTGCCAGGGCTTCAGTGAAGACCAGAAGAGGGAAAGGCGGGAGAAAGCCTGCCGGAGCCAGTTCATGAGCAGCCCCCTTAAACGGGCAACCGACCGAGCTGCTGATAGGCATCAACCAGTTTATTACGAACTTCCGTGATCATTCGAAGAGCGAACTCCGCCCGTTGAGCGGAGAGGACCACTGCGGAAACGTCTTCGACGTCACCGGTGGCGAGGCTGTTGACCAGGCTGTCCGATTCGAGCTGAAGGTCGTTGACTTTCTTCATTGAATTTGCGAGGAGACTTTCAAAGGATACTCCCGGGCTTCCTGAAGAGGAGTTGGCGGTGGATACGGCTTCAGAATGCCGGATAACGGGTGCAGAAGCGAGCTTCATGAGATCAATTTTCAGGCTGTCCACTTTAATCCTCCTCATAATATCGAGAGGCTGTACCTCTTGCTCAATGGTGTATCATACGAAATTCAGAAGAAGAAAAAAAGGGAGGGCACTGTATGCACCTCCCGTAGCTTATATCATAGGTCTTGAGCCTCAATTTACATCCCGACATGAGATTCAATCATTTATCCGGAGGCAAAAAATCAGCCCCGCATGATCTCGAGAGCGCCGCTCCACATGGACCGGGCGGAATCTGCCACGGCGAGGTTCGCCTCGTAGGCTCTGCTCGCGACGAGCATGTCGGTCATCTCCCGGACCACGTTGACGTTCGGAAAGGCCACATACCCCTCCTCGTTCGCGTCGGGGTGATCGGGCTGATAGGCGAGGCGCGGAGGGCCGTCGTCGGCGATGATTCCCGTCACCCGGACTCCTCCGGTTCCCCCTTCTCCTCTGGAGGCGCCGTCAAGCATTTCGGCGAAAATAGGTACCTTCCTCCTGTAGGGCCCCCCCTCGGCAGTTCGGGTGGTGTTGGCATTGGCGAGGTTCGACGCGATGGTATCGAGCCACAGCCGGTGGGCCGTGAGGGAGCTTCCCGATATATCAAGGGAGCGGAACATTCTCATGATCTACCGCCCTCCGATGATAAGCCGGTACAGGGACGCCTTCTTCGTGACGAAGCGGGTCATCGCATTATGGGCCATCCGCGTCTGGGAGAGGACGGACATCTCCCGTTCGGGGTCAACGTTGTTTCCGTCAAGGCGAAATTTCTCGTCAAAAACGCGAATCTCCTCAGGGTGGACGGCACCTACGGCCCGAGGGCCCGAGGGGATATGCCCCTCTTCGGTGACCGTCAGAGGAAGCCGTCGGGGAGAGGAGATCACGTTCCGAAGCTGATCTTCGAAGGACACGTTTCTCCGGGCATAGCCGGGGGAGTTTGCATTGGCGATGTTGCGGGCCGTGGATTCAAACCTCTTTGAGAGGCCTTCGAGGTTCTTCTCCATCACGTTCCAGTTGAAATCTCCCACCATGGTCTTCATACCTCCCGGATCTTTCTTCTCCCCTGTGTTTCGGCGGCATCTTCCTCCGACTTGAGACTAATCCTTCTGCAGCACTCCCAGCTCTTCGACAAAGAGGGGGCTGAGAACCTTGATGAAGGTGCCCTTCATGCCGAGGCTGCGGCTCTCGATGATGCCGGCGCTTTCGAGCTTTCTGAGGGCGTTGACGATAACGCTTCGCGTCACGCCGACGCGGTCGGCCACCTTGCTGGCGATGACCACTCCCTCGAAGGAGCCGAGCTCGATGATGATATGCTTCACCGACTCCACCTCGGAGTAGGAGAGAGCCCGCATGGCCATCTGGACCACGAGACGCTCCCGGGCGCGCTCTTCGATAATCTTCGTCCGCTCATGAAGAATCTCAATGCCCACAAGCGTTGCCAGATATTCGGACAGCACCAGGTCCCGCATGGAGAAGGGCTGGAAGAACCGGACCAGAAGAAGAGTGCCGATACGCTCTGCCGATCCGTAGATGGGGATGTAGAGCATATGCTTCTCAGGTGCTTCGGGCATCTCGTCGTCGAAGAGATAGCCGTCGGTTTCGCTGAGCATGGTCTCTCGATGCTGGTTCATCTTCTCGACGAAGGCCTCGGGCATGAACCCTTCCTCAAGGAAGTTGGAGATCTCTTCGGAATGATATTCCGAGACCCAGGAATGACCGAGGATCTTTCCCTCTCTGTTGATCAGGTACACGTTGGCCGTGGAGAACTCGCAGAGCAGTTTTGCCAGTTTGTTGTAGTCGGGCTTTGTTCCCTCTCTGCGGCTCTGCAGAGCCCGGCCCACTTGCCGGGTCTTTTCGAGAAGATCCTTCAGTCCCGGATCTTCATCCAGAAGATGGGTGGTTTCGGGGGTTCCAAATTCCATTTCCTTACTGTGTTTTTCATTCTTTGCAATCATGGTAAGTAATCCCTCCTGATGATGCTGCCTGCAGTGTGCGGACAGCTTTTTTCTATAGATGCATTACAGAAGATATCTTCTGATATCGCTGTCAGAAATAAGGGGGTTCAACCGCTCGCGGACGAACTCGCCGCTGATGGGAACTGCCCCCTGCCCCTTTTCCGGGGCTTCAAAGCTGATCTCCTCGAGGAGATGCTCTATCATGGTATGGAGCCTGCGGGCTCCGATGTTTTCCATCTCGTTATTCATCCGTTCGGCGAGGATGGCGATTTCCCGGATGGCCTCCTGGGAAAAGTCGAGAATCACTCCCTCTGTCTCAAGGAGGGCGCAGTACTGGCGGAGGAGGCTGTTCTCGGGCTCCACGAGGATGCGGGCAAGGTCGTCCTGGGTCAGGGGCTGCAGCTCCACCCGTATGGGGAACCGCCCCTGAAGCTCAGGCACGAGGTCCGAGGGTTTCACGGCAGTGAAGGCCCCGGCGGTGATAAAGAGAATGTGGTCCGTGTTCACCGTTCCGTATTTCGTCTGCACGGGAGACCCTTCCACGATGGGAAGAAGATCCCGCTGCACTCCCTCCCGGCTCACGTCCGGGCCTCCGCTTCCACCCCGGGCCACGACCTTGTCGATTTCGTCGAGGAAGACTATTCCCTCCTCCTGGGCCTTTTCGAGGGCTTCACGGGTGACCGCGTCCATATCCACGAGCTTTTCGGCCTCTTCAGCCCGGAGTATGCGGCGGGCTTCGGAGACGGTGACCCTCCGCCGCTTGGTTTTTTTGGGCAGAAGACCGCCGAGCATGTCGCTGATGTTGATCCCCATGGAGTCCATCCCCATGCCGCCGAGGAGGGGGATCCCTCCTGACTGGCTTTCAGTGACATCGATCTCAACTTCCCGGTCGTCGAGTTTTCCCTCGGAGAGCAGGGTCTGCAGTTTCCGCCGGGTTGAATCCCTGAGGCGGTCGTCCTCGGGGGAGGGGGCTTCAGGGGGCTGTTCCTTTTCAGCGCCGCCAGCTCCGCCGCCGAAGAATTTCATAAAATCGGGCATGGCTGCCTTCCTCTCGGGCCGGGGAAGAAGGGCGTCAACGAGGCGGCTCTCGGCCCGTTCAGCGGCAGGGGTCTGTACATCCTGGAGCATGCGCCGCTTCACCATGGCGACCGAAGTCTCCACGAGGTCACGGATCATTGATTCCACGTCCCGGCCCACATACCCCACCTCTGTGAACTTCGTGGCCTCCACCTTGACGAAGGGGGCCTTCACGAGGTCGGCGAGGCGCCGGGCGATCTCCGTCTTTCCCACCCCCGTGGGGCCGACCATGAGGATATTCTTCGGCGCGACCTCTTTGGCGATCTCCGGTGCGAGACGCCTGCGGCGGATGCGGTTTCTCAGGGCGATGGCGACGGATTTTTTCGCCTTCTCCTGCCCCACGATATACCGGTCGAGATACTC
>CAYZZX010000010.1:0-38781 GCA_964483085.1 uncultured Synergistaceae bacterium
CCTATATAGCCCCCTACGCCGCCACAAGCATCGCCGAGTTTTTCATGGAGGAGGGGCGGGACGTGCTCATCGTCTACGATGACCTCACCCACCACGCCCGGTCGTACCGGGAACTTTCCCTTCTTCTTCGCCGTCCGCCCGGTCGGGAGGCCTTTCCCGGTGATATCTTCTATATCCATTCCCGCCTTCTTGAGCGGTCGACCCACCTCCGGGATGAACGGGGAGGCGGGTCACTCACCGCCCTGCCCATCATCGAGACGGAGGCCCAGAACATGTCGGCCTACATCCCGACGAACCTCATCTCCATCACGGACGGACAGATTTACCTCTCTCCATCTCTCTTCGAGCTTGGGGTGCTCCCAGCCGTGGACGTGGGGAAATCCGTCTCCCGAGTCGGAGGAAAGGCCCAGCTTGCGGCCTTCCGGGCCGTTGCGGGCGATCTGAAGCTCGCCTACGCCCAGTTCGAGGAGCTTGAGTCCTTTGCCCGCTTTGGAGCCAGGCTCGATGATGATACCCGGAAAACCCTGGCCCACGGGCAGAGGATTCGGGGATCTTTGAAGCAGCCTGAATTTTCCCCCATATCAGTTCCGGCACAGATTGCTATTCTGCTCGCTATCAGCGCGGAGCTTTTTGACGAGATCCCCCTGAACAGAGTAGGCGAGGCTGAGCGGGCTGTGCAGCAGGCCGCCGAGGCCATGCCCGACGACCTGAGAGAACGGCTCTTCACGGCTGATACTTTGACGGACGAGGATCGGGAGGCGATCACGGAGATCGCCCGCCAGGCCCTCGGAGAGCTCTTTTCGGATGAGAATGAAGAAAACCTTCCTGACGAAGAGGAAGCCGGGGAGCCCCCGATTGAAACGGAGGAACCGGAAGAGCTGAAATCCCCTCAAGAGGCTGAGAGTGAAGTTTCAGCTGCCGCTGAACAGCCTGCTCCGAAGACGGAAGAGACGGATGAACCGGAAGAAAAAATTCCCCCTCAGGCCTCACCGCCTCCGAAGCCCGCTGCCGAAAGGGCGAAGAAGAAGGGCCGGAGGCCGGGAAAGAAAAAGTCATGAGTGAGACGACGGCAAGCCTGCGAAGAAAGATCGACAGCGCGTCGGATCTTCAATCCGTCGTCAGGACGATGAAATCCCTTGCCGCGTCGAGCATCGGCCAGTACGAGCGCTCTGTGGCCGCCCTTGCCGAGTACTTTCGTGCGGTGGAGCTTGGTCTCGGAGTGGCATTCCGGAGCGCCTCCGACATTGAGCGTTTTTCGGCGCCTGAAGGCAGAGGAACGGAAGAGATTCGGGCAGTGGTCTTCGGTTCGGATCAGGGGCTTGTGGGGCAGTTTAATGAAACCGTCTCCGAGTACGCGATAGAAAATCTGCGAAAAAGGAAGAAGCGGATCAGAATCTGGTCCGTGGGAGAGCGGGTACTGACTCGGCTGAGTGACGCTGGTTTCGAGATGGAGGCTCTTTTCGCCGTTCCAGGATCGGCGGAGGGGATCATCCCTCTCGTTGGAAAAATCCTTCTCTCAGCCTTGAGGAGCGAGAACCCCGCTGAGGGGGCGGAATTTCATCTTTTCTACAATAGCCCCCTTTCAAGAGTGGGGTATGCGCCGAAGGGAATACGCCTCCTTCCTCTCGATAGAGAGTGGATCCGGCAGACGACCGAGATTCCCTGGCCGTCGAAATCCCTTCCGGAGATTCTCGACCGTGGAAATACCACTTTCGGTGGTCTTCTCCGGGAGTATTTTTTCGTCTCTCTCTTCCGTGCCTGTGCGGAGTCCCTCGCGAGTGAAAACGCAAGCCGCCTGTCGGCCATGGAGCGGGCCGATCGCAATATCGACGATCTTCTCGAGGACCTTGGGCGTTCCTATCATCGCCTGAGGCAGAGCGGAATTGACGCGGAGCTTTTCGATCTTCTGGCGGGGTACGAGGTTATGTCGAAATAAATTCATCCCAGGGCGCGAAGTGGAGTTCGGCTGCAGTGTCTTCGGGGAAATCAGAAGTAGACCGTATGTTTTTTATAACTACGGAAGAGGTTTTCTTCAGGCAAAGGAGCGATCGCCATGGCTGGGTTTTATACTAATTTTCGAGATGCCTTTCTGCGTAAGTGGAATGAGCGGAGAGGAGGGAAATCACCAAAGAAATATACTGGTTCAGACCTCCCTCTTCGATCTGAACTCTTCGGTCTTGTGCAGATGGAGCAGCACGGTCGGCTTATGGCCGCTTCCCATGAACTTCGCACCGGGCATCCCCGCCGCAACCTGCTGGATCGGCTTCGGGAGAACGAAAAGCTTCTGTGGGAGGTCACAAACCTTCTCGCCGAAGATGTTCAAAAATCCCGATGGATTCCTCCTTCGGGTGAATGGCTTCTTGACAACTTTCATCTCATCGAAGAACAGACCAGAACCGCTCGCCGTCACCTTCCCAAGGGGTACAGCCGGGGGCTTCCCTATCTCGACAACGGCCCCACGGCGGGATTCCCCAGGGTCTACGACATCGCTCTGGAAGCAATCTCTCACAGCGACGGCCGGATCTACCCGGAAAACCTCAACGCTTTCGTAGAGGCCTATCTGTCTGTCACCACCCTGGAACTCGGTGAGCTGTGGGCTATTCCGATCATGCTCCGCCTTGCCCTCATCGAGAATCTTCGCCGTGTGGCGGAGAGGATCGCGGCGGCCCGGGAGGACCGAAGCAGAGCGGGTTTCTGGGCCGACCAGATGATGGAGATGGCGGCCAGGGATCCGAAAAATATCATCCTGACCATCGCCGATATGGCCCGATCGGACCCCCCCGTGACAAGCTCATTCGTCGCGGAACTCTCCCGGCGCCTTCAGGGGCAGGGGCCGGCCCTTGGCCTTCCTCTTGATTGGGTCACCCAGCGCCTCTCCGAAGCGGGACTGACTATAGAGCAGCTCGTCCGTACGGAGAACCAGGAGCAGACGGTGAACCAGGTCTCCATGACCAACAGCATCAGCAGCCTCCGCCACCTCAGCTCCTTCGACTGGCGGGATTTCGTGGAGGCTATGAGCGCTGTGGAACACACCCTGTCGGAAGACCCCGCCGGCGTCTATACCTTCATGGATTTCGCCACCCGTGACAACTACCGCCACGCAGTTGAGTGGACCGCAAAATACAGCCCCCTCACCGAGACGGAGGTAGCCCAGAAAGCCATAGACCTGGCCTGGAACGGAGCTGCCCGAAAGGGGCCAGATGATCCTTCCGCTCACGTGGGATACTATCTCGTGGACGAAGGATATCCGTTACTGAAAAATGCAGTAGAATTCAGCCCTCCTCTTGGAGACGCCCTCCGCACTGCCTGCGCAAAGATACCCCTGTCCCTCTACATGGGGTCCATCTTCTTTTTTACGACCATGCTAGCCCTTGTTCTTTTCTTGAAGGGAATTCCGGAAGGGACCCCTCTGTGGCTTTCGGTCTTTTCCTTCACTCTGATCCTTCTCGGCGGCGGGCATGCTGCCATAGCACTGGTGAACAGCCTCTCCACCCTGATGATCCGCCCCGTGGAGCTGCCCCGGATGGATTACTCGAAGGGTATCCCGCCGGACAGGCGGACCCTCGTCGCCGTCCCCACGATGCTGACGAACTCGGAGGGGATAGATCATCTACTCAACGACCTGGAGGTCCGCTTCCTGGCGAATCGGGACGATCATATCTCCTTCGCCCTTCTGACGGATCTTGCCGACGGTGCGGAGGAGGTCCTTCCGGAAGATGACGCCCTGATCTCCCTCGCCCGCGATGGAATTGAAAGCCTGAACTTCAAGTACCCCGCCTCTTCCGGAAGTTTTTTCTATCTTTTACATCGCCCCCGCCGCTGGAACCCCGTCGAGGAGATCTGGATGGGATATGAACGGAAGCGAGGAAAGCTTGAAGATCTCAACGCCCTTTTGAGAGGCGGAGGAGGGGATGCCTTTTCCGTCATCGTCGGTGATACCTCCGTTCTCGGACAGGTGCAGTACGTCCTCACCCTTGACACGGATACCCAGCTCGCCCGGGATACAGCCCGCCAGTTTACTGCCGCCATGGCTCATCCGCTGAACCGTCCGCACTACGATGAATCCCTCGGCCGCATCACCAAAGGATACGGAATTCTTCAGCCCCGCGTTGCGGTCAGCCTCTCCCTTACGAACCGGTCTCGGTATGAAACTCTCTGGGCGGCGGATGCAGGAATAGACCCCTACACGAGAACCGTATCGGACGTCTATCAGGATCTTTTCGGCGAAGGGTCCTTTATCGGCAAGGGCATCTACGACGTGGACGCCTTTGAAAGAACGCTCCGGGATCGTTTTCCGGAAAACCGGATATTGAGCCACGACCTTCTGGAAGGGTGCTATGTCCGCGCCGGGCTTCTGTCGGATGTTCAGCTCTATGAAGAATACCCGACGGAGTACAGCAAGGATGTGAGCCGCCGTCACCGCTGGATTCGGGGAGACTGGCAGATCGCCCGGTGGATTTTGCCCTCAGTTCCGGGTGCCAGCGGAGCAAAGGAGCGCAATACCCTGCCGATTCTCTGCAGGTGGAAGCTCTTTGACAACCTCCGGCGAAGCGTGACTCCGGCGGCAATGACGCTTCTGCTGCTTTTAGGGTGGACGGTTTTTTCCGAACCGTGGTTCTGGACTATCGCCGTAGCGGGACTGCTCTTTTTTCCGGCATTACTCTCTCTTTCAGTCAGCGTGCTGAATATTCCCGATGACGTCACCCCCATGCGGGGAATTTCAGCGGCGTTCAAAAATGCCTCCCGGGATGCTCTTCAAGCTTGTTTCAGCCTCATGGTCCTCCCCTACGAGGCCTGGTACAGCCTGGACGCACTCCTCCGGACACTCTGGAGGCTGACGGTGAGCAAGAAAAGACTTCTCGAGTGGAACCCTGCAAGCGGTCAGAGCCGCCGTGGTACCCAAAGCTTCCGGGGAGCATGGCGCTCAATGATATTTGCTCCCGTTCTGTCGGCCGCCTTACTTTTCGGGTTGAAAATATACGGAACCGCCGGAGCGGTTGCCGCTGCCTTTCCCGTCCTCTTCCTCTGGTTTGTCTCACCGGGAATCAGCTGGTGGCTCAGTCAGCCCCTTGACCGCCCCTCTCCGGGGCTGGGAGAGGAGCAGCTTATCTTTTTGAGAAAGATCGCCCGGAGGACGTGGATGTTCTTCGAGAGCTTTGTCGGTCCAGAGGATCACTGGCTTCCTCCGGATAATTATCAGGAGCACCCCGTCCTGCTTGTGGCGCACCGAACTTCACCCACGAATATGGGGCTCGCTCTTCTTTCAAACCTCACGGCCTACGATTTCGGTTTTATTCCTCAGGGCTCCTTTCTTGAAAGAACCGAACGCGCCCTGAACAGCATGGAGAAGCTCGAGCGGTTCCGGGGACATTTTTACAACTGGTACGACACCACGACTCTCGAACCCCTTCAGCCTGTCTACATTTCTTCTGTGGACAGTGGGAACCTCGCTGGTCACCTTCTGACGCTCAGATGGGGGCTACTCGAACTGCCCCAATACCCTCTCCTTGACGACGTCTTTTTCAGAGGACTGCAGGATACAGTGAGAATACTTCTCGACGAGGCTGAATCCTCAGGAGGAGGGCATGATCACGAGCAGCTGCTCCTTCTGGAAGAGGAGATGGAGGCAGCCGTTCTCTATACCCCCACTTCCCTCAGGGGGATCGCCGAGAGCCTTCGCCATCTCGAGAAGGTGGCGACATCCGTATTTCCTTTCGGAGAATCTGTCTTCGATGAAACGGACAACGAACTGCTCTGGTGGCTTGCTGCCTTCACAAATCAGTGCAGGAAAGGGCTCCACGAAATCAATCGTCTCTGCCCGTGGCTGTCCGCCCTCGCCCTCAAGGAGATTCCGCCCGAATTTCATCTTCTTGATAGGGTGCCTTCTCTCTCCGATCTCGCCGATCTCGAGGAGGAGCTTGCCGAATCCTTCGCAGCCTTTCTTTTGGACGCACTGGAGGAAGAGGCCGAGTGGGCCCGGAATGTGCAGGCTCTTGTGGCTGAGGGAAGTGAAGCGGCGCAGAAGAGGATCGCCCTGTGCGCCGAACTGGCCGAAAAGAGCCGGATTTTTGCCGACGGCATGGAGTTTGACTTTCTCTACGACAAGGCAAGGGATCTCCTTGCCATAGGATACAACGTTCGGGACAGCCGTCTTGACCCGAGCTACTACGATCTCCTCGCATCGGAGGCCCGGTTCGCCAGCTTCGTCGCCATCTCCAGAGGAAAAATACCTCAGAATAACTGGTTTGCCCTGGGACGACAGCTCGCGGTGATCGACGGCAACCCCACCCTGCTCTCCTGGAGCGGCTCCATGTTCGAGTATCTTATGCCCCTCCTGGTGATGCCCTCCTACGAAAACACACTCCTTGACGAAAGCTACCTGGGAGCGGTGAACCGTCAGAAGGAATACGGAGCGAAGCGGGGCATCCCCTGGGGAATTTCTGAAAGCGGCTACAACGCTATTGACGCACACCTCAACTATCAGTACCGGGCCTTCGGCGTACCCGGCCTCGGCATCAAACGGGGGCTGAGTGACGATCTCGTCATCGCCCCCTACGCCACCGCCCTTGCCCTTATGGTTTCTCCCAAGGACGCGTACCTCAACCTTGAGCGCCTCGCCTCAGACGGTTTCCTCACACGGTACGGATATTACGAGGCGGTGGATTACACTCCATCCCGTCTCCCGAGAGGGGAGTCGAGGGTGGTCATCCGGTCCTTCATGGCTCACCATCAGGGGATGGCTTTTCTCTCCCTTTCATCCCTTCTTCTCTCCAAGCCCATGCAGCGGCGCTTCGAAGCGGACCCGGCCTTCCAGGCCACAATGCTGCTGCTTCAGGAGCGCGTTCCCAAGACAACGGCCTTCTACCCCCAGGGCACAGAGCTCGCTGAAAATCGACTGGTCTACGGCGTTCCAAAGATGCCCATACGGGTGTTTACCACTCCCGACACGCTGGTCCCCGAGGTGCAGCTTCTCTCCAACGGCAGATACCACGTGATGGTCACCAATGGGGGGGGCGGGTACAGCCGATGGAATGATATGGCAGTCACCCGATGGAGAGAGGACAGAACCAGGGACCCCTGGGGCACCTTCTGCTATCTGCGGGACGTCTCCACGAGAAAATACTGGTCTGCCGCCTTTCAGCCGACCGGTGAAAGGGCCGGAGGATATGAGGCCATCTTCTCGGAGGGACGGGCGGAATTCCGCTCCAGTGAGAATGATTACGATCTGCATATGGAAATCGCCGTCTCCCCTGAGGATGATGTGGAGCTTCGGCGGCTTCGGATAACCAACCGGGGCAAAAAACGCCGCTCCTTGGACGTGACGAGCTACGGAGAAGTCGTGCTGGCTGAGGCGATTCAAGATTCTCTGCATCCGGCCTTCAGCAATCTTTTCGTGGAGACGGAGCTTCTTCCGGAGGACGGAGCGATCCTGTGCAGCCGCAGGCCCCGGTCGCCGGAGGACTCCTCCCCCCTTGTGGTGCATATGATGGATGTTCACGGAGCAAGAGCGAGCGCCCCCTCCTTTGAGACGGATCGGATGAAGTTCATCGGACGGGGCAGAACTCCCGCTTCTCCCGCCGCCGTCGCCGGAGGCAGTTCCGGATATATGAAAAGGCTCTCCAATTCTTCCGGTTCAGTCCTCGATCCCGTCGTGTCCATCCGGTACAGAGTGACCCTCAATCCGGAACAGTCCGCAACGGTTCATATCCTTACGGGGGTTTCTCAGAATCGGGAGAGTGCCCTCGAACTGGTGAGGAAGTATCGGGACCAGCTTCTGGCCGATCGCGTCTACGACCTCGCCTGGACCCACGGTCAGGTTATGCTTCGGCAGGTCAACATCACTGAGGCGGAGGCCCAGCTCTACAGCCGCCTCGCAAGCTCGGTCATCTACGGCAACCCCTTCCTGCGGGCGGAGTCGGCTGTGCTTCTCAAGAACACCCGCGGGCAGTCGGGGCTGTGGGGGTATGCCATTTCCGGAGACCTCCCCATCGTCCTTTTGCGAATCGAAGACACTGCGAACATCGATCTCGTGCGGCAGCTCATCTCCGCTCACGCCTATTGGAGACTCAAGGGAATGGCTGTGGACCTCGTCATCTGGAACGAGGATTTCGGCGGCTACAGACAGGTGCTGCACGATCAGATCCTGGACCTCGTCTCCCCCAATATCAAGGTCAACGTAACTGACCCCCTCGGAGGCATCTTCGTGCGCCCGGCCGATCAGATCGGTGAGGAGGACCGCATTCTCATCCAGTCCGTCGCCAGAGTCATCCTTTTCGACAGCAGAGGAACGCTGGAAGAGCAGCTGGCGCCCCGGAAACAGCGGGAGCTTCCCGTCCCTGCCCTTGCTCCCTCCCGAAGGGCTCTTCCCGGGCCGACGGCAGCAGCCCCTCTTCCGCGGCAGGATCTTTCATTTTTCAACGGTCTCGGCGGATTCACTCCGGACGGCAGAGAGTACATTATTACAACCACCCTTGGACAGCGGACTCCCGCACCATGGGCAAATGTCATCGCGAATCCTCTCTTCGGCACGGTTGTGTCGGAGAGCGGCATGGGGACCACCTGGACTGAAAACGCCCATGAGCTTCGCCTCACTCCCTGGGCTAACGACCCGGTCAGCGACACAAAGGGAGAGGTCCTCTACCTCCGTGATGAAGAGCGTGGGCACTACTGGTCGCCCACACCCCTTCCCTGCGGAGGCGCCACCCCTTACGTCACGCGCCATGGATTTGGATATTCAGTGTACGAGCACACAGAGAGAGGAATTCGGTCGGAATTATGGGTATACGTTGCCATCGATGCTCCGATCAAATTCTTCGTTCTCAGAGTGAAAAATCTCACTGAAAGGCCGCGGAAGATTTCTGCAACCGGGTACGTCGAATGGGTTTTGGGTGATCGCAGAGAAAAGTGGTCTCCCCATGTTTTCACTGAGGTCTCGCGGAACACCGGCGCCATTCTGGCCCGCAATTCCTACAACGAGGGCTTCGGTACCCGGACGGCCTTCTTCCACGTGGACGGTATCAACCGTACCGTTACGGGAGACCGGACGGAGTTCCTCGGCAGAAACGGTTCAGTGGAGGCTCCGGCCGCCATGGAGCGCTCAGGCCTGACGGGCAGAGTTGGAGCTGGGCTTGATCCCTGTGCAGCCCTTCAGGTTGTCTTTCCACTTGCAGCTGGCGAGGAGCAGGAAATCGTCTTCCGCCTCGGAGTGGGCGCAGATACTGAGGAGGCGGAAGCCCTTTTGACCCGCTTTACAGACGTTCTGGCTGCCCGGTCCGCCCTTGACGAAGTGTGGAAATTCTGGACGAAAACCGTCAGCGCCGTGACCGTCCGGACCCCCGACGAGGCTTTCAATGTCCTGGCGAACGGATGGCTGATCTACCAGACTCTTTCGTGCCGGGTTTGGGGGCGCTCTGCAGTCTATCAGTCGGGAGGAGCCTACGGATTCCGGGACCAGCTTCAGGACGTCATGTCCCTGGTCCACACTCTGCCCTCTATCATGAGGGACCATATTGTTCTCTATTCGTCAAGGCAGTTTCATGAAGGAGACGTTCAGCACTGGTGGCATCCCCCCACGGGTCAGGGAGTGCGTACAAAATGCTCCGACGACTATCTCTGGCTTCCCTTCGCTGCTGCACGGTATATTACCGCGACGGACGACTGGTCCGTTCTCGATGAGAAGACTCCCTTCCTTCGGGGACGCCCCCTCCTCGAGGATGAAGAATCCTATTACGATCAGCCTGTCACCACAGAAGACACGGCGACGGTCTATGAACACTGCGTAAAAGCCGTGGAGCACGGGCTGCGGTTCGGCGAGCGGGGGCTTCCCCTCATGGGTTCGGGAGACTGGAACGATGGAATGAACCTCGTCGGCATCAAGGGGAAGGGAGAGAGCGTGTGGCTCGGTTTCTTCCTCTACACCGTGCTGACCCATTTCAGCAAGATCGCCGAAGGGTACGGAGACGACTCTTTTGCCAGCCGATGCCTCGAAGAGGCTGCCCGGCTGCGGCGGAACATCGAAAGAAGCGGATGGGACGGCGAGTGGTACCGCCGGGCCTACTTCGACGACGGCACACCTCTGGGGTCGGCGTCGAATCTGGAATGCAAAATCGACTCCATCGCTCAGAGCTGGTCGGTACTCTCCGGAGCGGGGGATGCGCAGCGGTCCCGCATTGCCATGGAATCTCTGAAAGAGCATCTTGTCCGCAAGGAGGCCGGGCTTATTCAGCTTCTTGACCCCCCCTTCGATAAATCGCCCCTCAACCCCGGCTATATCAAGGGGTACGTACCGGGGGTGCGGGAGAACGGCGGTCAGTATACCCACAGCGCCATATGGGCGACCATGGCCTTTGCCGCCCTGGGGGACAGTGAAACAACCTGGGAGCTCTTCTCCCTGATCAACCCCGTGAATCACGGCCGTACTCCGCGGGAAGTCTCGATTTACAAAGCCGAGCCCTACGTCATGGCAGCGGATGTCTATGCTGTACCTCCCCATACGGGGAGGGGCGGGTGGAGCTGGTACACCGGTTCGTCCTCATGGATGTACCGTCTGCTTGTGGAATCAATCCTCGGACTTGAGCTGCGGGGGGAGAGGCTCCATCTGTCCCCCTGCGTTCCCGCTGAGTGGATGAGCTTCCAGTTCGATTACCGGTATGGGAAAGCAGTCTATCGCGTGGAAGTCCTTCGGAGCGACGGAGAGGGAAGCAAAATCGGGATGAAGGTTGACGGCAGGGAACTCTCCAGTGAAGAGGGGATCCCCCTGGTGGACGACGGGCAGGAACACTGGGCGCAGGTACGCATCCCCCCGGGCATCCCGAAAGAGAGCATCTCCGGAGAGATATCCAGTGGGTGATATATTTATGAATCACGCTGTTGCAATGCCGTGATCTTCTGATATCATGATGAACTGAAAATAACTCGTCCAGTTCCGTTAAGACGGGCACATTTGTAATGGAGTGACAGCCTGTGATCGTATTCAAGGAGAGAGAACGGAAATCGCGGGAGAATTCCCTTTCCGCGGAGGGAACGGTTCGGGATATCCTGGCGGATGTCCGGGCCCGGGGAGATGAGGCTGTACAGGAGTATACGGAACGCTTCGACGGTTTTCGTCCTTCGTGCCTCAGAGTGGAGCAGGAAGAACTTAAAAAAGCCAGGTCCGGCCTTGATAAAGAGACAGAGCAAGCTCTGGTCTTTGCTGCGGAACGGATCGAAAATTTTGCCCGGGCGCAGAGAAGCTGTTTGAAAGATCTTCGATACGAAATCTCTCCGGGAGTGGTTTTGGGCCATCGCCTGATCCCCATCGCCTCCTGCGGGTGCTACGTTCCGGCAGGAAGATATCCCCTTCCTTCGTCGGCTCTCATGTCGGTCATTCCGGCCCGAGTTGCCGGAGTGAAGCGGATTGCCGCCTGTTCCCCAGGGCAAAAAGACGGGCGTGGAATTCACCCGGCGGTCCTTGCGGCTCTGGACATCGCCGGAGCGAACGAGGTCTACTGCATGGGAGGAGCTCAGGCGATCGGTGCCTTTGCCTGTGGTACTGAGACCGTCTCCCCCGTGGATATAATTGTGGGGCCGGGCAACCGGTATGTTGCCGAGGCGAAACGGCAGGTGAGCGGCTCTGTGGGTATCGACATGCTCGCCGGGCCGAGCGAGGCGGTGATTCTCGCCGACGAATCCGCTGACGCCGAATGGGTGGCTGCGGATCTGCTCGCCCAGTCAGAGCACGATGCCGACGCATGGGCCGTGCTGATCACCACGAGCCCCTCTCTGGCCGAAGCTACAGCGCGGGAGGTGGAACGCCAGGGGAAACTTCTTTTCACGGGTGAGGCCGCCCTTGAGAGCTGGAAAAACAACGGGAGAATACTCGTGGCGGAGTCACTCGAGGAGGGCATTGCGGCGGCGAATGAAATTGCTCCGGAACACCTGCAGATCATGACCGGGGATGATGCCTTCTGGGCCAGGAGGATGGAAAATTACGGCTCCCTCTTTCTCGGCGCCTGGTCGCCTGTGGCTTTTGGCGACTACCTTTCGGGGCCGAATCATATTCTGCCTACGGGGCGCAATGCCCGGTTTTCAAGCGGAGTCTCCGTCGGAACCTTTCTCCGGACAAGTTCTGTTCAGGAGATCTCTCCCGATGGAGCAGCGTCCCTGGCTGTTCCCTGCGCCCGCCTTGCGTCCGTGGAGGGAC
Organism: uncultured Synergistaceae bacterium; assembly: GCA_964483085.1. Taxonomy (GTDB): domain Bacteria; phylum Synergistota; class Synergistia; order Synergistales; family Aminobacteriaceae; genus JALHFZ01. The sequence goes on from CAYZZX010000010.1 coordinate 12,182, forward strand.
TTTCCGGCCACAGGCGGTCTGCAGAACTCAGAGGAAAGCGACCGGAGCAGGCGTAGAGGAAGTCTGTCAAACCTTATCGATTGCACTTCCGGTCGAGTGGAACAAAGAACGGGCTCGTGATATACTCTTTCCTGTTGCGAAACACAGCTTCCTGCGGGGAGCCCAGTCCCGTGCGGCGAAGACCCCCGAACCCTGTCAGGCCCGGAAGGGAGCAGCAGTAAGAGGAACTCTTCGGGTGCCACGGGGATACTGGGTTTCCCGCAGGGAGCTGTGTTTTATTCTGTCTCTTCTTCAGCGGCCGGATCACGTGCCGGTGAAAGATCAATGAGAGCCTCAATGAGTTTTTCCAGGTGAGCAAAATCCGGCGACTGCGCTTCTGCGAGGCACTTGTGAATATTGCTCTTTAAAATCTCCATGCAGGCTTTCTCCATAGCGGACCGAGCCGCTGAAAGCTGCAGCAGAATATCGTAACAGGGTTTATCTTCTATAATCATCCGCTGGATTCCCCGAAGCTGCCCCTCGACCCGCCGAAGGCGGTTCAGCATAGCCTTCCGCTGCGGAGGAAGGGCCTCCAGTTTATCAACCAGAGAATTTTGCGGCATGGCAATACCCCCTCTCTGTCCTTCTTCCAGGTAAAAATACGGGTATATGGTACTTCCTCCTCCTATTGATGGTCAATGCCCCTGTGTGATATACTTTCCTTTGTCCTCATCACACACACAGGTGGATGATGCTGGGGGTGCTGTGGTCTTTTGGCCGCAATTCCGGCATTATATGAAATCTGTGGAGGGAAAACCAATTTTTTCAGGAGGGGTTATTTTGGCAGTAGTCAGCATGAAGCAGCTTTTGGAGTGCGGAGTCCATTTCGGACATCAGACCCGCCGGTGGAACCCGAAGATGAAGCCCTTCATCTTCACCGAGCGGAACGGCGTGTATATCATCGACCTTCAGAAGACAGTCCGGGGGCTCGAAAAAGCCTACGATTACGTCCGCGAGGTGGCCAGGAACAACGGCTCGATCCTTTTCGTCGGAACGAAACGCCAGGCTCAGGATACCATCAAGGATGAGGCTGAGCGCTCAGGCCAGTTCTACATTAACCAGCGTTGGCTGGGCGGTCTTCTCACGAACTTCCCCACGATCCGCAAGCGGGTAGCCCGCATGATCGAGCTTCGCAAGATGGAGGATGAAGGCAACTGGGCGGATCTGCCCAAGAAAGAAGTCGGCCTCCTCCGCAAAGAACTGGCCAAGCTTGAGAAGTATCTCGTGGGCATCACCAATATGAAAAATATTCCCGACGCCATCTTCCTTATCGATCCCCGCCGGGAGGAGATCGCTGTCCTCGAGGCAAGGAAATTGGGCGTGCCGGTCATCGCAATCGTGGACACGAACTGCGACCCCGAGATGATCGATTTCCCGATTCCGGGTAATGACGATGCTATTCGGGCCATAAAGCTGATCGCCGGACTCATGGCGAGTGCCTACATCGAAGGCCGCCAGGGAGAGGACGCAGATGTGCAGCCTCTCACGAAGGGTGAGGGTGAAACCTCGCCCACAGATGACTCCGACGAAGATGACATCATTGAAGTGAAGGAGCGGCTCCACGAAGTGTATGACAGTACAGCTGATGAAGAGTAAGTAATTAAGGGAGGACATACAATGGAAATAAGTGCCGGTATCGTAAAGGAACTTCGGGACAGAACGGGGGCAGGCATGATGGACTGTAAGCATGCCCTTGTGGAAAATCAAGGAGATATGGAAAAGTCGATCGACTATCTCCGTGAAAAAGGACTTGCCAAGGCTGCAAAGAAGGCGTCCAGAACTGCCTCCGATGGCCGTGTATTTTCCTATATTCACACTAACGGCAAGCTCGGAGCTCTTATCGAGCTGAACTGCGAGACCGACTTTGTCGCCAAGACCGACGAGTTTCAGCGTCTCGGCCATGAGCTCTGTCTGCATATCGCCGCAGCGGCTCCACTCTTTCTCTGCCGCGAGGAAGTGACAGATGATATTCTCGCCCGGGAGAGGGAGATCTACCGGCAGCAGGCTCTCGAAGAGGGGAAGCCTGAGAAAATCGTCGACATGATTGCCGATGGAAAAATCAACAAGTACTTCGAGAACAACTGCCTCCTCGAGCAGCCATGGATCCGCGATGGAGACAACAAGGTCAATGACCTCATCGTCGAAGCTATCGCGAAGCTCGGAGAGAACATCGTTCTTCGCCGTTTCTCACGATTTTCCATAGGAGAGTAATTTTTAAATAACAAAAGCGGGGCGAAATGCCTCGCTTTTTTTTGTACCAAAATACGGATCCTGCAGAAGGGAAGGGGTAGCGTGCGGTTTAAGAGAGTCCTTCTAAAACTCTCAGGTGAGGTGCTTGCCGGAACGAACAATTTCGGCTTCGATTTTGACGCTGTCCGGAGGATCGGCGAGGAGATCGTCGAAGTGGTCCAGGCGGGGGTCACTATGGCCATGGTTGTGGGCGGCGGAAACATGCTCCGGGGGCGGGAACTTGAGAAGCTCGGAGTCGAGCGGGCCCAGGGGGATTACATGGGGATGATGGCCACGGTCATGAATGCCCTCTGCCTTCAGGATGTCCTCGAGAAGTTCGGCGTACCTACAAGGGTGCAGACTGCCATAGAGATGCGCCAGGTTGCCGAGCCCTATATCCGGAGGCGTGCCCTTCACCATCTGGAAAAGGGGAGGGTGGTTATCTTCGCCGCAGGCACGGGGTCTCCCTATTTTTCTACCGATACCGCGGCGGCGCTGCGGGCTGCGGAGATGGGGATGGACTGCCTGTTGAAAGCGACGAAGGTAGATGGTATATATAATGAAGACCCGAAAAAGGATCCCGATGCGGTGCTTCTACACCGCCTGACCTACATGGACGCCCTTTCACGGCAGTTTCAAATAATGGATGCGGCGGCGTTTTCTCTCTGCATGGAAAATGCCATTCCAATTGTGGTACTGAACATCTTGAAAAAGGGCACCATGAGAAATTTTCTGGTTCACGATATGAAAACAGGCACCATAGTCTCTACGGAGGAGGAAAACTGAAAATGCCAAAGAACGAGCTGAAAGAACTCAGAGAGCGCATGGAGAAAGTTATCGAGCACCTGAAGAGCGAGTTTCTGGTTATCCGCACCGGGCGGGCTCATCCCGGGCTGGTGAGCGACATTAAGGTGGACTATTACGGGGTTCCGACACCGATCAAGTCCATCGCCACCATCTCCGTTCCCGAGGGACGGCAGATCGCCATCACTCCCTTCGACCGCACCGCCCTGAAGGTTGTAGAGAAGGGTATTCTCGCCTCATCTCTCGGCGTGACGCCCCAAAACGACGGCGAGATCATACGGGTCAACCTTCCTGAACTGAACAGGGAGCGGCGTATCGAACTGTCCAAAATGGTGGGGAAGTACGCGGAAGAAAGCAGAATCGCCCTGAGAAATCTTCGCAGGGACAGCAACGATGTGTTGAAGAAGAAGGAAAAGAATTCGGAGATCAGCGAGGACGACCTGAAGAAATACACGAAGGATATTCAGGACATCACTGACGAATTCATCAAGAATGTGGATGAAGCCCTGAAGGCGAAGGAAAAAGAGATCATAGAAGAGTAGTGATAACTGAAATATGCGGGAAGAAGAGAGTAATCCTCTCTTTTTTCAGGAGGTGTATTGAATGGCCCTGCCGAAAGTCTATGTTACCCGGCGAATACAGGACACAGGACTCGATCTTCTGAAGGGACGGGTCGATTTTGAAGTCTGGGAGGAACCCAGGCCGGTGGATCGACCGGTCCTTCTCGAAAAGGGAGCTGCAGTCGAAGGTCTTCTCGCAACCCTCACCGACAGGGTGGATGAAGAGCTGCTCGAAGCCTGCCCTCATCTCAAGGTGGTGAGCAACTATGCCGTCGGGTACGACAATATCGATGTAGCTGCGGCCACCCGGAGGGGCATTCTTGTGACAAACACTCCCGATGTCCTCACCGACGCCACAGCGGATATCGCCCTCACCCTCCTTCTCGCCTCCGCACGGCGGGTTGTCGAGTCGAGCAACTTTCTCCGTAACGGAGAGTGGAAGACCTGGCATCCAGATCTTCTGCTCGGTCGTGATGTCTCAGGGGCGACCCTTGGCATCGTGGGGATGGGAAAAATCGGAGAGGCCGTCGCCCGCCGGGCAAAGGGGTTTTCCATGGATATCCTCTATATGAACCGTTCCCCCCGGCCTTCTGCGGAGAAAGAGCTGAACGCCCGTCAAGTCTCCCTCGACGAGCTGCTTGCGAAAAGCGATTTCGTCTCCCTTCACTGTCCTCTGAATGATGAAACGAGAGGGCTGATAGGGGAAGAACAGCTCCGGAAGATGAAGAAGACCGCCATTTTGATCAACACCTCGAGAGGCCCTGTGGTGGATCAAAAAGCTCTCTATCGGGCGTGTTCGGAGGGCTGGATCTGGGGAGCAGGGCTCGACGTCTTCGAGAAGGAACCTATTCCGACGGACGATCCTCTCCTGACTCTGCCCAACGTGACGGCCATTCCCCACCTGGGAAGCGCTACCATAAAGGCCCGGGAGGGGATGGCGAGAAAGTCGGCGGAAAACCTCCTCGCAGCCCTTGAAGGGAAGCGGCCGCCGGACCTCGTGAATCCCGAAGCCTTTTCTCAGTAACACAAAACCCTCCGGAAAAATTCCGGAGGGTTTTGTGTTACTGAGCAGAAGAAGAGGATTTATTCCAGTTCTTCGAGGAATTCCTTCAACCTGCCGAGCCCCTCACGTATCTCATCCTCGGAGCTTGCATAGGAGATGCGGACATTGTCCGCGCACATGAAGGCGCTTCCCGGAACGACCGCAAGGTATTTCGCTTCGAGGAGCACCTTGCAGAATTCGGCGTCCGATTCGAGGCGCTGCCCCTTCCAGGATTTGCCCAGAGCCTCTTTAATGCTGAACCAGACGTAGAAGGCACCCTTGGGTTCCGTGAAGGAGACGTAGGGCATCTCCTTCATGAGCTTCACAGCGAGATCCCGCCGTGCGCTGAAGGCCTTCTGCATGGTGACAACATCCGGATCGCCCTCCCGGAGGGCTCCCACGGAAGCCCACTGAGCGACTGAGCTTGCGTTCGAGGTGATGTGCCCCTGCATGTCTCCGAGATAGCCCATGAGGGAGGATGGTCCGAGGGCGTAGCCTATGCGCCACCCTGTCATTGCAAAGGCTTTGCTGACGCCGTTGACGATGACGGTGAGATCCCGCGCCTCGGGAACGAGGTTCAGAATCTGATGATGAACGGCACCACCGTAGACGAGACGTTCATAGATCTCGTCGTAGATGATGACGATATTCTTTTCTATCGCCAAGTTGGCGAGGTCTCGAAGGCATTCTTCGTCATAGACTGCTCCCGTGGGGTTGTTGGGCGTATTGATGATCATGGCCCGGGTACGGGGCGTCACGGCCTTTCTCACATCGGCGATTCTCGGGACAAAATCCGTTCCGCTCGTGTCCACGAGGACGGGGACGCCGTCGAAGAGGCGGATCTGCTCGACGTAGCTGACCCAGGCGGGGGTGAAGACGAGCACCTCATCGCCTGAGTCTATAAGGCAGCCCAGGGCTTCGTAGATCAGGGGTTTAGCGCCGGAGCCCACCACCACGTTGCCGGGAGTGTATTCGAGGTCGAAATGTTCCTTGTAGTAGCGGCATACTTCCTCCCTCAGTTCGGGAATACCAGTGCCGGGGGTGTAATGGGTCTGCCCCTTTTTCATTGCCTCTTCGGCGTAGCGGATTGCCGAGGGAGGAGAGTCGAAGTCTGGCTCTCCCGCGCCGAAGGAAATGACGGGCTTGCCCTCCCGCTTCAGGCTCTTCGCCTTGGCGGTGACCGCAAGGGTCGCTGAAGGCTCCATCTTCTGTGCTCGGGCTGATATGTGCATGGCATGATACCTCCTGCAAAATATATTTATAAATCCATTATACTCTCTTCCTGAAAAGAAGGGAAGGCGAGACGTGATTGCCTCCCTTCGCCACCGGTGATAAAATGATATCATAAGTAGTGAGCAAGACATGAATGGAGGGATTGGCATGGAGGTACGGTTTGTTGCCCGCGGGGTTGATCTAAAGGATGACCTCAAGGAATATATGAAGAACAAAATGTCAAAACTGGATAAATTCTTCAGCAAGATTATTGATGGACAGGTAGTCGTGAGCTTCGGACGGGGAATGTTCACCGTCGAGATTACATCAAATGCCAATGGGGTCATCATGAGAGGGCAGGAGAATGCTCCTGATATTAAGAGGGCCTTCGATCAGGCGCTCAAAAACATCGAACGCCAGATCAAGCGCCATAACGCATATCTCACCGATCGGGCTCAGCTTAAAACCCATGATATTTCCTTTGGCCTTCCAGGATCTGAACTGGATCCTCCTCTTACTCCTCATGAGGATATAGTGAAGGTGAAACGGTTTCCTCTGCGTCCTATGAGTGCCAAGGAGGCAACCATGCAGATGGATCTGCTGGGGCATGAATTCTTTCTTTTCCGTAATGCTGAATCCGGGGTAGTCAATGTGGTATATAAAAGAAAAGACGGAGGCTACGGCCTCCTCGAACCCGCCGACTAAGCACTTCGGAGAAGGTTTTCGCTCCAGGGGACCCGCTCCGGGTCCCCTTTTTTCATAGAATGTACTGAAGAGGAGGAACGTATGCACGAAGTTTCGCTGGTCGAATCCATAGTGAACGCCCTTGAGAAAATGATGGAAGAGGAAGGGTGGAAGAAGATCACCGAGGTGCGCCTGCGCGTCGGAGTTCTCAGGCAGGTCAACCCCGACATTCTCTCCTTTGCCTTTGAAACTGTGACGAAGGGAACTCCTCTGGAAGGGGCGAGCCTTATTGTCACCGATGTCCCTCTTGAATACCGGTGCCGGGAGTGCGGGCAGATGTGGAGAGAGGAAAACGGCCTCTGTCCCGCCTGCGGCTCCGGCTCGAGGGAGACCCGTGCCGGAATGGAACTGGAAATCGAATCACTGGAGGTTGAAGAAAATCCATGAAAAAAATAGTGACCCTGCAACAGTCAATCATGGCGGAGGACGAAAAATTCGCCGCAGCCATTCGGGAGGAGAACCGGAAGAGAGGTCTTCTTATGGTGAATCTCATCGGATCGCCCGGATGCGGCAAGACGACCCTTCTTGAGAAGACCGCCGAGCTGGGAGGTTTCTCCTTCGCAGTCATCGAAGGAGACCTGGCAACGGATAGGGATGCAGAGCGCCTGGCCGAATGGGATATTCCGGTGGTGCAGATCAACACGTCGGGAGGATGCCATCTCGAGGCGAATATCGTTCAGAAGGCCATGGAGTCCCTGCCCCTCGACGCCGTGGACGTACTCTTCATCGAAAATGTCGGGAATCTGGTCTGTCCGGCGGAGTTTGATCTCGGTGAGGATTTCAAGGTCGCCCTTCTCAGCACGCCGGAGGGTGCGGACAAGCCTCTGAAATACCCCTATCTCTTCACCTCTTCTCAGGCGGTCCTTCTCACGAAGACGGACCTTCTTCCCCACCTCTCCTTCGACATGGAGATGTTCACCGGGGATGTAAAAAAACTTAATCCCGAGGTCCCCATACTCCTGCTGAATGCCGCTTCGGGGGAGGGGTATGACGGGTGGATTTCGCTGGTGCAGGAGCGGGTGAAAGAAAAGAGAGCTCATGGTCGATGAAAAAAAGCTTCTCGAGAGCCTGAACCCGAGGCAGCGGGAGGCGGTAGCCTGGACCGGAAGCCCGCTCCTCGTTCTCGCCGGTGCCGGCAGCGGAAAAACCCGGGTGCTTACATCCAAGATGGCCTACCTTATCTCCCGGGGGGAGGCTAAACCCTGGGATATTCTCGCGGTGACGTTCACCAATAAGGCCGCCAACGAGATGAAGGAGCGGGTCAAGGCCCTGGTGGGCGGGGACGAAAAGGTCATGCAGGTCTGCACCTTCCATTCCTTCGGCCTTCGCTTCCTCTTCCGCAACCGCGCTTTCCTTCCGGAGGTCGGCCTTCGGGAGGGGTTCGGTATCTTCGACCGGGGAGACAGCCGTACGCTGGTCAAACAGGTTATGGAGAAGCTGAATATGGATACGAAGCAGTTTGATCCGTCATCCATGCTCGACCGTATTTCCACGGTGAAGAACGATTGCCTCAAGGAGTCGGGAAGAAACTCTCCCCTCCTCGAAGGGGTCTACGGAGATGTTTTTGCCGCTTACAATAAGGAACTACGAAGACAGAACGCCCTTGATTTTGACGATCTCCTCACCCTCCCAGTCGAACTGATCTCGTCAAACGAAGCCCTCCGCAAGAAGGAGCAGGACCGACTCTCCTGGATCCTCGTGGACGAGTACCAGGACGTGAACCGGCCCCAGTATCTCCTGCTGAGAAAGCTGGTCGGACCTGATCGGCGGATCATGGTGGTGGGTGACCCGGACCAATCAATCTACGGATGGCGTGGAGCGGACATGGGGATGATTCTGAATTTTGAGAAGGACTTTCCCACCGCCAAGGTGGTGGTCCTCGACCAGAACTACCGATCCTCGGGGAATATTCTCGGCGCGGCAAACGCCCTGATCGAGGGCAACTCAAAACGGCGGAAGAAGGATCTGTGGACCTCAAGGAATACGGGGGAGAAAATCTACACCCTTCTGGGGCAGAGCGAGTTTCAGGAGGCGGAATTTCTCGTCTCAGAGATTCACCGGCTTCACGACCGGGAGGGATACAGCTTCGGCGATATGGCCATACTTTACAGAATCAACGCTATGAGCCGCGTCTATGAACAGAAGTTTCTCGAAAACCGGGTACCCTACAGGGTCGTCCGGGGAACGGCCTTTTACGAACGGAAGGAAGTACGGGATATCCTCTCTTTCCTCAAAAGCGCCGTCAACCCTCTCGACCAGATGTCCCTCGCACGGATAGCCAACATCCCCTCAAGGGGGGTCGGCAAGAAAAGCCTCGAAAAAGCCTTTCTGTTTCTTTCATCCCTTCCGGAACTTCCCCCTGACGAATACTGGAGGACCATTTTCACCGGAGGCAAGGTGGTGGAGGGGAAGGCCGGCGAGGGCTTTCGGGAGCTCGCCCGGCATATGCTGAATATCCTCTCAAAATCCGATGATCTCGGGGCCATTCTCCTCTATATTCTGCAGACCGTGGGGTATGAGGATGTCCTTCGCAAGGACGACCCTGACGGATGGGAAGAACGGGTGGAGAACATCATGGAGCTTCGGTCCATTGTGCCCGTCGGAGGCGACCTCTCAGAGATGCTCGCCGAGGCCGCGCTCTTCACGGATCTTGAGAAGCTGAATCTGGATGAGAAGAACGCCGTGAATATGTTGACCCTTCATGCGGCCAAGGGACTCGAATTTCCCGTGGTCTTCCTCGTCGGTCTCGAGGAGGCCGTTTTTCCCCATTTCAAGTGTCTCGAGGACCGCGAAAACATGGAGGAGGAGCGTCGCCTCTGCTACGTGGGGATGACCCGGGCGGAAGAACGGCTCTACCTCTCGGGGGCACGGTCGCGCAGGCTCTTTGGAACCACCTTCCGGAACGGCTTTTCCCGCTTTCTCTGGGAGATCCCCGACCGGTTCAAGCAGGTGGACGATCGGGGTGAGGAGGAGAAAACCCATGCTGGCTTTCGGACTCAGCGGAGACGTTGGGGCTGGTAAATCAACTCTCGCCCGCCTCTGGAGAGAGAGAGGCGCTTCCATCCTTGACGCCGACGAGGTGGTCCGTGTTCTGTGGACCCGCGCCGATGTTCTGGAATCCGCCGTTGCCCGGTGGGGGAGGGGTATTCTCGATTCCTCCGGAAGGGCTGTCCCTTCCCATATCGCCTCGAAAGCCTTCGCCGACATGAAAGAATATACGTGGCTCTGCGCTCTTCTGCACCCTCTGGTCAGGATCGAGATGGAACGGGCCGCTTCCTCCCTCGAGGGGTGGGTCGTGGCGGAGATCCCCCTTCTTTTCGAGGGGGGCATTCCCTGGTGGATTGACGCGGCCATCTACGTGACCGCCCCGGAGGAAAAACGAGGAGAGCGGAACGCCGCCCGGGGGTGGAAGAAAGACGAGATCGCCCGCCGGGAAGCCTTTCTGCTGTCCGGAGGGGAAAAACGTGCCCGGGCAGATCTTGTGATCGACAATGGGCAGACCCTCGAAAAACTCACAGAAGAGGCCAGCCGCCTGGCGGAGCGCTTCCGGCGGCTGAGCGGCCTTGCCAGGGTCTCCGTCTTTTTATCCGACGGAGAAAGCGCCCGCAGGTTCACCGATCTCCTACGCCGGGAAGGTCTGGGAACGGACTTCCTCCTCCGGGAGGGGCAAGGGGTTGAAAACAGAGAAGAGAAATTCACCCTCGATTTTTTCACCCTCGAGAAGTGGTTCAATGAAATTATAGAAGTTCTCTCCGCTTTTCCCGGAGCATCTCCTCTGCTCGTCCGGCCAAGGCGCCTTCCGTGGAGCTATCGGAACGCCCTTTCGGAGGCACTCCGGCCATGAAGGTTATCACGAGCCACATGGGGAACGATTTCGATTCCCTGGCGAGTATGGTGGCGGTACAGAAGCTCTACCCCGATGCGATCCTCTGTTTTTCAGGGTCCGCGAGCCGCACTGTCCGGGAATTTTTGAAAAACCATGCGAATCAGTGGACTGTCCTCACTCCCAGAAAGGTGCGCTTCGACGAGATCACCATGCTCATCGTGACGGATACCCGTTCCCGGTCCCGGATCGGTCCTTTCGCCGCCCTGCTCGGAAAGAAGGATATCCCCGTCCACGTTTACGATCATCACCCTCCCTCGGCGGACGACATCGACGGCGAATTCATGGCTATCGAGCCTCTTGGGGCCACCACGACCATGCTGGTTGAAATTCTCATCGAGAGGGGGATCCCCATCTCCTCCGCTGAGGCGACCCTCTTCGCCACAGGCATTTACGAGGATACGGGAGGACTGACCTTTGGCGGCACCACTACGAGGGATTTCAACGCGGTCGCCCGGATGAAGGAGATGGGCGCAGACCTTGCCAATGTCCCGAACTTCATCGAAATGACCTTTTCCGCTTCCGAGCGGCGCATTCTCGACAGCCTCATTGAGAACAGCTGGGTCCGGTTCATCAACGGGGCGAAGGCGGTCTTCTCTGCGGCGGAATCGCCCGACTACGTGGACGGGCTTTCCCTCTTCGTTCACCGCCTTCGGGACTATTTTGACGGTGATATCGCCATCGCAGCGGTGAAGATGGACAGCAGAACCTATCTTGTGGGGCGGAGCAGCGAGGATGTTCTCGACATGGGGGCCTTTCTCACTCCCCTCGGCGGCGGCGGACACCCCCAGGCAGCGTCCGTGACCCTTCAGAACGTCAAACCCTTCCCCCTCGTACGGAAGATGGAGGAGGAGGTGAAGACCGCAGTGCATCCAGCCATCACCGTCTCGGACATCATGACCTCGCCGGTGATGGTCATGCCTCCCGATACGCCGGTGGATGAGGCGTACCGCATCATGATCCGGTACGGCCACTCGGCCCTTCCCGTGGTGAGGGGAAAGTCCATTCTCGGACTCATCACCAGGAAGGACCTCGACAAGGCCCACCTCCACGGATTTGGAAAAACGCTCATCCGGGAGTTCATGACGGAGGGCATTCTCACAGTTCCCAGGGAGGCCTCCATCGCCGAGGCCCACCGCCTCTTCGTCACTCAGGGGATCGGCCGACTTCCCGTCGTGGACGGCCGCCGCATCGTGGGGATCATCACTCGAACGGATCTCGTAAAGGCTCTCTACCCTCTGTCTCTGCCCAGAGAAGATCAGGCGGGACCAATGGCGATGCCCTGGACGGAGGATGTGGAACCCCTCCTCGAGGAGCGTCTTCCCGAAAGCGCCAAGCTTCTTCTCGGAAACCTCGGCCACAGGGCGGAGAAGCTCGGAATGAGGGCCTATATCGTAGGCGGCCTCGTGCGGGATCTCTTTCTCGGCAGGGACAACCTCGATCTCGACATCGTCATCGAGGGAGATGCCCTGCGATTTTTGAAAAGCTGGGAAAAGGACGGCTGCAGAATCTCGGTTCATGAGCGCTACAAGACCGGTACTCTCATCTTTCCCGACGGACGGAAGGTCGACGTGGCCACCGCCCGGAGAGAGTTTTACGAATTCCCCCTCGCCTCTCCGCAGGTGATGAGCGACTCTCTCAAGCATGACCTCTACCGCAGGGATTTCACCGTCAATGCCATGGCGATCTCCATCAGCGAGCCGACCTGGGGAATACTGGTGGATTTCTTCGGCGGGCGGCGAGATCTTGAGAAGAAGACTCTCAAGGTGCTTCATAATCTGAGTTTTGTGGAAGACCCCACCCGGGTTATCCGCGCAATTCGTCTCGAACAGCGTCTGGATCTTTCCATTGAGGACAACACCCTGCGCCTCCTGCGGAGCTGCGTCCGGGGGGGATTGCTCGCCCGGCTCTCGGGATACCGCCTGCGGAGCGAACTTGAGCTTTCCTTCACCGAACGCCACCCCTACGGAGGAGCGTGCAGGATGGAGGAGCTCGGCGTCTGGGAAGTTCTCTTTCCCGGAAACCATTTCGGCTCCACCGGTCGCCGGACCTTTCGCAGGCTGGGAGTCTTCCGGGCCCGCATCTCACGGGATTTCCCCGATTTCCGGGGAAGAGGGTGGCTCGGCTTTCTTGCGGCCCTTCTCATGGAATCTCCGGACAATATCCGCCTTTCCGCGCTGAACAGAGTGAACCTCTCTGAACCGGAACGGGGAATTGTAGTAAAATGTTTTTCGGAATTGAGAGCTATAGAGCATGCCCTCGGCGGCCGGACGGGGCCGTCCAATTCAGAAATCGTCGCCTGCCTTCGGGAAGTGAACCCCGTGGCGGCCCTCTTCTGGAGCGCGGCCACGGAGCGCTGGCGGGTACGGCGGCGGATTCTGCTCTATCTGACCAGACTGCATGCAGTACTGCCCTTCCTGCGGGGAGCTGATCTGCTGTCCATGGGATACGCCCGGGGTCCCCTGATCGGCATCATCCTCGAAGAGCTGAAGATGCAGCGCCTCGACGGGCTTTTGAAAACCAGGGAGGATGAAGTGGACTATGTATTGGCCCGCTTCCCCTCCGAAGAGAAAAAAGGAGAGTGAGTTCCATGTTTCGACTGCCTGGCCTTGCGGATCTGCTTCTGAGCGTTCCCGCAGTACTCTGGGCCATCACCTTTCACGAGTTCTGCCACGGATATATGGCCTACCGCCTCGGAGATCCCACGGCGGAGCGGGCCGGAAGACTGACCTTGAACCCTTTGGCCCATCTTGACCCCGTCGGTGCCCTCATGCTGCTGATCTTCCGGTTCGGATGGGCGAAGCCCGTGCCCATTGACCCCCGGTACTTCAAGCACCCCCGGAGGGACATGCTCCTCGTCTCCATAGCCGGCGTCTCGGGTAACTTCCTGACCGCCTTCGTCTTCGGAACGTTGGCCCGTCTCTTTCCCGTCCCCTTTCTTTCGGTGCCTGCTCTGAGGCAATTCGTCCTCCTCATGATTCTCATCAACCTGGGGCTCGCCGTCTTCAACCTCATCCCCATCCCGCCTCTGGACGGATCAAAGCTTATCTACCCCCTTCTTCCTCAGTCGATGCTCAAGTATTATTACTGGCTCGAACGGTACGGATTTTTCGTCCTCATGGCCCTCGTAGCCCTCGGAGTCGTTCAAGCGATCATGGGCCCCGTGGTGATGTTTTTCTTCCGTCTTATCCTCATGTAGGGCGCTCATCCACCATTTCCTGACTAAGGATGATGGAGTGATTTGGGAGACGTGAGGAGCCGCTAAAATAAACTTCAAGTAAAATAAGGGAGAATACTTGACAAATGTTCATTCTCCTCTATAATTTTGTCCGTAAAGTCTTTCGGTATCCTTGAAAGAATCGGGGAACGAAATTTCTTTGGACAGAGGCTCGCTTTTTCGGGCGGGCTTTTTATTTTTCAGTGCAGAATTTATGGAGGGTTGGACAATGGAGAAAAAGGGAAAGGCAGTTCTTGCGTACAGCGGAGGTCTCGATACGTCCGTAGCGGTCATGTGGCTGACGGAACAGGGGTATGACGTGATCACCATGACGGCCGATGTGGGACAGCAGGCGGTTGACCTGGAGGGGGCGAAGAACAAAGCCCTGCGGAGCGGTGCTTCGAAGGCCTATGTTCTCGATCTGAAGAAGCAATTCGTAGAAAAGTTCGTATGGCCCGCCCTCAAGGCGAACGGCATGTACCAGAGCACCTATCCTCTCAATTCGGCTCTGTCGCGCCCTCTTATCGCTGAAGTGCTGGTGGAGATCGCGAAGAAGGAAGGGGCCGTGGCCGTGGCCCACGGATGTACCGGAAAGGGGCAGGACCAGGTGCGCATTGAGGTCTGCACTAACGCCCTGAACCCTGACCTTCAGGTCCTCGCTCCGGTGCGGGACTGGCGTTTCACCCGGGAGGCCGAGATGGAGTACGCCCGGGCCCGTGGAATTCCCGTGCATGCCACTGCAGCGTCTCCCTACAGCATCGACGACAACATCTGGGGGCGGTCCATCGAGTGCGGCATCCTCGAGGACCCCTGGAACGAACCTCCCTCAGACGCCTATACGCTGACCGTCGAGCCCTGGGACGCTCCGGACGAGCCGGAATACGTCGAGATAACCTTCGTCAAGGGCATCCCCACCGCGCTGGACGGCGTGAAGATGGACGGCCCGGAGCTCATTGAGTCTCTGAATGTACAGGCGGGACGGCACGGAGTTGGAAGGATCGACATGCTCGAAGATCGCCTTGTCGGGTTCAAGAGCCGCGAGGTCTATGAATGCCCCGGTGCCATTACTCTGATCAACGCCCACCGGGCCCTCGAGACTCTCACCCTTGACAAGCAGGTCCTGAGCTCGAAAAAGGAGCTCGAGATTCAGTTCGGTCGTCTTGCCTACGAAGGGTACTGGTTCTCCCCTCTGCTGGACGCCATCAACGCCTTCATCGACACAACCCAGGAGTACGTGAACGGCACCGTCAAGGTCCGGTTCTTCAAGGGGCAGGCTGTCGTGCGGGGGATGAAATCCTCCGTTTCGATCTACAGCCACAGCCTCGCCACCTACTCTGAGGGGGACGCCTTCGACCATGATGCCGCCGTCGGGTTCATCAAGATCTGGGGGCTGCCCATCAAGACATGGCGCCAGGTTCACGAGTCAAAGGAGGCCATCGACATTCCGGCCCAGTAGAGATTTTTTCTGATAAAAAACAGAGCATCGGTTGCTCAATCATCTGCTGAGAAGTTTTCATAAACCTGCCTTTGCTTTTCTGTGCCACAGCCGTTACATTTTATTCCGTCAATAACCCCCTTGCAGTTTTGTGGCTGCAAGGGGGTTATTTCAACATTTATTCTGAAGTTGTAGCTTGAAAAAATCTTACGGCCTATTGAAAGGCTTCGTCCGGAGGGGTCGGCAGCCCTTCGAGCGCCTGCCGGGAGGCCCGGACCCCTTCAGCCTCTTTTTTCGACCAGAGGGAGAGTTTTGCGGCTAGCTCGGGGCGGGCGATGGCGAGGATTCTGACCGCGAAGAGGGCGGCGTTTTTTATTCCATCCACTCCCATAGATCCCACGGGAACTCCCGGAGGCATCTGGGCCACGGAGAGGAGGGCGTCGAGCCCGCCGAGGGAGCCCGCATTGACGGGAACGCCTATGACAGGAAGGGGCGTGTGGGCGGCCACCACGCCGGGGAGGGCTGCTGAAAGCCCCGCAACGGCGATGAGGACCCGAATTCCCCTCTCCGCAGCATTTGCGGCGTATTGCGAGGCGTCTTCAGGGGTCCTGTGGGCCGAGGCGATGGTGATCTCCCAGGGGACGTCGAAGAAGGCGAAGATCTCCTCTGCCTTCCGGGCGAGAGGGAGGTCGGATTTCGACCCGAGAAGCACTCCTACTTCCGGAGCATGAATATTTGTCATGATATTTTCCTCCTCTGGCGTTTCAGAGCTTTTTGACCGATATCTCTGCGGTAGTGAACGGAATCGAAGGAGATACGGGAAGCCCCTGTATATGCTCTGTCCAGGGCTTCCTCAAGGGTATCGCCGATGCCCACGGCGCTGAAGACCCGCCCTCCTGAGGTGCAGATTTTCCCCTCCAGAGAGAGGGCGGTTCCTCCGTGAAAGAGTAGAAAGTTTTCTGTACTTTCCGCTTCTTCGAGCCCGGAGACGATCTTCCCTTTTTCGAAGGGACCGGGGTACCCGCCCGAGGCCAGAACGACATCTGCCGCCCACTTAGTGGGCTCCTTCCATTCGATCTCTTCAAGGCGCCCCTCAGCGCAGGCGAGAAAGATCTCCCCGAGATCCCCTTCGAAGAGGGGAAGAACCACCTGGGCTTCCGGATCTCCGAAGCGGACGTTGTATTCGATCACTCGGGGTGTTCCCTCTTCGTCCACCATGAGACCGGCATAGAGCACGCCGCAGTAGGGGATGTTCTCCCTTCTGAGCCCGTCGAAGGTGGGGTCGAGAATGGTCCGGCGGATTTTCTCAAGAAGGGCGGCGTCAGCGAGGGGAACGGGGGAGTATGCCCCCATGCCGCCCGTGTTCGGGCCCTGATCTCCATCGAAAATTCGCTTGTGATCCTGGCTCGGCGAAAGAAGTCGATAGGTTTTTCCGTCCGTCATGGCGAGGAGAGTCAATTCCTCCCCTTCAAGGGCATCCTCCACCAAAATTCTTCGTCCCGCCTCTCCGAGAAGATCATGAACGAGGAGATTCTCCGCCGCTTCGCGGGCCTCTTCAAGGGAGGATGTGACGAAGACGCCCTTCCCTGCAGCGAGGCCGTCGGCCTTCACTACGTAGGGGGGAGTGCGTTTTTCGAGGGCATGTTGGGCCTCCTGCACTGTGGTGCAGAGATCCCACGCAGCCGTCGGGATGCCGTGGCGCTCCATGAACTTTTTTGCGAACATCTTGCTCCCCTCAAGGGCCGCTCCTGCTTTTCCGGGGCCGAAGACGGCGACCCCTTCTTTTCTGAGGTCATCAGCCAGCCCTGCCGCAAGGGGTGCTTCAGGGCCGATCACCACCATGTCGATGGAATGTTTCCGCACAAGGGGAAGAACATATTCCGGCGTCATGGAGGGGAGGGGGAGGAGATGGGCCTGTGCTCTCATGCCCGGATTTCCCGGAGCGCAATAAAGCTCGCCCACCCGGGCTGAAAGAGACAGGGACCGGACGAGAGAGTGCTCCCTCGCCCCTGAGCCCAGAACGAGAAAGTTGCTTTTTTTAGCCATAATGATGTCCGGTCTCAGTGACGGAAGGTCCTGTGGCCGGAGATGAACATGGAGATTCCAAACTTTCGGACTTCGGCAAAGACCTCCTCATCCTTGATTGAACCGCCGGGCTGGATGATGGCTGCAACCCCAGCGCTTGCAGCGGCCCGAATTCCATCAAAGAAGGGGAAGAACGCGTCAGAGCCAAGAACTGCCCCACGGCACTTTTCGCCGGCCTGGCGCACGGCGAAATCCACGGCGTGGAGGCGGCTGCAGAACCCCCGGCCGATCCCCACAGCCGCTCCGTCCTTCACCACGGCGATGGCGTTGCTCTTCGAGAGGGCGGCAATTTTCCAGGCGAAGAGAAGGTCCTCCCACAGGTCCTCCCTTGGCGTGCCGATCCACTCCCCCGACGAGAGGTCTGGCAGAGGAGGCAGGGAATCTTCCTGAACGAGCAGGCCGCTCCAGGTGCCCGTGTAGCTCATGGGGAAGACCCGTCCGCCCTTCCATCGGAGCACTCGAAGAGAGGGTTTTTTTTCCTCGAGGAGGGCGAGAGCCTCGTCGTCGTAGTCAGGGGCGATGAGAACCTCAGTGTAGCGTTCGGCTATGGCGAGGACTGTCTCCAGGTCGACAGGGCGGGAGATCCCCACGACGGCGCCGAAGGCGGATAAGGGGTCGCAGGCGAAGGCCCGTTCGTAGGCCTCCCGGGGGCTTTCTCCGCAGGCCATTCCGCAGGGGGTGGTATGTTTGATCACCAGGGCGCCGCAGCAGTTCTGCATCAGGGCGCACCCTCGCATGGCGCAATTCGTGTCGAGAATGTTGTTGTAGGAGAGGGGCTTGCCTGCGAGCTGCTCCCAGGGGAGATCGGCGAGAGGGGGGAGGTAGAGGGCCGCCTCCTGATGAGGGTTTTCACCGTAGCGGAGTTCCTGCACCTTTGTTGCGACCAGCGGAAGCCGGTCGGGAAGGAGAGTTTCGTCCGATCCTGTGGCCTCCGTCAGCCCCGCCAGAATGGTGCCGTCGTAGAGGGCGGTGGTGCGGAAGGCGGAGAGGGCGAGGCGTTCCCGGGTCGGAAGGGTGACGTCTCCCTCCGCCGAGAGCTCTTCCGTGACGACGGCATAGTCCTTCGGATCCGTCAGCACGACCACCTGTCTGAAATTCTTCGCCGCGGCCCGAAGAAGGGAGACGCCGCCGATGTCGATATTCTCGAGGAGCTCGTCAAGAGATGGAGAGCGGCGGGCCGTCTCCTCGAAGGGGTAGAGGTTGCAGACGATCATGTCGAAGAGGGGAATGTCGTGTTTCTCAGCATCCTGCATGTCTCCGGGGGTGTCTCTTCTGGCGAGGATGCCTCCGAAGATGAGGGGGTGAAGGGTCTTGACCCTTCCACCGAGTATGGAGGGGTAGCCGGTGATGTCGCTGACTTCGGTGACCGAAAGACCCTCCTTGCGAAGATACGCCGCCGTTCCGGAGCTGGAGCAGAGTTCCCAGCCGAATCCGGAGAGTTTTCGGGCGAAGTCCACGATGTCCGATTTGTCATAGACGGAAAGAAGTGCCCGTTTAGTTGTCAATGAGGTCAACACCTTTCAGTAATAGTTTTGTTTGCGAAAAGAAGAGCGAGCGTTTCTCTGTAGAGGGAGTGTTCTACCCGGTGAATCCGCTCCTCGAGGCTTTCGAGGGATTCACCGGGGCGAATTTTCAGCCCCTGCTGGGCGAGGATCGGGCCGGTGTCCACTCCTTCATCCACGAGATGGACCGTCACCCCGGTGATCTTTACGCCCCTTCGCCATGCGTCCTCGATTCCATGTTTTCCGGGAAAGGAGGGGAGAAGGGAGGGGTGAATATTCACGATACGGTTTTTGAATGACCGGACGAACTCCGGCGAGAGGATGGAGAGAAAACCGGCGAGGACGATCCACTCCACTCCGTGAATATCGCAGAGTCTTCTGAGCTCTTCCTCTCCTTTTTTCTTTCCTTCTGCGTAGGGCAGGACTGCCGTAGAAAGACCGAGGTCAGCCGCCCTCTTCAGTCCCGCTGCTTCGGGGGTGTCGGAGGCCACGAAGGCGATCCGTCCGTTGAGTTTCTTCGATGCCACGGCCTCGGCTAGGACCTCCATGTTGCTTCCCCTTCCTGAGAGAAGGATGGCGAAGGAGGTCATGCCGTTACCTCGCCGATAACGTACCCCTTTTCTCCTTCTTTTTCAAGCAGAGCAAGAAAGTCAGGAAGATCTTTTTGAGCCAGAAGAAAGACAAAGCCTATACCGAGATTGAAGACGCGGCGCATTTCATCCTCCTCGACGCCTCTGTCCGTCAGAAGGGAGAATATGGCTGGTCGGGGCCAGGCGTCGTACTTCAGCGAGAGTGATAAGCCTTTGGGAATGACGCGGACGATATTATCGAAGAGTCCTCCTCCGGTGATGTGGGCCATGGCATGGACCATTCCTGTGGAGTGAGCCTTGAGGGCCAGGGAGACGTAGAGTTTTGTGGGGGTGAGAAGGCAGTCTCCGAGGCTCTGTCCGTTGAGCAGAGGCGGACGGTCATGAAGGTTCAGAGGAGAGTCGGAGGAGAGGAGCGCCCGGCGAACGAGAGAAAAGCCGTTGCTGTGCACTCCCGAGCTCGGTATGCCTACCACGGCATCCCCTCTTTGTACGGAGGAGCCGTCGAGGATTTTGCCCTCTTCCGCAAGACCCACAGCGAAGCCTGCGAGGTCGAGCCCATCCGGTCCGTAGGTGCCGGGCATCTCCGCCGTTTCACCTCCGAGAAGGGCGCATTCGCTTTCAACACAGGCCGAGGCTATGCTCTGCACTATCGGAGCGAGAACGGCCTGATCGAGCTTTCCGCAGGCGATATAATCGAGAAAAAAGAGAGGGCGGGCGCCGCAGGTGACGAGGTCGTTCACACTCATCGCCACGAGGTCCTGTCCTAAAAAAGCGAAATTCCCGGCGGCCTTCGCCACCTCGACCTTTGTTCCCACTCCGTCGCAGCACCCGGCGAGGATGAGCCCTCCGGGAAGACGATAGAGGCCGCTGAAGCCCCCGATCCCCCCCATCACCTCCGGCGAGGAGGGCATGGAGCGAACGATCCCCTTGATGGTCTCGACCCACCGGTCGGCTTCGGGGATGTCCACCCCGGCGTCTTTATAGCTCAGGCTCATTCTCTTCTCCTCCTTCCATATAGTTTCCCGAGAAGCAGGCGGTGCATATGGACTCCCGGGGAAGGCCGATGGATTCCACCAGGTCCTCCTCGGTGAGGTATGCAAGGGAATCGGCTCCCACTTCTGTGCCGAGCTGCTTCAGGTTCATCCGCGCAGCGGCAAGCTCCCCCCGGCTCGGAGTGTCGATGCCGTAATAGCAGGGGAAGCGGACGGGAGGAGAGGAGATGCGCACATGGACCTGGCTGGCCCCGCAGTCTCTGATCATGGAGATCATCCGCTGGCAGGTTGTGCCCCGGACGATGGAGTCATCGACTATAACCACTTTTTTCCCGGTCAGCACCTCTGTGATGGGGTTGAGCTTGATCCGCACGCCCAGTTCCCGGACACGCCGGGTGGGTTCGATGAAGGTGCGGCCCACGTAGCGGTTCCGTACCACTGTCTGCTCGTAGGGAGCTTCGCTCTCCTCAGCATATCCGAGGGAGGCGATGGTGCCGCTGTCGGGCATCCCTGTGACGAGCTCGGCCTCGGGGCAGGGACTCCGCAGAGCGAGCTTTTTTCCGAGGGTCTTGCGGACCTGGTAGACGGACCGTCCGCCGATGACGCTGTCCGGCCGGGCAAAATAGACGTATTCAAAGGAGCAGGCGAAGTGACGTTTTACCTCTACAGGGAGAGGAAGGCAGTCCATTCCGTCGGGGCCGAAGGTGATCACCTCGCCGGGGGCCACCTCTCTCACTACGGAGGCGCCGACGAGATTGAGGGCGCAGGTCTCGGAGGAAACATAGTAGACATCGTCCCGCTGCCCTATGACCAGGGGGCGGAACCCCCAGGGGTCCCGGGCGGCGACGAGGTTTCCGTCGATGAGCATGGCAAGGGACCAGGCTCCCCGAAGGCGAACGAGGGAATCAATCAGGGCGTCGATGGGTTCTTTATGGGGCTGATGGGCCATGAGGTGAAGAATTACCTCTGTATCCGTCTCCGAGTGGAAGATCGCGCCGCGGTTTTGAAGAAGCAGTTTCATACCCGTGGCGTTCGTGATGTTGCCGTTGTGGGCGATCGCGAGGGAAGTCTTCGAGGTGCTCGCCGTAAGGGGCTGGGCGTTTTCAATCTCAGAGCCTCCGGCTGTGGAGTAGCGGACATGCCCGATGGCGCAGGAGGTCTGCTCGGCCGCCAGGGTCGCCTGGTCGAGGGCGAGATGAACGAGGCCCATTCCCTTTCGGGAGGAGATTCCTCCTTCCCTGTTAATCCACGCTACTCCGGCTGATTCCTGCCCACGGTGCTGCAGAGCGTAGAGGCCGAGGTAGACGTCCTCGAGCACTTTTCGTCCGGAAGGAGACCAGGCGCCGAAGACGCCGCACATTACAGTGCTCTCCAGCGGGAGGTCAGTTCTTCGAGGAGGAGGGAGAAGGCACCCTCTACGGTGAGGGTATCTCCTTCCACTCTTCCGATTTCAAGAAGGGGGTAGCCCTTCCAGATGGTCCGGAAGAGGGGGACTTTTCCGAGGGGGACGGAGTAGAGAGCCCGGGGGCCTCCTTCTCCGAAGAGGACGACATCCTGCCGGGTGGGTACGGGCAGGACGACCCGAGCTCCTAATGAGCTTTCTGCCGCGTCTTTTGCGAGGGCCACGGCAAGGCCTCCGCCCGCGAGGGCTCGTCCGCTCGATGCCCCTTTCATTCGAGCCGTCTTCCGGGCTCTTTCGGCGAAATCGACCTCCGCTTCGGGAGAAAACATGAGGGGCCTCTCGGCCTTTCGGTGGCCGAGGGAGAGGAGGTACTGGCTTCCTCCGAGAGACGCGTTGCAGGGACCGGCCAGAAACAGGCGGTCCCCCTCCTTCCATTGGCCGGAAGGAAGATAGGCATCTATGGAGGGGAGAAGACCCACCGTTCCCACCACAGGAGTGGGGCTGATGGCGCCTGAGGGAGTTTCGTTGTACAGGCTTACATTTCCCGAGACCACCGGGCAGTTCAGAGCTTTGCAGCATTCTGTAATTCCACGGATGCACTCCTCAAGGACCCAGTACTGCTCCGGCACCTCGGGAGAGGGGAAGTTGAGGCAGTCCGTGAGCCCCAGCACATCGGCGCCAGCTACGGAAAGGGCCCGTACTGTGCGGGCCACAGTCTCCGCTCCTCCCCGGAAGGGGTCGAGAGCGCACTTCCAGGGGTCGGCGTCGAGGACCATGGCAAGAAGAGAATCCCGCCCCCGAATCCGGAGGACGCTGACGGGATGCCCCGGCCCGGTCACGGTGTTCGTCTGGACCATGGAGTCGTACTGCTGATAGATCCACTCTTTAGGAGCGAGGGAGGGGCTTTCAAGCAGGCCGAGAAGAGTTGCGTTCCAGTCCTTCGGAAGAGGAAGAGCATCGAGATCGAAATGCCAGTTTTTTTCGAGGTCTTCTGGTTTTTTTGATGGCCACATCTGGGGAGGACAGCCGTCGCCGAGAAGGGCGGCGGGGAAGGAGGCGACCTCCGTGCCGTGCCAGAGAATGGTGTAGGAGTCCTCTTCGTTGGTCTCACCGATGACGGCGCAGTCAAGCTCCCATTTTTCCGCCACTGCCTGAACTTCTTCGAGGCGCAGGGGGTCGACGATCAAAAGCATTCGCTCCTGGGATTCGGAGAGGGCGATCTCCCAGGGCTCCATGTCCGCGGCCCTGAGGGGGACCTTGTCGAAATGGAGCACCATCCCCACGCCGCTTTTTGCGGCCACTTCACTGGAGGAAGAGGTGATCCCCGCCGCTCCCATGTCCTGCATGCTCACGATGAGCTTCTTTGACTGAAGCTCGAGACAGGCCTCGATGAGCAGCTTTTCGGCGAAGGGGTCGCCGATCTGTATGGAGGGTTTGTTCGCCTTCGAGTCGTCAGACAGCAGAACTGAGGCGAAGGCCGCACCGGCAATGCCGTCCCGTCCGGTCTTCGAGCCGAGGAGCACCACGAGCTGCCCCGGCCGGGCAGTCTGGGAGCTCACGATCTCGTCGAGGCGTACGAGGCCGATGGAGAAGGCGTTCACCAGGGGGTTTTCGTTGTAGCACTCGTCGTAGACGGTTTTGCCTCCCACGGTGGGGACGCCCACGGCGTTTCCGTATCCGCCGACGCCCGCGACGATACCCGAGGAGAGGGCCGCTGTCGCCGGATGATCGGGACTGCCGAAGAAGAGCGCGTCCATGGAGGCCACGGGGCGGGCTCCGAGGGCGAGGATGTCCCGGATGATTCCGCCGACGCCGGTAGCTGCTCCCTGGTAGGGGGCCACGGCGGAGGGGTGATTGTGGCTTTCCGCCTTGAAGGCCGCTCCGAGATTATCGCCGAGGTTCACGATTCCCGCGTTCTCGCCCGGGCCGAGGACCACATTTTCTCCCGTGGACGGAAAGAGGCGCAGAAGATGTTTTGTTGATTTATAGCTGCAGTGCTCCGACCACATGACGGCGAGAATGCGGAGCTCGCACTCGTTCGGCTCACGGCCGAGGGCTGAGAGAGCCGCCTCAAATTCTTCCTTTCGGAGGCCGTATCGTTTAAAGTCCATTGCATTTGCCTCCCTTTTCAAAGAAGGAGAGGATGGACTGCCAGAAGATCTGTCCATCCTCTCCTCCGAGGATAGATTCCGAGACTCGCTCGGGGTGTGGCATGAGACCGAGGATGTTTCCGCCCTCGCTGATGATCCCTGCGATGTTGTTGACGGAGCCGTTGGGGTTTGTCTCTCCTGAAATCTCACCGGAAGGAGTCGAATATCGGAAGACCACGCCTGAGCGGTCTTCAAGGGCCTTCAGCTCGTCGGGAAAGAGAAAATATCGCCCGTCGGCGTGGGCGATGGGGAGCTGAACCACCTGTCCGGAAGTGAAACGGTTGGTGAAGGGGGTGTCGGTCCGTTCGACCCGGAGAAGACAGGGGGAGCAGTGGAAGGCGAGGGTGTCGTTTGGAAGAAGTGCGCCGGGAAGAAGGCGGGATTCGGTGAGGACCTGGAAGCCGTTGCATATTCCGAGAAGGAGGCCTCCCTTTTTTCCGTGGGCGATCACAGCCTCCATGACTGGGGAGCGGGCGGCCATGGCGCCGCTCCGCAGATAGTCGCCGAAGGAAAAGCCTCCGGGAAGGATCACGAGGTCTGTTCCGGCGGGAAGAGCCGTCTCGCGGTGCCAGAGAGGGACCACTTCCGTTCCGAGGGTCTCCCGGACGGCGAAGATGACGTCCCGGTCGCAGTTGCTTCCGGGAAAGACTACCACTGCAGTCTTCACTTACTCTGCCTCCACTTCGAGGGTGTACCCTTCTATGATTTCATTGACCAGGAGGTCGGCGCACATCCTTTCCGCCTCCGCCCGGGCCTGATCCGCCGAGGGTGCTTCCACCCAGAGCTGGACATATTTACCCACTTTCACTTTTTTCAGCCCGGTGTGCCCCAGAGAGACGAGGGAGTGCTCCACGGCCTTTCCCTGGGTGTCGAGGACGCCCTCCTTGAGCTGAATGAAGATCTGAATCCGCCAGGTCATGATCTTTCTCCCCGGGTGGAAAGCCGTCGCCAGATCTCCTCATAGGCTCCGAGGACGTCTCCGAGATCCTTGCGGAAGCGGTCCTTATCGAGGCGGTCCTTCGTCTTCGAGTCCCAGAAACGGCACGTATCGGGGGAGATTTCGTCGGAAAGGAGGAGGTTCCCCTCATTGTCCAGGCCGAACTCGAGCTTGAAGTCCACCAGAGTGATCCCCAGTTCCGAGAATAATGATGTGAGCAGAGAGTTGACCTTCAGGGTGATTTCCTTTATTCTCATTAATTGCTCTTCCGTTGCCCAACCGAAGAGCAGAGCGTGATCTTCAGTTATAATAGGATCCCCCAGGGAATCATCCTTGAGGTAGAGTTCGACGAGGGGGCGGGGCAGACGGAGTCCTTCCTCTATACCGAGCCGCTTGCAGAGAGTTCCCGTGGTGATGTTCCGCACGACGACTTCGATGGGAATGATGGTCATTTTTTTGACGAGCTGGCGGAGGTCGTCAAGCCGCTCGATGAAGTGGGTGGGAATTCCCTCTTTTTTCAGGAATTCAAAGAGAGCGGAGCTTATCAGGTTGTTCAGCCGGCCCTTTCCCTCGATTGAATCCTTTTTAAGGGCGTTGAATGCGGTGAGGGAGTTTTTGTATTCGATGAGACAGAGTGAAGGATCATCCGTTGTAAAAACCTTTTTCGCCTTGCCTTCGTAGAGAAAGTCCTTTTTTTCCATGGGGCACCTCCGGGGAGTTTGTGTTTATTTACATTATCACTCCAAAGCTCTTAAATGTCAACGATTGCATTCCGCAAGGTTGCCCCTGCTCCTGGCCATCTCTCAGGTATAATCAGGAAATACGGTATCCGGTTTGTGAGGGAAGAGCCCTTCGCCGGACTGTCAAAAAGATCTTTCAGTACTCAGCAGCCCGCAGTAAACCCCACGAGGAAATACCCGGAAGGAGAAACAGTGAATGGATCAGAAACGCATTCGGAATTTCAGCATCATCGCCCATATCGACCACGGCAAATCCACCCTGGCCGACCGCCTGCTCGAGCGGACAAGCACCATCGATTCGAGGGACATGAAATCCCAGATCCTCGACTCCCTTGACCTCGAGAGGGAACGGGGGATCACCATTAAGCTCGTACCGGTGAAGATGATCTACACTGCAGCGGACGGAGAGGAGTATATTCTCAATCTCATCGATACCCCGGGACACGTGGACTTCGGCTATGAGGTCTCCCGCTCTCTCGCCGCCTGCGAGGGTGCCCTGCTCGTAGTGGACGCCACTCAGGGGGTTGAGGCACAGACGCTGGCCAACGCCTACATGGCGGTGGACCAGGGGCTTGAGATCATCCCCGTGATCAACAAGATCGACCTTCCCTCCTCCCGGCCCGACTACGTCATCAAGGAAATTGAGGAGGTCGTTGGGCTTGATTGCGAGGACATCATCCTGGCGAGCGCCAAGGAGGGAAAGGGGATCGACGACATCCTGGAGCGGATCATCTCCAGAATACCCGCTCCGTCAGGAGACGCAGAAGCCCCTCTTCAGGCCATGATCTTCGATACGGAGTATGACAACTACAAGGGGGTCATCTGCTTCATCCGGATCGTGAATGGCACCCTCAGACCGGGGCAAAGCGTGCGGTTCACCGCCACGGGAGGGGTTTTTCCCGTGGAAGAGGTGGGAGTATTCCGCCCGGGTTTCACCCCCTGTGCGGAGCTGACTCCGGGAGAAGTCGGGTACATGGTGTCAAACATAAAAACAATAGCGGATGCCCATGTGGGAGATACTATTACGGATAACGCCC
>CAYZZX010000011.1:0-37276 GCA_964483085.1 uncultured Synergistaceae bacterium
CCTCCAGAGCCCAAAGCATTATCAGAGAGGCCGAACAGGCCGCAGAGCAGGCGAAGCGGGAAAAACTGACAGAGGCAAAGGAAGAAGGTTTCAAGCTCAGGCAGGAGATCGAAAAAGAAGGCAAGGAGCGCAGAGCCGAGCTCCAGCGGGCGGAACGGCGGTTCGAACAGAAAGAGGAGAACCTCGACAAAAAACTCGACCGGATCGCTCATCGTGAGGATGAACTCAAGCAGAAACAGGAGGAAGTTGAGGCCCGTCTTCTCGAAGCCCAGGAGTGTACTCTGAAGCAGACGGAGCGCCTTGAAGAGATTGCCGGTCTGACCCGGGAGGAAGCCCGGGAGGTTCTGCTGCGCCAGACCGAAGAGGACGCCCAGCATGTCCTCGGGCTGCGCCTCAAGGAGCTTGAAGAAAAGGCGAAGCGCGAATCCGACCGGAAAGCCCGGGAGATCATCGTCACCGCGGTTCAGCGGTGCGCTGTGGAACACACATCCGAAGCATCGGTGAGCGTGGTCCACCTTCCCTCCGACGAAATGAAGGGGCGCATCATCGGCAGAGAGGGCAGAAATATCCGGACCTTCGAGACCATCGCCGGAGTCGACCTCATCGTTGACGATACGCCTGAAGCGGTGACCATCAGCAGCTTCGACCCTGTACGGCGGGAGATCGCCCGGCTCTCTCTCGAACGGCTCGTCACCGACGGAAGAATTCACCCTGCCAGAATAGAGGAGCTCATCGAAAAGGCTACGAAGGATGTTGAGGAAAAGATCATGGAGGCGGGAGAGCAGGCCATTCTCGAGACGGGGATCAAGAACATGCACCCTGAGCTTATCCGGACCATCGGACAGCTTCGATACCGCTTCAGCTACGGCCAGAACGCCCTTCAGCACAGCCTCGAGGTTTCCTTCATCTCCGGCATGATCGCCGCAGAGCTCGGGCTGGACGAGGAGCTTGCCCGCAGAGCCGGTCTTCTTCATGACCTCGGTAAAGCGGTGGACCACCAGATCGAGGGCCCCCACGCTCTCATCGGAGCGGATCTCGCACGGCGGTACAACGAGTGTCCCGATGTGGTGAGCGCCATTGCCTCCCACCACGAGGACCAGGAGGCGAAGACAGTCTACGACGTCATCGTGGCGGCAGCAGACGCAGTCAGCGCCGCACGGCCGGGCGCTCGCAGAGAGAGTCTGGACGCCTATGTCAAACGCCTTCAGAAACTCGAAGAGCTGGCCAAGGGGTTCAACGGAGTCAGCAAGGCCTACGCCATTCAGGCTGGTAGAGAAGTACGGGTGATCATCTCTCCGAACATCTCCGACGAGAGGATGGTTCATAAAATTGCCTACGACATCGCCCGAAAGATCGAAGAGGAGATGAAGTACCCCGGCCAGATCAAGGTCACCGTGACCCGGGAGACCCGGGCCACGGAATACGCGAAATAAAGAGCCTCCTGTTGCCATGAAAATACTCTTTATCGGCGATATTATGGGCAGTCCGGGTAGAAAAACCACCGCGGCCCTTCTTCCGGTTCTTCAGAGCCGGATGGGACCCTTCGACTTCATCCTCGCCAACTGCGAGAATGCCGCTGCGGGAAGGGGCATCACCGGAAAAACTGCCACCGAACTCTTCAGCCTTGGAATAGATGCTATGACATCGGGAAACCATATCTGGGACAAAAATGAGGGGATTGCCGTTCTCGTCGAGGACGGCAGGATCCTCCGCCCGGCGAACTATCCTGAAGGCTGCCCCGGTCAGGGGTGGACCATCCTGTCAAAGGGAAAACTCCGTCTCGGAGTGATGAACCTCCAGGGAAGGGTCTTCATGCCTCCTCTGGACTGCCCTTTTCGAAAGGCGGATGACATACTCGCCACGGCGGGGGATGTTCCCTTCTTCGTCGATTTTCACGCGGAGGCCTCTTCGGAGAAGAAGTCCCTCGGCCACTATCTCGACGGCAGAGTCTCCGCATTCGTCGGAACCCATACCCACGTTCAGACCGCCGACGAGGAAGTGCTCCCCGGCGGTACAGCCTACATCACCGATGTGGGAATGACCGGCGGGCACAGAAGCTCCATCGGAATGAAGTTCGACGGCGTGTTGCCGAGATTTCTCACCGGCATGCCCTCAAAATTTGAAGTGTCGGGAGACGGACTCGCCCTGAACGGAGTCCTTATTACACTAGATGACGAAACTGGACGGGCGATGGAAATCACCCGCATCTTCGAAAGACTTTCCCGCTAAAAAAACGGAGGCCCTGAAAAAAGGGCCTCCGTTTTGCTTTTCAGCATATTCTCGGAAGAAGTTCCCCCCAGGGCATATCCACCAGCCGTTCTCCGCCGATGGAAGTCCTCATGGAGACCATCCCCTTCGGTTCCCCCGTCCCGACGTGCCCGATGACCGCCGCTCCTGCGCCGACGGAGCTTTCCTTCAGCAGGGCAAGAGCTTTTTCGGCGTCCTCAGGGGAAACGGCCAGAGCAAGGGTACCCTCGCAGGCCATGTAGAGGGGGTCGAACCCCAGAATATCGCACAGAGACTGCACCTGAAGCTCTATGGGGATGTCCTCCTCTTCGAGGGCGATATGGAGCCCAGTTCCCTCCGCCCATTCGCACAGGACCGTCCCGAGGCCCCCCCGGGTGCAGTCCCTCATGCAGCGGAGTCCGCCGAGGGAGAGCAGGGGCTGAACGGCAGGCCAGAGGGGAGCGCAGTCGCTTTCCAGATTTTCCACTTCGAGGGAAAAACGGGCTGCGGCGATGGCTGCACCGTGGCGCCCGATGGAGCCAGAGACGATGAGGATGTCCCCCTCCCGAAGGTTGGCCATTCCGAGAGGAAAGGGGGAGTGTACTTTGCCGAAGGCGCATCCGGAGAGAAGAACCCCCTCCACCCCTCCGGTGGGAACCACCTTTGTATCCCCCGCGGCAAGGGTCATTCCGATGGAGGCGCAGGTGGCCGCCGCGCTTTCCATGTAGTCCTTCAGCTCATCGAGGGGAAAGCCCTCTTCGATGACCAGGGAGAGACCGAGGAAGTCGGGGCTCGCACCCCGGACTGCCAGATCGTTGGCGCAGCCGCACACGGCCAGGTGACCGAGATCTCCTCCGGGGAATTTCCGGGGCAGAACGGTGAAGCCGTCCACCGTCATGGCGTACCCTCCCGGCAGGAGGGCGGCATCTTCAAGTTCCGGCCCGATCCCGCGGCCCGTAAAGCCCTCCACAAGGTACTGCACCAGCTCCGCGCTCTGCCGTCCGCCGCTTCCGTGGCCGAGGTTTGCTGTCGTCGTCTTCATTTATGAATCTCCTTTGTAAAAGCGAAAATATGCGCCGCAGGTCCCTTCGCTCGACACCATGCAGGGACCCACAGGGGAGAGGGGAGTACAGGCAGTGCGGAAGAGGGGGCATTCCGGCGGGGTGATCTTTCCCGTGAGGACCTCGCCGCACCGGCACCCCGGCAGAGGCTGGCCGGGCTGTATGGAAAGGGAAAATCGCCTTTCCGCGTCGAAGGACTCGTACCTCTTCGCCAGGGCGTACCCCGAGTCTGGAATAACGCCGATGCCCCTCCAGGGGGCGCTCCGGGAAACGAAGACCTCGCCGAGAAGGCTGCGGGCCTTTTCGTTTCCTCCCGGACGGACCGCCTTTCCGTAGACGGAGCGGAGGGAGCTCTCTCCCCGGGCTGTCTGGCGAAGGATCTCCGCGAGCCCCAGAAGAATCTGCTCGGGCTCGAACCCGGCGATGACCGAGGATAGGCCGCAGTCCCTGGATAGAAAACGGAAAGGCTCGTGCCCCAGGATGACGCAGACGTGCCCCGGAAGAAGAAACCCCGAAATCTTCAGATCGGGATCTCCCGCAAGAACTGCGAGTACCGGGGGCGTTCTCTTGTGAAAGGACAGTATGGAGAGATTGGACAGCTCCCTCTGAGCCGCCTCCTTCACCATGGCGGCCGTCGCCGGTGAGGTGGTCTCGAACCCAACGGCGAGAAAAACTACCTCCCGGTCGGGGTGCTTCTCCGCAAGAGCCGGCACATCCATGGCGCTGGTGACTATGGCCACATCGTGCCCCTCGCTCCGCTTCGATGCGAGGGAGCCTCGGTTGCAGGGGACTTTCAGCATATCCCCGTAGGTCGCCACTATGGCTCCTTTTTCAACGAGGGAGAGGGCAGCGTCGATCTCCCCCTGGTCGGTGACGCAGACGGGGCACCCCGGTCCCGATACCAGGCGCAGATCAGGGGGGAGGAGAGAGCGGATTCCCGACCGGAAGATGGATACCGTGTGGGTTCCGCAGACCTCCATGACCGAGAGGGGACGGGTGTTCAGACGATGAAGTCCGTCCACAATAAGGGAAATGTCACTGCGCAAAGGGGTCACCGGAGAGACGGCGGAGTTCGCTCCACAAATCAAGCAGCTCCTCGGAATCTTCGGGAGAGAGCTTTTCTATGGCGAATCCGGCGTGAACAAGAACGGTGTCCCCCGGAAGGGCATTTTCGATGAGATCGGTCCGTATTTCCGTCCGAACGGCTCCTGCGACTGCGACAGCCCGGGAGTCGTCGAGAATGGATTCAATAACGTGGGGAACGGCAAGACACATGAACACTCCTCCTTTCCGTCTATTGTACTCCATGAGAACTTTTTTGGAAAAAGGGAGGGATGAAATCTTTTCTTTCCGCCCTTTGAAAAAAATTTATTTGATGTATAATATGGTTCGACAATTCCCCATAAAGAAAAAAATTCAATCATATAAGGAGGTGTACGGAGACAAAAGATGGGGATGACTGGCTGTTACGGGCAACTCAGGCCATGATAATAAGGAGGGATACAAGAAATGGCGCAGAATTTTGAAAGAGAACAGTGGGGAAGTAAAATAGGGTTCATTCTCGCGGCCGCAGGTTCCGCCGTAGGGCTCGGCAACATCTGGCGGTTCCCCTACATAACAGGTCAGAACGGCGGAGCGGCATTTGTCCTCGTGTATCTTGCCCTTGTGTTCGTGCTCGGCTTCTCAGTTATGCTTGCTGAGATGGCCATCGGCAGGAAGGCTCAGCTCAATGCCGTGGGATCGTTCCAGAAACTCAAAGGCGGAATGTGGCCCATCGTAGGCTGGATGGGAGTCGCAGCAGGTTTCATGATTCTTTCTTTTTATGGCGTCATCGGCGGCTGGACCATCAAGTATTTCGGGCATTCCTTCATGGGGCTCATGACTGAGGCTGCCGCAGGGAAGGCGGGAGACGTCTTCGGCGGATTCGTCACCAACACCACTCAGGTCATTCTTTTTCAGGCTCTTTTCATGATCATCACCACCTGGGTCGTCTTTAAGGGGATCGGCGAGGGGATCGAAAAATACTGTAAAATCCTCATGCCCGCCCTGTTTATCATTCTTTTGATCCTCATCGTTCGCTCCGTCACCCTTGAGGGCGCGGGCAAGGGGCTCGAGTTCTATCTCAAGCCCGACTTCTCGAAGATCACCGGTGCGACCATCGCCGCGGCCCTGGGGCAGGCGTTCTTCTCCCTCTCCCTCGGAATGGGGTGTATGATCACCTACGGCAGCTATGTGAACAAGCAGACCACCCTTCCAAGCGCGGCCATCCAGGTCTGCCTCCTTGACACTGCGGTGGCGGTCCTCGCCGGCCTTGCCATCTTCCCGGCAGTCTTCGCCTTCGGCGTTGAGCCGAGCGCCGGTCCCGGACTCACCTTCGTCACCCTCCCCTCCGTCTTCGCGCAGATGCCCGGAGGTTCCATATGGAGCGGGCTCTTCTTCCTTCTGCTCTTCATCGCGGCCCTCACATCGGCCATCTCCCTTCTTGAGGTCGTGGCAGCCTACTTCATCGACAAGGGGTGGAGCAGAACCAAGGCGGCGTGGAGCATGGGATTCCTCATCTTCCTTCTCGGCGTCCCCTCATCCATGTCCCTTGCCGGAGCTCCCAAGATCGCCGGAAAGGACTTCCTCGACGCGGTGGACTTCATCGCCTCCAACGTGCTTCTCCCCCTCGGCGGAGTCTTCATCGCCCTCTTCGTGGGTTGGATATGGACGGCCGATGCCCGGAAAGAGGTCACCAACGAGGGAACTCATTCCTTCGGTATGATGGAGATCTGGATCTGGATCTGCCGGGTCGTCGCTCCTCTGGCCATCCTCTACATCTTCTTCACCGGCCTGAAGTGGTAGTCTGAAAAACAAAAAACCGGGGCCTTTTCGGTCCCGGTTTTTCGTTTTACCCCAGAGGCTTTTTTTACGTTGAATTTTTCACAAAAAGGCTTGACTCGTATTTGCTCTTGTGTAAGAATAGAAGCAATTTCCGGATGAAGGCCGCGAGAGAGACTCTCCTTTCACCTTGGAGAGCGCCGAAGGGGCAAGGCCCGAAGTTCGGGTGGAAACTCTCAGGCGAAAGGATTGCGGTCAGACGGGGCTCTGAAAGAAACAGTTCCTTTTCGGGTACCTCTTTTCACCGGAGCTGTGCGACAGAGAGCGTCTTACCTATAGGCATAGGGAGGAAGCTACATGTCCTGTCGCAGGCTTTTGATCACGAATAACCCCTTTCTTTCCAAAAACATATCATGCAGCTATCCCGTAGAAGGTACCTCGCTGGACGTGCTCCGTGCCGCGAGAGACCATGTTCATGTCGGGTGGGCTGTTCTTTCCTCTCCCCTCTACGGCAACCTTCGCCCTCATCAGCACCCCTACCGTTCCATCCTGATAGAAAAACCAGAGAACCAGTCCAGAGCAGTGGACCTTCTGTCCCTTGAATTGTTAGAAAACGCTCTTTTGATCTATACCTCCCAGGAGTTCTGCATCCTCTCACCGGAGAACATGGCCGAGGAGGTCCGGGAGGATTTTGCCTGCATAGATGCTGAACTGATGAAGGAAACCCTTGAACGGTACCGCCTGTTTCCGCAGAAATTGATGTAAGAACAGTACGGTACCCTTGATACTCTTGAAAGGAGGTGAAGTGAATGATTGAATTGACGAAAGAAAATTTCGATGCCGAGGTGAAAGAGGCGTCCGGACCTGTCCTCGTGGATTTCTGGGGGCCGAAGTGCGGACCCTGCATGGCCCTTCTTCCCAACGTCCAAAAGATGGCGGAGGAGTACGAAGGAAAGGTCAAGTTCTGCTCCGTGGACGTAACCGGAAACAGGAGGGTGGCCATCGCGAACAAGGTCATGGGCCTTCCGGCCTTCCTGTTCTGGAAGGATGGAGCGGAAGTGGCCAGGATAACCGGCGGTGATGTCACCCTGGAGAAAATCAGGGAAAAGGTGGAAGCGCTTCTGTAGCAGCCTTTCGCGCCCATAAAGGGGGAACAGATAACCATGAAGCTCGAACTGCATAGAGTAAAGATAAACAAGTTGGCCTGGGGGAACGAGACCTCGGCTAAAGACGGCCTTCTCACGATAAATAAGGAAGAGCTGCTGGCGTTGCTCCGCAAAGATGAACGCCTCGCAAAGGTCGACCTTGACTTCGCCTCTCCCGGAGAGAGCGTCCGCATACTTCCCGTGAAGGACGTCGTGGAACCCCGCTACAAGCTGGAAGGTCCCGGCGGCGTCTTCCCCGGCATGATCTCCGACGTCGATACCGTAGGAGAGGGCAAAACCCTCGTCCTTTCCGGCGCTGCTGTTGTGACCACCGGCAAGATCGTCCGCTTTCAGGAGGGGATCATCGACATGAAGGGGCCGGGAGCTGAGTACACGCCCTTCTCCCAGACCTGCAACGTCGTTGTGATCCTTGAGAACACTGAAGGGCTCGACAAGCACGACTACGAAACTGCCTGCAGAATGGCCGGCCTCAAGACGGCGACCTATCTCGCCCACAAGTGCCTCGGCGCATCGGTCGATTCCGTGGAGACCTATGAGACTCCCAGCCTGAAGGACGCCATGGTTGCTCACAAAGGGCTCCCGAAGGTGGCCTATCTCTACATGCTTCAGTCTCAGGGGCTTCTTCACGACACCTACCTCTACGGTGTGGACGTGAAGAAGATTCTGCCCACCTTCCTCAATCCCACGGAGGTCATGGACGGCGCCATCGTGTCGGGCAACTGCGTGTCCGCATGCGACAAGAACAACACCTACGCTCACCAGAACAACCCCTTGATCCATCAGCTGTTCAAACGCCACGGCAAGGATTTCAACTTCCTCGGATGCATCGTGACCAACGAGAACGTCACCCTCGCCGACAAGAAACGATGCTCTTCCTATTCGATCAATCTCGCGAAAACCCTTGGTGTTGACGGCCTGCTCATCTCCGAGGAAGGCTTCGGCAACCCTGACGCCGACCTCATCATGAACTGCTGGAAGGCCGAACAGGCGGGGATCAAGACGACCCTGCTCACCGACGAGTATGCCGGGCAGGACGGAGCAAGTCAGTCTCTGGCCGACTCCACGCCCGAAGGGGACGCCTGCGTCACCGCCGGAAACGCCAACGAAGTGGTGGTCCTTCCTCCCATGGACAGGGTCATCGGCGTTCCCGAAGAGGCGAACGTCATCGCCGGCGGCTGGCAGGGATCCCTTGCCGAGGACGGCACCATCACTGTGGAGCTCCAGGCGATCCTGGGGGCCACGAGCGAACTCGGATTCACAAAGCTCGGCTGCTACACCATATAGCTGATCCGGAAAGTACATCCGCGAAGAATGCGACGGAGCTGCCCGGAAAGATCAGATCAGCATGATGGTAGCTGTGCTCGATCCTGAGAAGCCGGCAGAAGCCGTCCAGGGCATTCGCGGGCAGTACAGCAGGTACGCCCTATAAATGGGGAGGGAAAAATTGTGACCTATAGAATCATTCATTACATCAATCAGTTTTATGCGGGAATCGGCGGAGAGGAAAAGGCCGATATTACACCCGAGATCCGCGAAGGCGTCGTCGGGCCGGGGATGGCCCTGAAGGCCGCCCTTCGGGACGAGGCGGAGATCGTAGCAACGGTCATCTGCGGCGACTCCTATTACGCCTCAAACCTCGAAAAGGCGTCGGATGAAATCATCGAAATGATGAAGAAGTATTCCCCCGACGCGGTTGTTGCAGGCCCAGCCTTCAACGCGGGGCGCTACGGTACCGCCGCGGGCGGCATCTGCGAGGCAGTGAGCAAGCAGCTTGGAATCCCCGTGGTTTCGGCCATGTATCCGGAAAATCCGGGCGTGGATCTTTACAAGAAGAGCTGCTATATCGTTGAGACCAGCGACAGTGCAGCGGGCATGCGCAAGGCAATCCCCGCCATGGCATCAATTGTCCTCAAGCTGCTGAAGGGAGAACCGCTCGGTTCCCCCTCCGAGGAAGGGTACATCGAACGGGGCATCAGAAAGAACAAGTTTTATGAAAAACTCGCCGCCGAGCGTGCCGTGGATATGTTCACGGCAAAGCTTCACGGCAAGCCCTTCGTGACGGAATATCCCATGCCCGTCTTCGACCGTGTGGAGCCGAGCCCTCCGGTGACGGACATGAAGAACGCCGTGATCGGCCTCGTCACCTCCGGAGGCATCTGCCCGGGAGGCAACCCTGATCACATCGAGGCCTCCAGCGCGAGCAAATTCGGTGAATACGACATCACAGATATCAACGACCTCGTCTGCACCGAGTACTGCACGGCCCACGGCGGGTACGACGCAACCTATGCCGATCAGGACCCTGATCGGGTGCTCCCCGTGGACGTCCTTCGGGACATGGAGAAAGAAGGGGTCTTCAAAAAACTCCATAACAAATTCTACAGCACCGTGGGCAACGGAACCTCCGTCGCCAGCTCACAGCGCTTCGGAATCGAAATGGCCCGGAGAATGATCGCCGACGGAGTCACCGCGGTCATCCTCACATCCACCTGAGGAACCTGCACTCGTTGCGGTGCAACGATGGTCAAGGAAATCGAGCGGGCCGGCCTTCCGGTGGTTCATGTGTGCACCATTGTCCCCATCTCCCTGACGGTGGGAGCGAACCGGATCATTCCGGCCGTCGCGATCCCGTACCCCTTCGGAGATCCGAACAGAACTCCCGAGGAGGAGAAAGAAATCCGACGCAATCTCGTGGAAAAGTCATTGAAAGCGCTCCAGACGGAAGTCACGGAACAGACCGTATTCACTGACTGATTGTCATAACCTGGAGGCCCGGCTTGCCGCCGGGCCTCCTCTTCAGCAGATCACAGCACAAGGAGGTTGGAAGAGCATGGCCAACGTTGGTATCAGGGGGTACGCGTACTGCCTGAATCACGCGCCCGAACTCGGTTATCACTACGGAGTCACCCCCTACGTCGAGAGAGAGACAAAAGGAGAGACGGACTTTATCAAAGAACTGCCCTCCCATCAGCAGAGCTGGAAAGAGGCGAAGGATTACGCTCCGAACCAGGCCTATATTGGTGGTATCACCCTCGAAAAACTCGCTGAGTCCCCTCAGCCCT
This sequence comes from uncultured Synergistaceae bacterium, assembly GCA_964483085.1. Lineage (GTDB taxonomy): Bacteria > Synergistota > Synergistia > Synergistales > Aminobacteriaceae > JALHFZ01. Next base: position 10,336 of record CAYZZX010000011.1, read on the forward strand.
GGTATGAACATCGCCTGACGGAGAGTTCACGGTACGGCAATTACGGTGAAATCATGCCCGAGGACGAATTTATCGGGCTTATGGATATATGCGACGTCTTCGACATCATCTGGCTCGAAAAGGACTTTGCCGCCTCAGTGCGGACGAAGCTCGAGGCGAGCCCGGTGATGAACGAGAAAATACTCGCTCGCCTTGAAGAGGGGCGTCCCCTGAATGAGATCGAGGCGGAGGTGCGGGACAAAAGAGCCCTTCCCCTCTTCATCGAAGGGAAGGTCGTCGGATGTGCCCGGAACGGCCACGAACTCGATGAGTGTCTCTTCGCCTACGTCCTGCTGGAGAATATTGCCTGCAAGACGGGAGGGGTTCTCTCACTGCTTCACCTGCTGAAAAATACCGGCATGGCGCCCGAAGAGGTGGATTTCGTCATCGAATGCTCCGAAGAAGCCGCCGGAGACATGAACCAGCGGGGCGGAGGCAACTTCGCCAAGGCCGTGGCGGAGATCGCCGGATGCGTGAATGCCAGCGGATTCGATGTCCGGGCGTTCTGCGCCGGTCCGGTGTGCGCCATGATCGACGCAGCGGCTCAGGTGGCCTCGGGGGCGAGAAAGAACTGCGTCGTCCTTGCCGGAGGTGCCATCCCGAAGCTCTACATGAACGGACGGGATCATGTCAAGAAAAAGATGCCGGCCCTTGAGGACTGCCTCGGAAATTTCGCCATCCTCCTCGTTCCCGATGATGGAACGCACCCCACCATGCGCCTCGACGTCCTCGGCAAGCATACGGTGGGTGCAGGCTCCTCTCCTCAGGCCGTCACCACTGCCCTCATCCTCGATCCTCTGGAAAGGGCAGGGCTCTCCTTCCTCGACGTAGATAAGTATGCCGCGGAGCTTCATATCAACGAGATCACCCTTCCCGCCGGAGCGGGGGATGTTCCTCTGGCGAGCATCAAGATGACTGCGGCCCTTGCGGTCATGAAAAATGCTATAGAGAAAGCGGATATGATGACCTTCGTAAAGGAGCGGGGCCTTCCCGGATTCGCCCATACCCAGGGGCATATCCCCTCGGGAGTTCCCTATGTCGGCCACGCGTGCGATGCCCTCAAGGAGGGCACGATAAAGCGGGCCATGATCATCGGCAAGGGGAGCCTCTTCCTCGCCCGCCTCACAAACCTCGCCGACGGTGCGTCCTTCCTTCTCGAACCGCCAACAGGCAAAAAACCCGGAGCTGCAGCGGCTTCGAAAGACGATATCAAGGCCCTTCTTCTCGAAGTTCTCTCCGAACTGTCGGAAAAAATTGACTGAAGGGGGTGAGAAATATGACTGATCTTCGACATCTTGTAGGAGAAGCCCTTCGGGAGATTATAACGGAATCCCGCACGGGGGGGCCCAGCATCTCCGTGGGCCTCATGGCCCGGGGGAGCGAGCTCGGCCCGGAGGAACTCGCCCGAGGCGCCAGGCTCGCCGCTGAAAGAACCCCCCGCCTTGAGCCTGTGCTCATCGGCCCCAGAATTCCGGGGTTCGAAGATCTCTCCTGGATTGAGACTGAGGACAGCGACAACGCCGTAGCCGAGGGAATGGAGTGCGCTCTCTCGGAGGGCAGAATCTCCGGCGCCGTCGCCCTTCACTACCCCTTCCCCCTCGGCGTCTCCACCATGGGGCGGGTGCTGACCCCCGCCCGGGGAAAGTCCATGATCATTGCATCGTCCACCGGGACCTCAGCGGTCTCAAGGGTGGAGGCCATGGTGCGCAATGCCCTCTACGGCACGGCGACCGCTAAGGCACTGGGGATTGAAAACCCCACGGTGGGGATCCTGAATGTGGACGGAGCCCAGCTCGTCTTCAAGGCGCTGAAACAGCTGAAGGAGAAGGGCTATCCTCTTTCCTTCGGTGAGAGCGTCCGCAAGGAAGGCGGAACGATTCTCCGGGGCAACGATATTCTTGTGGGAGCCGTAGATGTATGCGTCACCGACACCCTGACGGGCAATGTCCTGATGAAGATGTTCTCGTCCTTCACCACGGGGGGCTCCTATGAATCCCTCGGATGGGGGTACGGTCCGTCTGTCGGAGAAGGATGGAAGAAAATCATCTCCATCATCTCCCGGGCCTCGGGATCTCCGGTAATTGCAGGAGCCCTTGAATACACTGCGGAGGTCATCGCCGGAAAACTTACGGAAAAAATTGCCGGCGAAATCTCAGGAGCGAAGCAGGCGGGGCTGGACGGAATTCTGGCCGGTCTTCAGCCGGCGGCTCCTACGGCCGAGACAGTGGCAATGCCCCCCGAGGAGCCCACGGATGAGGAAATTCAGGGCATCGACGTCCTCTCCATCGAGGACGGCGTGAAGGCCCTCTGGAAAGAGGGAATCTATGCCGAATCCTCCATGGGGTGCACAGGTCCTGTGATTAAGCTTCCCGCCCGCCATATGGAAAAAGCGGAGGGAATTCTGAGAGACAAAGGATATATTTGATAAAAAAAGAAGGCTCTTTGAGCCTTCCTTTTTTTACTTTTCAAGTGGTATAATTTTGTGAAACGGTGCACTTCAGCCGAAATTCGCATCAGGGGGTGAGATATGAAGCCGCCATAATAAGATGTTCATGAACCGATGGAGAATATCCGCCATTTTCAATCATGAGACGTTGTTCTTTTTGAGCGAATCTGCTCATTCAATGATGTGAGAGGGGGAATCGGAAGTATGAACGCAATTATGGAAATGAACGGTTTTGTCAACAGCATTGTCTGGGGTCCGTGGATGCTCACGCTCCTCGTGGGAACAGGCGTCTACCTGACGGTTGTTCTCGGACTTCCCCAGCTTCGCTATTTCGGTCTTATGTTTAAGGAAGTTTTCGGCAACCTGGGCAAGAAATCAGACAGTGAGGGAACCATCTCCTCCTTCGCCGCCCTTTCCACGGCCCTCGCCTCCACTGTGGGCACGGGAAATATCGCAGGCGTTGCCACGGCCCTCCACCTCGGCGGCCCCGGCGCGCTCTTCTGGATGCTCATCTCCGCCATCTTCGGCATGACGACGAAGTTTGCCGAAGTGTCTCTGGCGGTCCGCTTCCGTGAAAAGGACTCTCTGGGCAACTGGAGGGGCGGAACCATGTACGTCCTCGAAAAGGGCGCCAAACAGAAATGGCTCGCCTGGCTCTTCGCCTTCTTCGGGTTCTTCGCCTCCTTCGGTATCGGCTGCGCAGTGCAGGCCAACTCCACCGCCGAGGGATTCCTTCTCGGCTTCGGCATTCCCACAGTCTGGACCGGCGTTGCCGTGGCCATACTGACAGCCCTCGTCATCATCGGCGGACTGAAGAGGATCTCCGACGTCACCACCTACCTTGTTCCCTTCATGGCTATCTTCTATATTATCGGCGCACTCATCGTTGTGTTCACCCATATGGACCAGATTCCCCTCGCCCTCGGCAATGCGGTGAAATATGCCATCAGTGACCCCATGGCCATGCCCGGCGCTATCGCGGGATGGGCTGTCAAGGTCGCTCTCACCAAGGGTATCGCCCGGGGCGTCTTCTCCAATGAAGCGGGCCTCGGCTCCGCTCCCATGGTCCACGCTACTGCAATGGTGGACCATCCGATCCGCCAGGGCATGTACGGCCTCTTCGAGGTCTTCACGGACACCATCGTCATCTGCACCCTGACGGCCCTCACCATCCTCACCAGCGGAGTGCTCACGGGGAGCCCTGAACTCTCGGGCGCCCAGCTTACCCTCTCCGCCTTTACAGTCGTCCTCGGAAATACAGGCACCATGATCCTCGCCGTTGGGCTCGCCCTCTTCTCCTTCTCCACCATTCTCGGCTGGTACTGGTACAGCGAGACCTGCGGGGTCTACATCTTCGGAAACAAGGTCATCCCCTTCCTGAAGGTGTTCTGGGTCGCCCTCATCGTCGTTGGAGCAGCGGGAGGTGTTCTCCTCGGGAATGCCGCGCAGTTCCTCACCAACCTCTGGGACCTCTCCGACACCCTCAACGGTCTCATGGCGGCACCGAACCTCGTGGCCCTTCTCATCCTCTCCGGCGAAATGCGCCGCCTTGTGAAGGATTTCGACGAGAAGCGCCGTTCGGGAAAAATCAAAATCTAAGAGCTGCAGCACTATGATTTTCATGTAAAAAACCAAAGAAGGGGCGGAGTTTCCGCCCCTTCTTTGTGAATCAGGAAGGGAGATGTCCCATCATGCATCGCGCCACTCGAATGGAAGTCAGCCTGAAGAATATAGTCTCTAATTTTCACGCCGTCCGAACCCATGTGGGCCCGAACCCCGAGATTTACGCCGTGGTGAAGGCCGATGCCTACGGCCACGGCGCCGTTCCCGTCGCCTCCGCTCTTTTAGAGGGAGGGTGCAGACGGTTCGCCGTGGCGATCCCCGACGAGGCCTTCGAGCTCCGGGAGGGGGGGATCACCGCCCCGATCCTCGTCCTCGGCCCCTCCCCCGAGCGTTCCGCCCGGGAATATGTGCGCCATGAAATAACTCCGGCCGTCACCGATCTTGCCTTCGCCCGGGCGCTCAGCGTCGAGGCGGTGAGGGCTGAAAAGAAAGCGAAGGTCCATGTGAAGGTGGATACGGGGATGGGGCGCATCGGCTTCCTCCCCCGGGATATGCCCGAAGTGCTTGACGAACTTTCCCTTTTGCCAGGCATCACCATTGAGGGAATGTTCACCCACTTCGCCGTGGCCGACGAGGCGAGGCTTGAATATACGGCCCATCAGTTCGACGGGCTGACCCGGTCCCTCGAGGCAGCCGAAAAGAAAGGAATTTCCATTCCTCTCCGCCATGCCTGCAACAGCGCAGGAGTCCTCGCCTGCCCGGACAAGTATCTCGACGCTGTCCGCCCCGGAATCATCCTTTACGGTATGTGGCCTTCGCAGGAGTGCCCCCGTCCCATCTCCCTGTTGCCCACCTTCGAGGTGAAAACTGAAGTCGCCTTCGTGAAAGACCTCCCCGCCGGAAGCGGCGTCGGCTACGGTCTCCGCTATATGACGAGGGGAACGGAACGGATTGCCGTCCTCCCCGTGGGGTATGCCGACGGCTATTCCCGGGCTCTTTCAATGAAGCTTGACGTCCTCATCGGCGGTAAGAGAGTTCCCCATAGCGGCAACATCTGCATGGACCAGACCATGGTGAATGTCACGGGGATGGATGTGAAGTCGGGAGACGAGGTAGTTCTCCTGGGACGGCAGGGGGATGAAGTGATCACCCCCGAGGAGGTCGGTGCTCTGAGAAATACCCTGAATTACGAGGTCCCGATCATGTTTTTGAAGCGGGTGCCCCGGGTCTACACTTCCTAAGACTAGACCGATTCTTCTCTTTTCTTTCCCCCTCCTGCGGGTATAATTGGAGGCAGTGCTATTTCATAAGGAGGGTTTTTCTTGAACCGTACGCTACCCGAACTGACGAATTTCCCCGTGGAGTTCCTGTCGGATTCCATGGCGAAAATACTCGAAAAGGCGGCTGCCGAATGCCGCAGAAACATTCTGACTATGGTGACCGCAGCGGACAGCGGCCACCCCGCGGGATCCTTCTCAAGTCTGGAGATGTATCTCGCCGTCTACGGCGTCGCCGATCTCACTCCGGAGAACTGTTCCGGGATCGACAGGGACTACGTCGCCATCAGCCACGGCCATACATCCCCCGCCGCCTATGCCTCCCTTGCCGCCTGGGGTTTTTTCGATCCCCTTGACGCAGTCGCGCACTTCCGCCAGTGCGGATCTCCCTTTCAGGGGCACGTTGAACGGGCAGTTCCAGGAATTGACTGGGGGAGCGGCAACCTCGGCCAGGGTCTCTCCGCCGGAGTGGGCTTCGCCCTCGCCCAGAGAGCCCGGAAGAGCGGCAAGCGGACCTACGTCCTCATGGGGGACGGAGGGCAGACCAAGGGGCAGAGCGCCGAAGCCCGCAGGATCGCCTCAAAGGAGAAGTTATCGAATCTCACCGTCCTCGTGGACTGGAACAACATCCAGATCTCGGGAACCCTTGATGCCGTCATGCCGGCGGATATACCGGCCCTCTGGAAGGCCGACGGATGGAAGGTCCTGGAATGCGACGGACACTCCTTTCAGGATCTCTACGCCACCCTCCGTGCCGCGGTAGAGAATGATGTTCCCACGGTGATTCTCTGCAGAACTGTCATGGGGAAGGGCGTTTCCTTCATGGAAAACACCCCCGAATATCACGGCAAGGCCCCTCGAGAAGAGCTGTACGTCCAGGCCATGAAAGAACTCGGCGGAGATGCCTCTCTGCTCGAAAAAGCTCTGGAGCGTCGAAAGTCTCCACCCCCGACCGGGCGGGAAATCCGCCCCTCTTCGGGTGGTCTGTCCACAGGAACTCCACGAACCTACAGCAACAGCGACAAAAAAACGGACAACCGCTCCGCCTTTGGCACCGCGCTGGCGGACGTGGGGGGCGAAAACTGTGAACGGTCGGGAGGCACCCCCCTCCTTGTCTTCGACTGCGACCTCGCCTCTTCGGTGAAGACCGCTGACTTCGCGAAGAAGTGCCCAGACTGGTTTCTCCAGACGGGCATTCAGGAGCACGCCACGGCCACCGTCGCGGGAGCTGCCTCCACTGCGGGAGTGGTCTCCCTCTGGGCCGGTTTCGGCGTCTTCGGCCTGTCGGAGGTCTACAACCAGCAGCGCCTCAACGACATCAACTCAGCCAACCTCAAGACGGTCCTCACTCACGTGGGACTCGACGTGGGGGAGGACGGAATGACCCATCAGGCCATCGACTACGTCGGCCTGCTGCGGAATACCTTTGGATGGCGTCTGGTCGTCCCTGCCGACCCCAACGAGACGGACCGGGCGACCCGGTGGGCTCTCGGGGAAAGCGGGTGCATCTGCATCGCCATGGGACGGAGCAAGCTTTCCGTTCTTGAGGACGAAGAGGGCAACCCTCTCTTCGGTGGAGAGACCCCTTTCCAGTACGGCAAGGCAACTCTCGTGAGAGAGGGGGAGGACGGAACCATCTTCGCCCTCGGTGCCATGACCGCCCGCGCCCTTGAAGCCCGGGAGATCCTTCAGAAGAAGGGGATCACACCGGCGGTCTACTCCGTCTCGAGCCCACTGCGCCCCGATGATGATGCACTGAGAGACGCCGCTGCGAGAGGACCCATCCTGACCTGCGAGGACCATGGGGCCGCGAGCGGAATGGGATCTGTTCTGGCCGCGCGAATGATGGAGCTCGGATTGTCGGTCCCCTTCCGGATCGAAGGGGTCACCCGGTTCGGCGAATCGGGATGCTCCGGCGATGTGATCGCCTCCATGGGGCTCGACGGACCCTCTCTTGCAGAGGCGTTTTTGAAGCTGGTAAAAAAATAGGAGCGGGAGTGGCTGCGGAGAAGCTGCTCCTCCACGTATGCTGCGCCCCCGACGCCACCGTCCCCCTTGAAGATTTAGAGGGCGAGGGGTATGCCGTCACGGCCTACTGGTGGGGGAAGAATATCTGGCCTGAGGAAGAAGAGCGGCGGCGCTTCGAAGCGCTGACCCGCCTTCTTCTTCTGCGGCGCATACCTTTGGTTCGTGAAAGGGCTGACGAGACGAGGTGGCACGATCTGGCCGCTCCATTCGCCGATGAACCCGAAGGGGGAAAGCGCTGCGAACTCTGCTTCCGCCTGCAGCTCGAAGCTGCGGCACAGGCCGCCGCTCTTCGGGGAATTCCGTTCCTCTGCACCACCCTGACAATCAGCCCTCACAAAAACGTCCAGTTGATCAACGCCATAGGCGCGGAGATGGCGGGGCGGCACGGCCTCATCTGGCTGCCCCGGATCTTCCGCAAGCAGGGGGGCTTTCTCCGCTCGGTGAAGATCTCGAAGGAGCTTGAGCTCTATCGGCAGACCTGGTGCGGATGCGAGTACAGTAGAAAGAACGCAGGTCAATCAAGGGGTTTGTTGAAGGAGAACGCCTGAGAAACTCCTGCAAACATTCCTTCGCCCGGTCTGAACTGACCCGGCGGATCGCTCGAAGCACCACAGGGCTGAAATCGACGGCCCGGAAAGGATAAATTCATGAGCTTTTCTCATATCCACGCCCGGCTCGCCCGCCTTCGGGAGGGGATGGAGCGGGAGATGATCGACGTCTTCTTTCTTCTGGTGACAGAACGCTACAACAGCGAATCTCTGAGCTGGCTCAGCGGATTTCGCGGAAGCAGCGGTGCTGTGGTGATCTCCCCTTCCGACGCCTGGCTGGTGACGGACGGCAGATATATCCTCCAGGCCGAAAAAGAATCCCCCTTTGAACTCGTCAATCAGGGGGCAGCATCCCTTCCTGAAAAGACGGCGGACATCCTCCGCTCTCAGTCCTGGTCCGCCGGAGGGTACGAGGGGGACCGCCTCTCCGTCAACCTCTTCTCGGCGATCAAGCCGGCCCTTCCGGAATGGAAGGACTGCTCGACCCTGCTGCCCACGCTCCGCCGGAAAAAGGACGACCTTGAGGTTGAGTACATCCGCCGGGCGGGGACCATCGCCTCCGACGCCTACGAGGAGGTTCTTCAGTCCGTCCGGGAGGGGATGACGGAGAAGGAGTTCAATGCCCTCCTCGAATATACCCTTCGTAAAAAAGGCGCAGAGGGAGGCTGGAAGGGGAGCAGCTTCATCGTCGCCTCGGGAGAGCGGAGCGCCCTCCCTCACGGCTCTCCCACGGAGCGCCCCTTCCGCCGGGGGGATATTGTGACCGTGGATTTCGGCGCCACAGTGAAGGGGTATATGTCTGACCTGACCCGAAACTTTTCCCTCGGCCCCCTCTCGGAGAGAGCTCAGGAGATCGAAGGGCTCCTCCTGGAGGCCCATTCTCAGGCAGCCCGGGCACTTCGCCCCGGAGCTTCGGGCGTGGAGATCGACGCCGTGGCCCGAAAAATCATCACCGATGGCGGATGGGGCGGCCATTTCCCTCACGGCCTCGGACACGGCCTTGGCCTTGAGGTTCATGAGGCCCCAAGGCTCTCCCCCCTGTCGACGGACATCCTCGCCGAGGGAGATGTGGTGACTATCGAGCCCGGAATTTACCTCGAGGGGTGGGGAGGCATGCGGATCGAGGACGACTACCTGGTCACCGGAAGCGGATCAGTCTGCCTCTCGGGAGGAAAGGGGCAGAAGACGGCAATCCTCTGAAGAGGTTTATCTGAAGATTTTTCTGTTGCCTTTTTCTAACGAGGGGATATAATGTTCATCGGGTACCATCTTGACACCTCAAAAGGGGGAAATCTCATGAAAAAGTACGTTTGCACTGTGTGCGGCTATGTCTATGATCCTGCCGAGGGCGATCCGGACTCGGGCGTGGCTCCCGGAACGACCTTCGAGGATATCCCTGACGATTGGGTCTGCCCCGTCTGCGCCGTGGGCAAGGATATGTTCGAGCCCGAGGAATAAGAAGGGCAGACAGTACCGAAAAGCGAAGGAGCGAAGGGCCGGAACAGCCCTTCGCTCCTTCGCTTTTCGGACTCCTTACTTCTGGATGCTGATCCCCTGCAGAAGGGGCAGTGCAGCGGACAGCATCTCCTCCCGGGTGAGGGACGAGCTTTCAAGGGTCAGGGAGCCCTCTTTTTCCAGCGGAACGGCCAGGGCGAGCCCGAGAGAGGGGACCTCCTCAAGAACGGCCCGTCTGCCTCCGAGGGAGATGATCTCGTAGGTCGAGCCGAAGCCTATTGGCCGGTCGTCCTTCGTCTCCTCATCGTCCGCAGGGGAAAAGGTCCCCGGACCGGAGCCGGTGAGCAGGGTGACCTTCAGGCTGCTTCCGTTTTCCTTTCGATAAATGCGGAGAGTCCATTGGCCTACGGACCCCGCTGCGGAGGAGAGCGGAAAAATTCGTTCTTCCTCTCCCTGAAAGCCCGGAATTTCAGGCAAGGTTGCAGCGGAAGCGGGAAGAGGAATCCACGGAAGTAGCAGAACAAGGATGATCAGCCGGAGGAGCAGACAATTTTTCATGACAGACCTTCTTTCGGAGTTCTTTTCTCCTATTCTACACCACTTTTTTCGTCCGCCGGCAGCGGCGACGCGGGCCAACCTGCGGATTTGCGGAAAAAGGGAGCTTGTACCACCCCTTCTCTGAAGGGTATAATGCTTTCTTGACGGAAAAGGACATTATTTCCTTTTCCAGAGGAGGTTGTTTCGTGTATCGATTTGCCTTGAAAGTCTATGGATGCCAGATGAATGTGTATGATGGAGATAAGATGAAAACCGCCCTTCTTGCCCGGGGCTGGACTGAAGCACCCGAGGATGAGGCGGACGTGGTGATACTGAACGGATGCAGTATCCGCGACAAGTCGGAGCAGAAGGTCTGGAGTGAGCTCGGCCGCTTCGCTCCCCGATGGGGGAGGGAGGGAAGACCCTTCGTCGCCGTGACGGGCTGTATCGGCCAGAACGTGGGGGCCGCTATGGCCTCCAGATTTCCATGGGTGCGCTTCGTATCCGGGCCCCGGCATATCGGTTCCGTCCCCGAGGGGCTTGACCTGCTCATGAGCTGTCCGGGAGAAAAGTTCTACTATCTCGACGACGACCCCTCGGCGTTTTTCGATATTTCTGAGGTCCCCCTGAAAAGAGCCAATCCATGGAAAGCCTTTGTGACCATAGCTCACGGGTGCGATAACTTCTGTTCCTACTGCATTGTTCCCTACGTGAGGGGGCGGTTTATCTCCCGCTCTCCCGATCTCATTCTCGACGAAGTACGGGCGTTCGTGCAGGACGGAGTCCGGGAGATCACCCTCCTGGGGCAGAACGTGAACAGCTACGGCAAGGATCTGTCTCCAGCCTTTCCCTTCTCGGCTCTTCTTCGGGAGTGCGTTATGAAAACCGGTGTGGACCGTCTCCGCTTCGTCACCTCTCACCCTCAGGATTTTACTCCCGACATAGTGGAGGTCATGAGGGAGCATCAGGCGGTGATCTGCCCCTCGGTCAACCTTCCCATTCAGTCGGGAAGCGACAGAATGCTCGCCCTGATGAACAGGAAATACACCCTCGGCCAGTATCGTTCAACCGTGGAGCTTCTGAGGAGCGCCCTGCCCGATCTGGGGCTCACCAGCGATCTGATCGTCGGCCATCCCGGCGAGACGGAGGAGGATTTCACCGAGTCCGTAAATATGCTGAAGGAGTTTCGCTTCGACCTCGTCCATACCTCGGCCTATTCCCCCCGAAGAGGAACGGCTGCTGCGGAGCGGGAGGACCAGATTCCCCTGACCGTCAAGATGGAGCGGCTGAGGATCGTCAACGAACTCCAGTCTGCCATTGCGGGGGAGATCAATGAATCCCTCGTGGGGAGGACACTGCCTGTGCTGCTCGATGACCTCGCCCCCCGGGGAGAGGGGCTTCTGCAGGGCAGAACGCCCTCCGACAAGGTCGTTCTCGTCGAAGGAGCGGACGATCTTCTCGGACGGACGGCCTCTGTGGAGATTACCCGGGGAGATAACTGGTGTCTCGCCGGCAAGATACTTTCCTTGCTGGACTAGATAGGAGGGGGAAAAATGGGATTCAACAGTTTCAGAGAGGAAGGAACCCGCAGGGGCCTTCTTTTTTTCGGGGCTGGAATGCTCTGCCTTCTTCTCGCCGGAGGTCTTGTTTTTTTCTACTCGGGGAAGTTCTCCGGCCGCCCCTCGGGGCAGACTGCCGGTCCCGCCCTTTCGCTCTCTCCGCCGGCTGTTCCAAAGGCGGAAACCGGAGAAAAAACTCCTCCCGATGAAGGAAAGAAAAAACCCTGGGTGCTCTACATCACGGGGGAGGTCTCCGCTCCGGGGGTCTACACCCTTTCTTCCGACGTCCGTATTGTCGATTTAGTGGACGCTGCGGGAGGGCTCACTCCCAAGGCGGACCCCGTGAGGATCAACCTCGCCGCGCCCCTTTCCGACGGCATGCATATCCACGTCCCCGCCGCGGGCTCAAAGGAATCTTTCGATCCCTCCCTTTCTCTCCCCTCATCTCCTTCTTCCTCCCTCACCGCTCCGGCGGAAGGGGCCGCTGCCGCTCCGGTGAATGTCAACACCGCCACCCTTCAGGAGCTCGAAAGGCTGCCCGGAGTCGGACCGGCGACGGCCCGGGCCATCCTGGAATACCGGACGAGCCGGGGATACTTCTCCTCAGTGGAGGACCTGCTCCGCGTCAAGGGGATCGGACCGAAGAAGCTCGAGGGGATGAGGAGAGCAGTCACCCTTCGATGAACCAGGCCGCTCCTCCCTTGCCGGAGGGAATCGCCAGAGCGCCTCTTCTTTTTCTCCTCGGCGGTCTCTCCGCCTCCCTCGCTGCGGCAGGCAAGGGAATTCCACCCGTTCTTGCCCTTGCCCTCGCGCCTCTCGTCTCCCTCGGACTTCTCCTTCTCTTCACAGAGTTCTTCCCTCCTCGTTTTCTGGCCTATGGAGGTGGGATCGCCCTCCTTGCCCTGCTGTGCGCCCTTTACGCCGTTTCCTCCTTTCTCTTGCCGACTCTTCCGCCGGAGGAGGCCTTTTCTTTTGAAGGACGGGTGATTCTCGAACGCCCCTGGGGCTTCCGCCGGGCCCTTCTTGTGGAAGGAGAGGGGAAGCGCTTTATGATGAAGATCCCCCCCTCGTCCCCCGTACGGGAAGGGGACCGGATGAAGGCGTTCGGCAGAACTGTTCCTCTGTCAACCCGAAGGGATTCGTCTTTTCGAGAGGACCTCTACTGGCGGGCCCGGGGTGCAGCGGGAGAATTTCTTCCGGAAAAATTTTCCGTCCGGAAGAGTACGGAGTGGAGCATGGCCCGGTGGAGAAGCGCCATTCGCTCTCAGATGCTGCTCACTCTGCCCCCCTCCCTCCGGGGGTACCTTCTCGCTGCGCTCCTCGGGGTCCGCGACCCTTCCCTTGCGGAGGAGCACCGCCGGTGGGGGAGCGCCCATCTTCTGGCCGTCTCGGGATTTCACGTGGGGCTCGCCGCCCTGGGAGCGTGGAAGCTGCTCTCGCTCCGCACAAAAACCCGAACATGTCCCTTCCGGGTCCGGCTTTTCTTGACGAGTGTTTTTCTCTGGATCTATGTCCTTCTTGCCGGGGCAGCACCGAGCGCCCTCCGGGCTGCCCTCATGATTCAGTTGGTCTTTCTCGGGAAAATGCTTGGCCGGCCCGGTAACCCCGTCAATGGGGTCTCCGCCGCGGCGCTCCTCCTCCTTCTCTGGCGTCCGGAATGGTTCTGGGATGTGGGGTGGCGCCTCTCCGTCACTGCGGCTCTCACCCTTGCCGCCGTAAATGCCCGTCCATCGGTGAAGACGGCCCTCCTCTCGAGCCCTCTCATCTGGCTTGTAACCTATCCGCAGAGCTCGGCGGTCTTCGGACCTCTTCCGCTCGCGGGGCTCGTTGTGAATTTCGCCGCTCTGCCGGTCTTCGCCGTCCTCTACCCGATAGCCCTCCTTCAGGCTCTCCCCGCCCTGGCGGAGCTCCCCTTCAGCGTTTTTTTCTCCGGCCCCGCCGAAGGGCTCTTTCTTCTCTGGAAAGAGGTTGCGGACGGCGCCGCCCTTCTTCTCCCCTGGAGCCTTCCGTGGTCGCCCCTGCCCGTCCTCCTCGGAGGAGGAGTCTTTGTGCTCGTCCTCGCCGGAGCTCTTTACCCCCTGAGAGGCCGAACTCTGGCCGGAGCGGCGGTCACCCTTCTTGCCGTTCTGCTGATCCTCGCGTGAGTTTTTTCTGGAGGAAGAGTGCATAAAATCGCCAAAACCGGAGAGGAAAAAGGGCTTGCATGCCTTACGTTGTGCCTGCAAGAACATACAAAAAGGCAGGGATAACGAAGGTTATCCCTGCCTTTTATAATTCAAATAAATTAGCAGGAAGAGTGAATCATCAGTACATCATAGCGCCATCCGGGTTGAGCACGCCAAATCCCATAGTGTTACAAGAAGCGGCTTGTACCACCCTTTTATTGTCTGAATCGTACTCAAATACAAAAAATAAATCTACATCCTGGTACTGATCTTCTGCAATCCTTATTCTCAATACAAACTTACTCTGTGTTTTTTTGTCCACCTGTATGCCCTTGATTTCATATGAGAGGATCTCATTCTCCTGGTCCATACCCTCTTCTGCAGGCCTGTAATAGTGGAATTCAAAGTGAGCTTCTGCGGGGTCGATGGCAACACGGCCGTCAGCCTTATAGGGGTGGAGATACGTGTGCTCATCCTCACTGTCTCTGTGGGGAGTCCACATTCTCAAATCAAAAGTCACCGGATCGCCCACGAGGTTCTGAAATTCATCCCGGGAAATCTCCTGCATTTCACCAGAGGTGATGTCGTTTATGGTCTCTACGAAGGTGTTATTCTCCCGCTGCAACACCTTGATAAGCATTGCATTTGTATAGTCCCAGGACTGGAATCCCTCCGTTGTATTGAGGTCTGACAGGTAACTCTTCAGATTGTCGTAGTAGGACGTATCAAAGGTCCTGGTGATGTCATTGCGCTCAAAATCCAGATAGCCTTCAAATAATTCTTCTTCCGTGTGGAATATAGGTATAAAAGAAGCATAGTAATTACCATCCGAAGGGGGAATATCATGCATTTCTAAATAGCAGCAATATCTATCCCCTCCAAGTATTCTTTCGGTCTTCCACTTTACCTCTTCTTCATAGCCAAAGGCTTCTTCAACGAACTTGACCCCGTTCGGAGTCTTCGCCCAGAGCGCTTCATAGACCATTTGGAAAAAGTCTGCACGGATGAGGGGGGCAAAGGGATCCTTTACATGACTTCCCCATATGCCTAATAAGAGAAAAACCCTTCTGTACGCATCTTCAGAGGTGATTTTCTCTTCCATTATTTCGTCATCATAACCCATAATCCTGATCAAAAAAAGTGCCGCTTCGTTGGCGTTTACCCTTTGGCCTAAACCAAACTCACTCGCCGATGTTCTCTTTAAAATACCTTTTGCATAAGCGAATTCGACCTCTTTGTACGCCCAGTGTGTTTGAGGTACATCTGTAAAGGTGGGTTTTTCCGGCGGAGTAAAGGTCCTGTACTCCTCGGTGGGATCAAATTCCACAGCATGCTCAGGGGCCTTTTCTCTGTAGAGTCTATTTACAATGGTAACCATTTCTTCTCTGGTGAGCTGCCTCCTGACATGTACGTCAGTACCAGCTTCTTTTATAATACCTACCTCTTGCAACACTTGGCCAAAGGTCTTGATGCCATCCCCACTGCCTGCGTTGTCTGAGAATACTTCGCCTGGGCCCACAAGCAAGACGAAAACCGCTAAAATTGATACCAGATATTTTTTCATGATAAAAGCCTCCTTTTATTTTTCAAAATGACGTAAAATCATCTTCGTTAGTAAAAGCTGTCTGCAGTATTGTTTGTAGAGAGGAATCTGATCCTTTTTTCTTGGTTTCTCCTTTATACTGACCAGTTTGCAGGAACTCTCTGCGTCAAGTCTCCTGATATCTTTCACTATGATACAAGATATATTATCATTATTATCCCCCGTGCCATAATAGAAGTCCCTTGAATTGAGGTGCGGGGTGACGGCAAGGCGCCGAGCCCCTGAAAAAATACTCCCTGAGAGGAGGAGATTGTAATGCTCCTTGTTCTAGACGCGGGCAACACGACAACGGTGATCGGAATCTTCGAGGGGGAGACCCTCGTGAAATCCTGGAGGCTCGTTTCGGAGCGCCATACATCCGACGAGCTGGGGGTCTATCTCCTCAATCTTCTGACCATCTCCGGCATCGATCTGAAGAAAATAAACGGAGCCATCTATTCAAGCGTCGTCCCCTCACTGGATACCGCCATTGAAGAGGGCCTTCGAAACTATCTCTCCGTGAGTCCTCTGCGAGTCACCTCCTCGCTGGACCTCGGCGTCGCCATCGCCTACTCTCCGCGCCAGGAGGTCGGAGCGGACCGTCTCGTCAACTCCGTGGCGGGAAAAGCCGCCTTCGGTTCCCCCCTCATCATAGTGGATCTCGGAACGGCCATTACCCTGGATATCCTCGATCGCGAGGGCGCCTATCTCGGAGGGACCATCTCTCCCGGGCTTGTCACGGGAATGGAGGCCCTCTTCGGCCGCACCGCCAAGCTGCCCCAGGTCTCCCTTGAGCCTCCGGCGAGCGTCATCGGGAACAATACCGTTGGCTCGATCCAGGCCGGCATCCTCTTCGGAAACGCCGGCCTCGTGGACAGCCTCGTGAGGCGCATCTGGAGGGAGCTCGGCGGTGAGACGCCGGTGATCGCCACGGGCGGCCATGCGGCGGTGCTCGCATCCCTCTCGGAGACCATCACCGCAGTCGTTCCCTCCCTTACCCTTGACGGGCTGAGGATCATTTACGGGAGGAACCGCCCCCGGTGATCCCCCTTCCTCCGGTGCTCAAGGAAGGAGCGAAAGAAACACTCCTCCCCGTTGGAGGGCTGATGCTTCCGAACCTCCTCCTTTTAGCCCCCCTTGCGGGAGTGACCATTCCGTCTCTACGGCTTTTCTACTCCCTTCTCGGAGCGGGGGCGGTCCATACTGAAATGGTGAGCGGCGCCGGACTGCTTCGGAGCAACCGGAAGACCGCGCACATGCTCGCTGCCCTTCCCGGCGAAGCCCCTCTTATACTGCAGCTCTTCGCCGGAGACGAGGCGACTCTTCTTTCGGGCGCTGAAAGAGCCCTGGAGGAGCGGCCCTTCCCCGCCCTGGGGATCAACATGGCCTGCCCCATGCCCAAGGTGCTGAAAAAAGGCGCCGGCTCCCGGCTTCTCGAACGACCTGAGGTAGCCTTCGAAATGGTGCGGACCCTGGCAGCTCTTGGGCGCCCCGTCTGGCCCAAAATACGTAAATGCCCCCCCTCCTTTCCTCTTTCCACCGAGGCCTTCTGCGAGGGGCTTCTGAATGCCGGTGCCGCCCTTGTGACCATTCACGGCAGAACTCCCGCCGCCCGGTATTCGGGAGAGGCCGACCGGTCGATCGTCGGACGCTGCGCGGCCCTTTTTCCGGAGAAAATATGCGCCTCCGGAGACGTCTATACCCCTGAGCAGGCCGCAGGATATCTTGATGAGGGATGTGCTGCCGTCATGCTGGCCCGGGGTGCTTTGGCGGACCCCTTTCTTTTTCCCCGGACGCTGGCATTTCTCGGCTATGACGTGCATAATAGCTACAGAAATCCATCCCCGGATTTTCAGGTGCACCTTTTGTTGTCCTTTGGCGATCTGATCAGCGCGGAAGAGAGTCCGAAAAAGGCCGTTCTCTTTCTGAAGCGCCTGCTCGCCGGCATGTTCAAGGGAGAACGGGGTGTCGGCGCCCTTCGGCGTGCCGCCGCCTCTCATAATTCATGGCCTGAGCTACGGGGATTGCTTACGGAATGGACCGGGTATTTTGAAAGGAGAGACTGACACAGTGGATGAACAGAAGAAGAAAAACAAGAATCAGCCTGCAGTAAAACCCGATATCCCCGCTGAGGACGAGATCGTCCGGCAGCGGAAGGATAAACTCGAAAGGCTCAGAGCCGAGGAGGGGTACGATCCCTACCTGGTGGAGAAGTGGGATCGGAAGCACGCCCTCTCCTGGGTGAAAAAGAACTTCTCTCACCTCGCCGACGACGAGCTTGACGACTCCGTCACTCTCACCACGGCGGGCAGGATCATGACCCTCAGAAAGCACGGCAAGGCGACCTTCGCGAATCTTGCCGACGAGACGGAGACCCTGCAGCTGTACTTTCAGTTCAATACTATGGGAGAGGAGAAGTACTCCTTCGTGAAAAAATGGGTGGACACGGGAGACTGGGTCGGCATCGTCGGTCACCCCTTCCGCACCCAGAGGGGAGAACTGACCATAATGGTCAGCGACTGCGTCCTTCTGTGCAAGGCCCTCCGCCCCCTTCCAGAGAAGTGGCATGGCCTCAAGGATACAGAAGTCCGGTACCGTCAGCGATACATGGACCTTCTCGCCAATCCGGACGTTCGGGAGAACTTCAGAAAGCGGTCGAGGATCATCTCCTCCATACGCAAGACTCTGGAGGATCACGGTACCCTTGAGGTGGAAACCCCCATCCTCTCCGTCCTCGCGGGAGGCGCAAACGCCCGCCCCTTCAACACGTTCCATAACGCCCTTGGTATGGGGATGTTCCTGCGAATTGCCACGGAGCTGTACTTGAAGCGCCTCATCGTCGGCATGTTCGGGCGGGTCTACGAGATGGGGAAGAACTTCCGGAACGAAGGGGTCAGCATCATGCACAATCCCGAGTTCACGTGCATGGAGGTCTACTGGGCCTACTCCGACTATGAAGATATGATGGATCTCACCGAGGAGATCATCCGGAACGCCGCCAGAGTGGTGCACCCGGGGGATGAACCCCTGATCGTCCGGTACCAGGACGTCGATCTGAACTTTGAGAAGGCCTTCCGGAGGGCGTCCATGCTCGACCTCGTGGCGGAGTACACCGGGACGGACTTTCGGGCCGTCAAGGACGACGACGAGGCCCGGCGCATCGGCCGTGACCGGGGCATCGATCTCAAGGGGACGGAGAGCCGCTTCGCGGTGCTCAACCTCATGTTCGAGACCTTTGTGGAGGAAAAGCTGATTCAGCCGACCTTCGTCCTCGGCCACCCCACGGAGATCTCCCCCCTTGCCAAGCGTGACCCTGAAAACCCCGACTATACCCGGCGCTTCGAGCTCTTCATCTGCGGCAAGGAGGTCGCCAACGCCTTCAGTGAATTGAACGACCCCCTCGACCAGAGAACCCGCTTCGAAGATCAGCTCAAGAAAAAAGAGGAGGGCGACGATGAGGCCCACGATTTCGATGAAGACTTCATCAACGCCATCGAGATGGGCCTTCCTCCAACTGGTGGGCTCGGAATCGGCGTGGACCGCCTCGTCATGTTTCTGACGGATTCCCGGTCGATCCGGGATGTGATTCTCTTCCCCACCATGAAACCTCTTCCCTCAAGAACTCGGGACGAAGGTGAGGAGGAAAATCATCAGGAGGGGTGAGTTCCATGGCAGCCGAGCACCCTGATCAGCTTCCGGCGATTCCAAAAGAGGCACGGCTCCGGGCGGCCCGTCTTCAGGAAGAACTCGCCCATCACGGTTTTCTCTACTATGTCCTCGACGCTCCGGAGATACCCGACGACGAATATGACGCCCTCTATAGAGAACTCCTTGAGCTCGAGGAGCGCTTTCCCTCCCTGCAGCAGCCCGACTCACCCACGAAGCGAGTGGGGGGGAAGGCCTCGGGGCCCTTCGAACGAGTTGTCCTTGAAGAGCCCATGCTCAGTCTGGACAATGCCCTCTCCATGGAGGATCTCGACGGCTTTCTCTTCCGAATGGCTTCCGTCGACGCAGGGGGATACGTCTGCGAGCTGAAGGTTGACGGGCTTGCCATCTCGCTGCTCTACGAAAACGGGGTCTTCACCAGAGGAACGACCCGGGGGGACGGCAGGGTCGGAGAGGACGTCACCGCCAATCTCCGGACAATCCAATCCCTTCCACTTCGTCTTACCGGAGAGGTGCCGCCCAGGATGCTGGTTCGGGGAGAGGTCTTTCTCGACCGGAATCGATTCGCCGCCATGAACCTCGAAAGGGAGGAGCTCGGCGAGCCCCTCTTCGCCAACCCCCGGAACGCAGCTGCAGGCGCCCTCCGGCAGCTTGACTCCGCTGTGACTGCGGAGCGGCGACTTTCTATCTATCTTTACTCCCTCCTTTCGCCGGAGAAGGCCGGACTTACAACCCAGAAAGACCTGCTGCGATGGATCGAAGAAGCGGGGCTTCCCGTGCAAAAGGCCTGGGACTTTTGTGCCTCGGCGGAGGAGGTGAGGGAGTTCGTTCTGAAATGGAAGGAAGAGCGCTTCTCCCTTCCCTATGCCACAGACGGCGTAGTGGTGAAGCTCAACGACCTCGCTCTCTGGAACAGCCTCGGCTCAACCTCCCATGCGCCCCGCTGGGCCATTGCCTTCAAGTACCCCCCCGAGGAGAAGATTACAAGACTCACGGACATCATCATCTCCGTAGGCCGAACGGGCGCTCTGACTCCAGTGGCACTTCTCGAACCGGTGAACCTTTCGGGGTCGGTGGTGCGGCGGGCAAGTCTTCACAACGAGGACGAACTCCGCAAAAAGGGCGTTCTCATCGGCGACTCCGTTCGGGTCCGCAAGGCGGGAGAGATCATCCCCGAGATCCTCGGTCCGGTTCTTGAAGACCGAACCGGAGAGGAGAGGGAGTTCTTCATGCCCTCAGTCTGCCCGGCCTGCGGAACGCCCGCTGTCCGTCTCGAGGGGGAGGTAGCTCTTCGCTGCCCCAACCGGAACTCCTGCCCGGCCCAGATCAGAGAGGGGATCGCCCACTTCGCGTCGAGAGGCGGAATGGACATCAAGGGGCTTGGAGACAAACTCATCGCCCAGCTCGTGGAGAAGGAGCTCATGGGCTCAGTAGCCGACATCTACTCCCTTTCAGCAGAAGGGCTCGCCTCCCTGGACAGAATGGGAGCGAAATCCGCAGCAAACCTTCTCAAGGCAATTGAGGCTTCAAAAGAGCGTCCCTTCTCCCGTCTTCTCGCTGCTCTCGGCATCCGCTTTCTCGGCGTCAGAGGGGCTGAACTGCTTGCCGGTTCCTTCCGGGATATGGACGAACTGGCGGCGGCCTCCCCGGAGGCCATCGCAGAGGTAGAGGGGGTCGGGCCGGTCATCGCCGGCTCCGTCCACTCCTTCTTCGAGGCCCCGGAGAATATACATCTCATAAA
This sequence comes from uncultured Synergistaceae bacterium, assembly GCA_964483085.1. Taxonomy (GTDB): domain Bacteria; phylum Synergistota; class Synergistia; order Synergistales; family Aminobacteriaceae; genus JALHFZ01. Next base: position 30,942 of record CAYZZX010000011.1, read on the forward strand.
GACCCTTGCAAGGGCCGGAGTGAAGGGCGCCCTCCCCCGGGAGCAAGAAAAGGAAGAAGCGGAAGGACCCCTTCCGCTGAAAGGGCTACGCATCGTCTTCACAGGCGAGCTGACCTCCTTTACGAGAAGCGAAGCTGAGGCGGCAGCGAAGGAGCTTGGCGCTCTTTCCTCCTCCAGCGTCAGCAGAAAGACATCCTTCGTTGTCGCCGGGAAGGATGCGGGAAGCAAGCTGGCGAAGGCCGCAACCCTCGGAGTGAAGATCCTGTCCGAGGAGGAGTTTTTGCAATTGATCGGAAGAGGAAGGGCGTGAGCTCTCCAAGCTCCCTTCCTTTTTCGGAGAACAGGGAGGAACAGGTATGACGGTCACTGATATGAATATACAGGCTGTGGCGAACCTCGCCCGGCTTCATGTGGAAAAAAACGAAGCGGAGGAGTTCGCAGCCCACTTCGAGGGCATCCTCGGCTACTTTAACACCCTCTCCACGACGGAGGAGGAGGGGCGGCTTTCGCTGAAAGACGTAGAACCCCTCGTCTTCACTGACGGGGATATCCCCCCTCTGCGGGAGGACACGGTTATTTCTTCGTCTGCTGGAAAAGCAGTGCTCGCCGCAGCAGCGAATGCCCGGGATGGTTTTTTCGTCGTCCCCCGTATTCTGGAGGAGTTCTAGCCGTGGAGCTCCACACCCTCTCCGCAGGGGAGATCAGCCGGGGAGTTCGCGCAAAAGAGTTTTCCGCCCTTGAGGTTTTTTCCTCCTCCATGGATCGGATTGCCTCTCATGAACCCTCCCTTCAGGCTCTCCTGGCGGTATTAAAGGAAAGAGGCGAGGAGCAGGCCCGAAGAGTGGACGCACTTGTTGCCCGGGGGGAGGACCCCGGAATTCTGGCGGGAGTCCCCGTGGTCCTCAAGGACAACCTCTGCCTCTCGGGAGTTCCGGCCACATGCGGAAGCCGCATGCTCGAGCACTGGATTGCCCCCTACGACGCCTCCGTGGCGGAATTTCTCGCCTCCGAGGGGGCCGTCTTCGCGGCAAAGTCAAATATGGATGAGTTCGCCATGGGAAGCTCGACGGAGTTCTCAGCCTTTCACCCCACGGCGAACCCATGGGACCTCGACAGGGTCCCCGGAGGGAGCTCCGGAGGAAGCGCCGTCTCCGTGGCGGCGGGGTACGTCCCCCTCGCCCTCGGCAGCGATACGGGGGGCTCCATACGGCAGCCCGCCTCCTTCTGCGGTATCTACGGTCTGAAGCCGACCTACGGCCTCGTGAGTCGATGGGGGCTTGTGGCCTTCGCCTCCTCCCTCGACCAGATCGGCCCCTTCGCCAGGACGGTTGAGGATCTCGCCCTTGCCCTCTCGGTCATCGCGAAGCCCGACCTCCGGGACGGCACATCGAACCGGAGAAACCGCCCGAACTACAGCGCCCCTCTACCGTCTGCGTCTCTTCGGGGAAAGAAGATCGCCGTCGTCCGGGAACTCAATTCCATGAAGGGGCAGCTTCACCCCTCCGTGTCGGATGTCCTCGAGAATACCCTCAAAATGTGCGCCGAGGAGGGGGCGGAGATCACCGAGGTCTCTCTCCCCGTCTCCCTTGAATTCGGCCTTCCCTGCTTCTACATACTCGCCCCGGCGGAAGCAAGCTCAAATCTTGCCCGCTTCGACGGAGTCCGGTACGGTCTCACCTCTCCGGAGGACACCCTCCTCGACCTCTACCTCAATACCCGGGGGGCCGGCTTCGGCAAAGAGGTGAAGCGCCGCATTCTGACGGGGACCTATGTGCTCAGCTCGGGCTACTACGACGCGTACTACTTGACGGCGCAGAAGGTCCGCCGTCTTCTGACGGAGGAGTTCGACGCCGCCTTTCGGGAGTGTGATCTCATCGCTCTCCCCACCGCCCCCACACCGCCCTTCCGCAGAGGTGAGCTCGTGGGCGACCCTCTCTCCATGTATCTCGCCGACGTCTTCACCCTTCCGGTGAACCTTGCGGGCCTTCCCGCCCTCTCCATAAACGGAGGGTTCACGGCGGACGAAAAACCCCTGCCAGTAGGAGTTCAGCTCATCGCCCCCCGATGGGGAGAGTCGGAGCTCCTCAATGCCGCAGCTGTCCTCGAAGGCCGTCTCGGCAGGGCACCCCTCGCGCCTCTAAGCGTCCCGGAAGGGAGGAGATCGTCATGAAGGTGCTGTGGCGGCCGGTCATCGGCCTCGAGATCCATGTACAGCTTGCCTCTCTCTCGAAAATTTTCTGCTCCTGCTCCACAGACTACATCGGAGCGGAGCCGAACACCAACGTCTGCCCCGTTTGCCTCGGCCTTCCCGGCTCCCTTCCGGTTCTGAACAAAAGAGTGGTAGAGTTGGGAATCCGTGCGGCCCTTGCTCTTTCGTGCACCATACAGAATAAAACAACCTTTCACCGGAAAAATTATTTTTATCCCGATCTTCCCAAGGCCTATCAGATCAGCCAGTATGATCTGCCCCTCGCCGTGGGAGGGGAACTCTTTCTCTCCTCCGGCGGGGGGTTGAAGCGAATCCGGATCACCCGCCTCCATCTCGAGGAGGACGCCGGAAAGCTTGTCCACTCAGCCTCCGACGGCCGCCTCGAGGGGTCGGACCACTCCTTTGTGGACTACAATCGGGGAGGAGTGCCCCTTGCAGAGATCGTCTCCGAGCCCGACCTGTCCACACCGGCCGAGGCAAGGGAGGACATCGCCAGAATACGGCAGCTCGTTCGACACCTCGGCGTCTCCGACGGCGACATGGAGCGGGGGTCCCTCCGGGTGGACGCCAACATCTCCATGAAAAAAATCTCCGCCGATACAGGAGAGATGCTCCTCTGGGGAGAACGGGTGGAGATAAAGAATATGAACTCCCTGAAGGCCGTAGAACGGGCCCTCGACTATGAGATTCATCGCCAGACGAACCTTCTCGGCGAGGGGCAGACCTTCTTCCGGCAGACCCGTCACTGGAATGATGCCGAGGGAGTCACCACCGCCATGCGCAGCAAGGAGGGGGCCGACGACTATCGCTACTTCCCCGACCCCGATATCCCTCCTATTTTCATATCCGAGGCCCTCACGGAGTCCATTCGAGCCGCTCTTCCGGAGCTTCCCTGGGTCCGGGAGGAGCGTTTCCGGAAGGAATACGCCCTTCCTCCGGCGGACATTGAAATCTTAACGGAAAGCCTCCCTCTCGCCGAGTATTTCGAGGAGTGCGTCCGAAGAGGAGCGTCTCCCGTCCGGGCGTCAAACTGGATCCGCACGGAGGTACTGCGGGGAATGCGGGAAAAGGGGTGCTCCATCGAGGCCTTTCCTGTGGCTCCCGTGGATCTCGCCGCCCTGCTCATCCCGGTCGAGAAGGGGGAGTTTTCCACAACCGTCGCCCGGGAGGTCTTCAACTCCATGGTCGAGGGGCGCTCCCTCGCCGAAAGCATAGAGGCGGCGGATGCATCGTCGGGAGGCCTTTCCGGCACCGCCCTCGAAGATATGATCCGGTCTGTTCTCTCTGCTCAACCGGATGTCGTCGCCGAGATTCTCTCGGGCCGGGATACTGCGGGGAAAAAGGAAAAGTTCCTTGCGGGCCTTGTCATGAGAGAGGCCCGGGGGCAGGCAGATCCAAAGGATGTGGCCCGTCTTCTTTCCGTTTTTCTGAAAAGGGAATAGGGCGGTTACGGAGTGCGCCCCTTTGTTGACGAAAGGGGTTCTAATGCGTAAGATATTCGAGTTGCTTTGCTGAAAAGAAGCAGGCATCATCAGAAAGAGACGCCGGAGGAGGTAGTTGGAAATGGGAACCCGTCAACCCGAGAATACACGAAGTTTCGCCATTGCAGCACACGGTGGGGCAGGAAAGACTTCCCTTGTGGAGGCCATGCTTTTCGGCTGCGGCACCACGACCAGACTGGGACGAATCGAGGACGGAAATACAGTCAGCGATTTCGGACCGGAGGAACAGAAACGGCAAATCTCAATCAATACATCTCTGCTGACTATGGAACGGCAGGGAAAGACACTCTTTGCCCTTGATACCCCCGGCTTTGCCGATTTCGTGGGAGAAATGCGCTCCGCCGTCCGCATATCCGACGCCCTTCTCGTCGTAGTCAGCGGAGTCAGCAGCATCGAAGTTCAGACTGACAGTGTCTGGGAGACCGGCACCGAGTTCAGCATTCCCACGGCTTTTTTCATCTCCAAGCTCGATCGGGAAAATTCGGATTTTTCGAGAGTCCTCGAGGATATCCGGTCTTCCTACAGCGATAAGGCCCTCGCAGTCTTTCTTCCCGTGGGAAGTGAAGGGTCCTTCAAGGGCGTGGCAGATGTCCTCAAAAAGAAAGCCTACATTTATACTGCAGACGGATCGGGAACCTTCACTGAAGAGGACATCCCCGAGGAGATGGCCGACGCCGTCGACTCCGCCCGGGAGTCCCTCGTGGAGGCAATCGTTGAGGCTGACGATGACCTCATGATGCGGTACCTCGAAGGGGAGTCCATCTCCGACGAGGAGCTGTACCCCGTTCTTCGCAAGGCCATCGCCGGAAGGATGCTCCTTCCGGTATTACCCGGTGCATCCACTCTGAATGTGGGAGTTCACCAGCTCCTTGACTTCATAATTGAATTCTTCCCCTCTCCCCTCGACTCCCGTACCCGTTCAGCGAAGAAGGGCACGGAGGACGTTGAGATCGAGCCGGATCCGAAGGGGCAGTTCTCCGCCATCTGCTTCAAGGTCATGGTTGACCCCTATGTGGGCAAGCTTTCCTTCATTCGAGTCAATTCGGGGAGCCTCTCTTCCGATAACACGATCTACAACGTGAACAAGGGAGACGAAGAGCGCATCAGCTCCTTCAAGTTCATGACCGGCAAAGAAGGGCGGGACGTGAAAGAGATTCTGGTCGGCGACATCCTCGCCATTCCGAAGCTGCAGAGCACCCAGATGGGGGATAGCCTCTCCGTGAAGGGTTCAACAGTCCTCTTCCCCCCCATAGAATTCCCCCGCCCCGTCTACAGCGTGGCCATCACTGCTCGAAGCAGAGCGGACGAGGACAAACTCGGCAACGCAATCCACAAGACCCTTGAAGAGGACCGCAGCCTGACCTACGAAAAAAATCCCGAGACCGGCGACAGCGTGCTCTCCGGCATGGGGGACCTGCATATCGATATCGTCCTCTCGAGGCTCAAGGAACGGTACGGAGTGGAGCTCGACACGGCGACCCCCCAGGTGCCCTATCGGGAGACAATCCGCAAGACTGCCGAAGCCCAGGGTAAACATAAGAAGCAGACCGGCGGCCATGGCCAGTACGGTGACGTCCACGTCCGCTACGCTCCCCTTGAAAGAGGAGAGGGGTTCGTCTTTGAAGACAAGATCGTCGGCGGTGCCATCCCCAAGGGGTTCATCCCCGCGGTGGAGAAGGGGCTCCGGGAAGCTCTCGTCAAGGGCCCCCTCGCGAGCTACCCAGTAGTGGACTTCAAGGCCACGGCTTTCTACGGCTCGTACCATGATGTGGACAGCTCTGAAATGGCCTTCAAGCTCGCCGCCCGCCTTTCCTTCAAGAAGGGAATTCTGGAGGCAAGCCCCGTGCTCCTCGAGCCCATCATGAACGTAGAGGTCACCGTCCCCGAGGACTATCTCGGAGACGTCATGGGCGACTTCAACAGCCGCAGAGGAAGAATCCTCGGCATCGACAGCAAGGGGCACCAGCAGGTGGTCAAGGCCCAGGCCCCTCTCGCCGAGATGTTCCGGTACGCCATCATCCTCCGGTCCATGACCTCCGGCCGGGGAACCTTCACTATGGCCTACGATCACTACGAAGAGGTTCCCGGAGATCTCGAGAAAAAAATCATCAGCGCCCACAAGCAGGAGGAAGAGGAAGAGTAGCACAACAGAAAACGCCCATATTCACGAAGAGCCCCGCACTTGCTGCGGGGCTCTTCCTTCAGGGAGGAATTGAGAATGAAAGAACGGGATGTTATCGTCATCGGAGCGGGCGGAGCAGGCCTCACTGCGGCCCTTGCCGCACGGGAGAAGGGTGCTGAAGTACTTCTTCTGAGTAAGACGGGGGCCGGGGACGCGAACTGTACCGCCATGTCCGGAGGGCTCTTCTCCCTCGCAGCGGGGCGGATAAGCCCCGAAGAGCATTTTGTCAGCCTGCGAAAGATAGGCAAGTTCGTCAATGAGCCTGAGCTTGTGGATATTCTCGCCAGCCGTTCTGAGGAATCCCTGCTGCGGCTCAAAACCCTCGGGATCACCATCAATATATACTCTGGAGGGCGCGCTTCCGTCCGCGATACGGCCCCCTCGGAAGTCGCAGGAGGCGCAGGGTTCACCCGTGAATTAGTCGCACTGGCCCGGGAGATGG